>CAZCEZ010000081.1:2826-16173 GCA_964497795.1 uncultured Acidimicrobiaceae bacterium | reverse complement strand
GCCCGCACGCTGCGGAGGGATCGATCCTCCCTGCTGTCCGTTCCGCTACGTTTCGTGCGGATGGCAGCTGGTGGTGCCGGAGGGCACGACGAACACGTCGGCGGGTCGCAGCTCGCCTCGGTCCTGGCCGATCCCGCCCGCGTCGCGGCCGTCCGCGCCACGGGGCTGCTCGATGCCCCCGCGCCCCGGGACCTCGCCGCGCTGGTCGCGCTCCTGCCCGTGCTGACCGGGGCCGTGGGCGCCACCGTCGTCCTCGTCGACGTCGGCGTGGCGCACCGCGTGGTCACCGCCGGGTCCCGGCCCGCGGCGCGCCGCGGGCCCGTCCCCGGGGCCGTCGTCCACGAGCAGGTCGCCGGTGCCACCCGTCCCTGCTTCTCGCTCTCGGTCGCGGACGTGGTGGACGACGACCCCGGTGGGCTGGAGGTCCAGGCGCGCCCGCTCCACGGGCGCGACGGCGAGCTGCTGGGCGGGCTCGGCGTCGCGGCCCCGGCCGGGACGTGGACCGCCGGGGACGACCGCAGCCTCGACGCGGTCGCCGCCGCCGTCGGCGACCGCGTCCGGGACGGCGCGACCGACCCCGCGGCGGATCCCGTCGTCGAGGTGTCCGGCCTGGTCCACGACCTGCGGACGCCCTTCAGCGTGCTGCGCAACGCCGCCCAGCTCCTCGCCGGCGGGGAGCACCCCGCCGAGCACGAGCAGCTCTCGAGGCTGGTCGAGCGCTCGGCCGAGGAGATCGAGCACGTCCTCGAGGACCTGCTGGTGCAGGCCCGACCCGCCGACGCGCCGCTGCCCATCCGGCGCGAGCGGATCGACCTCGTCGCCCTGTGCGCGGACGTGGCGGCCGAGTGCGCCCGCCTGCACGGCGACGTCGTCGACGTCCGGGGCACCGACGTCGAGGTCTTCGGCGACGAGCGGGCCATCCGCCGCGTCGTGCGCAACCTCGTCGAGAACGCACGACGCCACGGCCGGCCCCCGGTGTCCATCGAGGTCGGCGCCGTGCCCGGTGCCGTCCACCTGTCGGTCCTCGACGCCGGCTCCCCGCCGCAGCTGCCGGTGGGGGCGTCCCTGTTCGACCGGTTCGAGACCGGTCGGTCCGGACGGCCGGGCAGCGGCCTCGGCCTCCACATCGTCCGGCGCCTCGTCGAGGCCCACGACGGGGTGGTCGACCTGCGCGACCGCGCCGACCGCACCGAGTTCCGGGTCGAGCTGCCCCAGCGGAGCTGACCCCGACCGTCCCGGCTGCCCGGCTCGTCCCGGGCCCGTCCCGGCAGCACGGTCCGGCCCTGCGCCGGGGTGGTGGGGCACGATGGGGCCATGACCACGGGGAGCCCGGCGCGGACCGTCCTGGTCGTCGACGACGACCCCGGCGTCCGCGACCTGCTGGCCAGCACCTTCGAGCTCGCCGACTGGCGGGTCCACGTGGCCGGTGACGGACAGGCCGCCATCGACGCCCTGCTCGAGGGGCCGAGCCCGGCCCTCGTCGTCGTCGACATGATGATGCCCGGGGTCTCCGGCTTCGAGGTGCTCCAGGCCATGCACGCCCACCCGGCGCTGTCGGATGTGCCGCGGATCGTCTGCTCGGCCCGGGACTCCGGCGTCGAGCGGGAGGTCGCGCACGACCTCGGTGCCGCCGAGTGGCTCGTCAAGCCGGTGGATCCGGGTGCGCTGCTCGCGGTGGCGGAGCGGCTCACGACCGGCTGAGCCCCCGGCGGGGCGATGTCCGGTCGTGCGCGATCGGTCCTAGCCTCCTCGCGGTGACGTCGCCCCCGCCCGCCTCCCCGACGGGTCCGACCCGGCACCCGGGCGGCATCGGGCGTGCGCTGCGGCGGGGCTGGTGGCGCCTCCCGGCGGGCCTCGCGCTCCTCGCCGCGCTCGCCTGGGCGCTGCGCCGGGCCGGGGACGTCGTCGCCGACGCCGCCTCGGTGGCCGCCGGCGTGGACCGCCGGGCGCTGCTCGCCATGGCCGTCGTGTTCCTGGCCGAGCGGGTGCTCCGGGCGGCCACGGTCCGTGCCTCGCTCCCCGCGTCGTCGCTGTCGCAGGGCGCCATGCTCAACGAGGTCGGGGCGGCGACCTCCGGCGGCATCCCCGGGGGTGGCGCCGTCGGTGCCGGTCTCCGCGTCGCCATGGCCCGCTCGTGGGGTCACGAACCCGCGCCGGCGTGGCTGTCCATCGCCGCGGCGAACGAGGCCTTCGGCATCGCGGCCCGGACCCTCGCCCTGGTCGTGCTCGCCCCCGAGCTGGTGGCCCGCACCGCGGACCTGGTCGACGTCGCCCTCGCCGTCGTGCTCGCCGGCTCCACCGTCGCCACGGTCGGCACCTGGGTGCTGCTCAGCCGCGACACCCGGCTGCTCCGCTGGTGGCGGCGGACCGCGACGCGGCTGCACGGCGCCGTGGCCCGGTTCGTGCCGGTGCGGGCGTTCCGCTCCTTCGAACCCGCGACCTGGATCGACCGCTTCCGGGAGGCCTCGGCCGTCCTGGTCGCCCGGCCGGCCCGGCTCTTCGGCCCGGCACTGGCCGGGCACGCCCTCGGGGGTCTCCTGTTCCTGCTCGCCCTGCGCGCCGTGGGCGTCGACCTCGACGCCGTCGACGCGCTGCGCATCCACTTCCTCGGGAAGGTCGCGGCGGGCTTCGCCCCGACCCCCGGAGGCATCGGCGTGGTGGAGGCCGGGCTGACCGCCGCCCTCGTCGCCGCCGGGGTGCCCGAGGTCGACGCGCTCGCGGCCGTGCTGCTCACGCGCGGCTTCTCCTACGCGGTGCCCATCGGCCTGGGAGCCGGCGCCCTCGGCTGGTGGCGCGTCCGGCACCGCGGCGTCCGCGAGGTCGGGGCCGGAGCGACCGTCGCGGCGTCGCCCCTGGCCGTGGCCGCCGACCGGGCCTGAGCCCGGCCCGCCACCCGCGGCGGGGACCGCCGCGCCGCTACCGTCGGCGCCCCCGGGGACCACCGGGTGGACCCGATCACGGAGGACGTGACGGACGTGACGGACGGAGACGAGGTGCGCGACCCGGCCCTCTCCGCCGCCGGCGCGTCCGAGGCGCTCGCCCACCTCCTCGCCGTCCAGCGGACGGCCCGGCGCGTGGTGACCGAGCTCTCCGTCACCTCCGTGGACGAGGTCGGCGCCGCGGTCGACCGGGCCCTCGCCGCCCTCGGGGGCGTCCTGGACGCCGACCGCTGCTACGTCTTCCGCGTCCACCGCCACGACGACGTCGAGCACGCGTCGAACACCCACGAGTGGTGCGCCGGGGGCGTCGAGGCGCAGATCGAGCACCTGCAGGACATCCCGTTCTCGACGTTCTGGGCGTGGCACGGCCCGCTCCGGGCGGGCGAGCCGATCCGCATCGACGACGTCCACGCCCTCGGCGTCGACCGCCTCGACGAGCGGGTCATGCTCGAGGGGCAGGGGATCCGATCGCTCCTCGTGGTGCCCCTCGTGGCCCTCGGGGAGCTGCACGGCTTCCTCGGCATCGACGTGGTCCGCCGGCGGCGCGCCTTCGCCGAGGGCGAGGTCGAGCTCCTGCGCACCGTGGCGGCGGCGCTGACCGCGACGACCGTCCGCCAGGAGGCGACCCGGCGGGCCCAGCGGGCCCGTGCCCTGTGGGACGCGCTGACCCGCAACGCCGCGGACCTCGTCGCCGTGGTCACGCCCGACGGGAGGCTCCGGCACCTCGGGCTCTCCTGGGAGCGGGTCGGCGTCGACGTGGGCCGAGCGGTCGGTCGGCGCTGGGATCGGCTCGTCGACGCCGAGGACGCCGGTCGCCTCGGCGCCGTCGCCGCGTCGATCGCCGACGCCGCATCTCCGGGAGTGCCCGTGCCGCTCGGCGACTTCCGCCTGCACGAGGCGCCCGGGCGCTGGTTCACCGGCACCGTCGTCGACCTGCGCGACGACGACCGCATCGCCGGCTTCGTGGTCAACGTCCAGGACGTGACCGAACGGCGGGACTACGAGCGGCGGCTGGTCGAGGACGCGCTCCACGACCCGGTCACCGGCCTGGGCAACCGGGTCATGTTCGACGACCGCCTGCACCAGGCCTGCCTGCGGATGTCCGCACCCGACCGCTCCCTGGCCGTGCTCGCCGTCGACCTGGATCGCTTCCGCAACGTGAACGTGGCCCACGGCCACTCCGTCGGCGACCAGCTCCTCGAGGCCGTCGGACGCCGGCTCCAGGCCGCGGTCCGACCCGTCGACACGGTGGCCCGGTTCGCCGGCGACGAGTACCTCGTCCTGCTCGACGGCATCGAGCCCGCAGAGGTCGGGGCCGCGGTCCACCTCATCCGCTCCGCGGTCGCCGACCCCCTCGTCGTCGACGGGACCACCTTCCTGGTCACCGCGTCGGTCGGCGCCGCCATCGCCAGCGGACCCGGGACCGTGCCCGACGCGCTCGTGCGCGACGCCGAGCTCGCCCTGGAGCGGGCCAAGCACCAGGGCCGAGACCGGGCCGAGTGGTTCGAGCCCGCCGACCGCGACTCCCTGGTCCGTCGGGCCCGCATCGTGCACCGGCTCCCGCAGGCCATCGCCGACGGCGAGATCGCCGTGGCCTTCCAGCCGGTCGTGGAGCTCGGGTCGGGTCGGATCGTCGGCGCCGAGGCCCTGGCCCGGTGGGAGGACACCGAGCTCGGCCGGGTGCCGCCCGCCGAGTTCGTGCCCGTCGCCGAGGAGCTCGGCATCGTCGACCGGCTCGGTGAGCACGTCCTCGACGTCGCCCTGTCCGAGCTCGCCCGCTGGCCGGCGCACCTGCACGTCGCCGTGAACCTGTCACCCGCCGAGCTGGCCCGCAGCGACCTGTCGAGGCGGGTGCGCAGCGCGCTGCGCCGGCGGGGCATCGACCCCAGGCGCCTGTGCCTGGAGGTGACCGAGTCGATGGTCCTCGCCGACCCCGGGCGTGCGACCACGACGCTCGAGCGCCTCCGCGACCTCGGCGTCCGCAGCGCGATCGACGACTTCGGCACCGGGTTCTCGTCGCTCGCGCTCCTGCGCGACCTCCCCGTCGACGTGCTGAAGATCGACCGGCGGTTCGTGGCCGGGCTCGACGCGGGCGACGAGCGGGATCGGCACCTGGTCGCGACGGTCGTGCGCCTCGCCGAGGACCTCGGCATGGTGGCCCTGGCCGAGGGGGTCGAGACCGACGCCCAGCGGCGGGCGCTGGAGGAGATGGGCTGCCCCCGGGCGCAGGGCTACCTCTTCGGCCGCCCCGAGCCCGCCGCCGACCTCCGGCCGCGGCTGGCGGCGTCGTCGCCGCCGGCGAGCTCGGCGGGCGCCTAGTCGACGGCGCGGAAGCGCAGGCCCGCCTCGCCCATGCGCTCCAGGACGACCAGGCCGAGCGCGGTCGCGGGCGTCAGGAAGCCCGCGCCGTCGGGGAGGCCGGCGTCGGGGTCGGCCAGGGCCAGGGCCGCCTCGCCCAGCATCCGCGACGTCGACTTGTAGCCCGGGTGGCCGTCGCCCTCGACGACCACGTCCTGGTGGCCGCCGCGGTCGTCGGTGGCCCGCACGTCGAGCCGGTACGACCAGGCGTCGAGGTCCTCCGGGCGCGGGCCGTCGCCGGGGGCGGGTCCGGCGGCCCGCATCGCCCGGGCCACCGCGGAGCGCACGGGCGCCGGCGCCCGCCCGACGAGCCCGAGGCCGGCGGTCAGCACGGACAGGGTCGCCGCCGTCGCCCCGGATGCCGGGCGAGGGGCCATCGCGTCGGTGGCGGTGCCCTCGCGGTAGCGGAAGCGCGGGGCGTGGATCGTGTCACCCGAGTCGCGCAGGAGGGCGGCGGAGCGGTGGACGACGGCCGGGTTGAGGAACGGCGACGGGAACATCGGCGCCAGCCAGCGGCCCGAGCCGCCGTGGCGGCGGGGTCGCAGGTCGTAGGTGCCGCGGGCCGCGGAGCCCGGGGTGTCGAGGAGGTACGGGTCGGTGGCCGACCGCCCCGGGCCGCGCTCGACGACGTCGACGGCGCTGGCGAAGGTCCCGCCGGACACGGCGTCGGCGGCGGAGCGGATCGGGACGCCGGCCTCGATCGACACGGCGACGTCGACGTCGACCACGGGGCGTCCGGTGCGCTCGTGGAGGAGGTGGGCGGCGTGCAGGGTGCCCAGGTCGAAGGGGAGCGCCTCGAAGCCGGCGGTGGGCACCAGCACGGCGCCCTGCTCGGTGGCCTCGTCGTCGTACCGGTCGATCATTGTCCGGACCCAGTCGGTCTCCCCGCACGGGTCCACGAGGTGCGTCCCGGAGCGGGCGCACGCGGCGTACACCGGCTCGCCCCAGCGGGCGAAGGGCCCGACCAGGTCGGCGACGACCCGGGTCCGCTCGACCATGGCCTGCACGGAGGCGGGGTCGGTGGCGTCGGCGACGAGGACCTCGTCGGGCTCGGCGCCGACCGCGCCCAGCGCGGCCCGCATCCGGGTCTCGTCCCGGCCGGCGACGCCCCAGCGCAGGCCGAGCGCAGGGGCCCGCCGCGCGAGGTGGCGGGCCACCTCGCGGCCGGTCACGCCGGTGGGGCCGAACAGGACGACGTCGAGGTCCGGGGAGTCGGGCACGCCCCGAGCGTGGCACCGCGCCGCCGACGGCCGCCAGACGCCGGATGCCGCCCCCCGGCGGGGGTGGACGTCGGGCGGTGTCGGAGCACCCGGGTACCGTCCGGGGCATGTGCGGCCGCTTCGTGTCCACCGCCCCGCCCGCCGACCTCGCCGCCCACTTCGGTGCCGCCGTCGCTCCCGAGGCCTCCCTCGAGCCGAACTGGAACGTCGCCCCGACCCAGGACGTGTGGGCCGTCGTGGCGGACGGGCAGGGCGATCGGCACCTCGACGCCTTCTTCTGGGGCCTGGTCCCGTCGTGGGCGAAGGACGTCAAGGTCGGGTCCCGCATGATCAACGCCCGGGGCGAGACCCTCGCCGAGAAGCCGGCGTTCCGGAAGCCCTTCGCCACGCGCCGGTGCATCGTCCCCGCCGCGGGGTTCTACGAGTGGAAGCGCCTCGGCCCCCAGAAGCGCCCGCCCAAGCAGCCGATGTTCATCGCCCGGGCCGACGGCGCCCCGCTGGCCTTCGCCGGGCTGTGGTCGGTGTGGCGGGGGCCGGACGGCGAGCAGCCGCCGCTCCGGTCGCTCACCATCGTCACCACGTCGCCGAACGCGACCATGGCCCCGATCCACGACCGGATGCCCGTCGTGCTCCCCGAGGACGCGTGGGCCCGCTGGCTGGACCCCGACGACCACGACGTCGAGGGCCTCGGCGGGTTGCTCGTCCCCGCGCCCGACGACCTGCTCCACGTCCACCCCGTCGGCGACGCCGTGGGCAACGTCCGCAACAACGGTCCCGAGCTGCTCGAGCCCGTCGAGCCGAAGCCGGTCTCGGCCTGACCCCGGGCCCGGCCGGACGCGCCGACGGCGCCCGCACGGGGCGGGCGCCGTCGGGGACGGACGGAGCCGTCGACCGGGACGGGCGTCAGCGCTCCGTCTCGTCCTCGCGGTCGGCCTGCTCGGCGGCCTGCTCCTGCTCGGCGCGCAGGGCCTCGGTCCGGGCTTCCTGGGCCTCCATCTCGGCCTCGGCGGCGTCACGCTGCTTGTCGGCCTTCTCCTGCTGGGCCCGGCCCTCCTCCTGGAGGTCCTCGTCGTCGGTGATCGCGCCGACGACCTCCTTGGCCTTGCCCTTGACGTCCTCGACGGCGCCGCGGATTCCCTCTTCGATGGCTCCGGACATGGTCGCTCCTTCCTGCCGGCGGGCCGGCGGGTGGGTTCGGGGGGTTCGCCCCGTCGCTACCCGGTCGACCCTCGACGCTGAACCCGCGACCCCGGCGCCGTGCGTCACACCCCGGGATCCTCGCCCAGCTCGCGCAGCGCTGCGACGAGCGCGTCGCGCGCCGCGTCCATGTCGGTGGCGTCGGGGTCCCGGGCGGCGTTGGCGAAGTCCAGGTCGTGGACGCCGTTGATCGGGACGACGTGGTAGTGGACGTGGGGGACCTCGAGGCCGGCGACCATGAGGCCGATGCGCTCGGGGGCGAACGCCCGCATCTGGGCGGCCCCGATCCGCTGGGCGACCCCGACGAGGTGGGCGTTGTCGGCGGGGTCGAGGTCGAGCCAGTGGTCGACCTCGGCGACGGGCACGACCAGCGCGTGCCCGCGCTGGAGCGGGTTGATCGACAGGAAGGCGACGCAGCGGTCGTCCCGCCAGACGAAGCGCCCGGGCAGCTTGCCCTCGATGATCCGGGTGAAGACGGTGGCCACCGCGCCAGTGTGGCACCGGCTCCCCGGGGCGCGGACGTGCCTAGGCTCCGGCCATGACCGCCCCCACGCCCGAGGACGTCCAGGCGGACGAGCCGGTCACGACCGACCGGATCCTCACCATCCCGAACCTCGTGACCGTGGTCCGGCTGTGCACGCTCCCCGTGTTCGTCTGGGCGCTGCTCGGTCGGGAGGACCGCGAGCTGGCCGGGTGGATCATCTTCGCCATCGGCAGCACCGACTGGGTCGACGGCTACCTGGCCCGCCGCCTCGGGCAGGTCTCCGAGGTCGGCAAGGTGCTCGACCCCGTGGCCGACCGGCTGCTGTTCTTCGTGGGGATCGGCTGCATCCTGGTCGACGGCTCGGTCCCGACCTGGTTCCTGGTCGCGGTGCTCGTGCGCGAGGTCGTCGTCGCCGTCGCCACGCTCGCCCTGGCCGCGGCAGGAGCCGCCCGCATCGACGTGACCTGGTTCGGCAAGACCGCCACGTTCCTGCTGATGGGGGCGCTGCCCGCCTTCCTGCTGGGGGCGAGCGACGCCGCCTACGCCCCGCCCATGGAGGTCCTCGCCTGGGCCGTGGGCATCCCCGGCCTCGCGCTCTCGTACTGGTCGGCGGCCCTGTACGTCCCGCTCGGCCGCAAGGCGCTGGCCGAGGGGCGCGCCGCACGGGCCGCCGGCCGCAGCGCCTGAGCGGAGCGGAGGGACCCGACGGGCTCCGGGGCGCCGCCATCCGCCGTCGCACGCCGCGGGCTCCGGTAGCCTCCGCGCCATGCAGGTGCCCGACGATCTGTCGTACTCCTCCGACCACGAGTGGGTCCGCGTCGACGGCGGCCGGTCCCGGGTCGGCATCACCGACTACGCCCAGGACGCGCTCGGCGACGTCGTGTTCGTGGAGCTCCCCGAGGTGGGGGCCAGCGTCACGGCCGGCGAGGCGATCGCCGAGGTCGAGTCGACCAAGTCGGTCTCCGACATCTACGCCCCCGTCACCGGGACCGTGGTCGAGGTCAACGCCGAGCTCGCCGACGCCCCCGAGCGCCTCAACGAGGACCCCTACGGCGAGGGCTGGCTGTTCGTGATCGAGACCGCCGACGGCGAGACCCAGCTGCTCGACGCCGCCGCCTACCGCGCCCTGATCGACGGCTGAGGCATGGCCGACAGCGTCTTCTGCAACCGCTGCGGGCACGGGAACCCGCTCGGGTCGAACTTCTGCTCGTCCTGCGGCGCCGCGCTCGAGCACCGCTCGGGTGAGGACTCGACGATCACGTTCCACCCCGACGACCCTGCGCTCGAGGGCGGCGACGAGGTCGGCGTCGACCTGAATGAGGTCCCCACGGGCCTCGGTGCGCTGGTCGTGAAGCGGGGGCGAAACGCCGGCAGCCGCTACGTGCTCGACGCCGACACCACGACGGCCGGTCGGCACCCCGAGTGCGACATCTTCCTCGACGACGTCACCGTCTCCCGGCGCCACGCCGAGATCCGTCGGGCCGGCTCGGACTACGTGGTGCGGGACACCGGTTCGCTCAACGGGACCTACCTCAACCGGAACCGCGTCGAGGAGGCGCCGCTGCGCGACGGCGACGAGCTCCAGATCGGTTCCTTCAAGCTCGTCTTCGTGCACGGGGGCGGCTGAGCCCGCATGGAGGACGACGCCGTGGGGGACCGGTCGCACCTGTCGATCGGCGAGGTGCTGTCGCTGGTCCAGGACGAGTTCCCGGACGTGACGATCTCCAAGATCCGCTTCCTGGAGTCCCAGGGCCTGCTCGAACCCGAGCGGACGCCGTCGGGGTACCGGAAGTTCTACGACGCCGACATCGAGCGCCTGCAGTGGATCCTGACCCAGCAGCGGGACAACTTCCTGCCGCTGCGCGTCATCCGCGAGCGCCTCGACGAGTGGGACGCCACGGGAACCCCGCCGGCGGGCACCGACCAGACCCCCGACGCCGCCGACCTGCCCGTCGGAGTCGGCGCCACGGCCGCGGTGCCGGCCCGTCCGGCGACCCAGCCCGGACCGGCGACCCAGCCCGAGCCGGTGGACGAGCCCGAGCCGGTCGCCGCCGGCGGCCACGAGCCCGCCGTCGCACCCCCCGAGCCCCCCGATCGGACCGCCGGCGACCCGGCCCCCGGTGCCGCCGGGGAACCTCGGGCCGACGAGGACGACGCCGACGCAGCGGAGTCGTCGGACCCCCGCGACCTGCGCCACGCCGCCGCCCACCTCGCCGCGGCCTCGGCCGAGGCCGTGCGGCCACCGGACCCGGAGCCCGACCCCGAGCCGGTGTCCGGCCCGGCGAGGGCGGACGCGCCCGAGGACACCCGTGCACCGGCGGCCGCCGAGGCGCCGGCCGACGACCGGGCGGCGGAGGACCAGGCGCTCACCGCCGAGGAGCTCGCCTCCCGGGCCGGCGTCGCCGTCGAGGTCGTGCGCCAGCTCGAGGGCTTCTCGATGATCGCCTCGCGCCGCGTCGGCCCGGACACCTACTACGACCCCGAGCACCTCGACGTGGTGCGCGCCGCTCGCGCCTTCGTCGAGCACGGCATCGAGGTCCGGCACCTGCGGATGTACAAGATCGCCGCCGAGCGGGAGGCCGGCGTGTTCGAGCAGCTGGTCATGCCGCTGCTCAAGCAGCGCAACCCGGACGCCCGGGCCCGGGCCCGCGACGTGGTCGACGAGCTGGCCGGCGTGGGCGAGGAGCTCCACGCCGCCCTCCTCCGCCGGGTGCTCCGGTCGACCCTTCCCTGAGCGTCCCGCACGGGTCCCGCGCACCCCGGGCGATGCGCCCGGCACGGCGGTAGGGTGCTGATCGATGACTGCGGAGATGGAGCTCGTCGGCGTCCGTGTGGACATGCCCTCGAACACCCCGGTGATGCTGCTCCGGGAGGTGGACGGCGAGCGGCGGCAGCTGGCGATCATGATCGGCGCCCCGGAGGCCCAGGCCATCGCCTTCGCCCTCGACGGGGTCGAGACGCCCCGGCCGCTCACGCACGACCTGATCTCCCTGCTCCTCGAGGAGCTCGGCACCCGGATCGAGCGGATCGTCATCTCCGACCTGCGCAACCACACGTACTTCGCCGACATGGTGCTCGAGCGCGCCGGCGCCACCCACGTGGTGTCCGCCCGTCCCTCCGACGCCGTCGCCGTCGCCGTGCGGATCGGCACGCCGATCTTCGCCGAGGAGTCGGTCCTCGCCGAGGCCGGCTTCGTCGACGTCCCCGACGACGAGGACGAGATGGAGGACGACGAGGACGTGGTCGAGGAGTTCAAGGAGTTCATCGACCAGGTGAACCCGGAGGACTTCGCGTCCTGACCGGCGCATCCACCGCGCCGGTCCGCGACGCCCGTCGGGGGCTCGCCTAGGTTCGTCGGCCATGGCCGGCCACGGACGGAGGACGTGAAGGGCACCGAGGTGCTGCGCCGCATCCAGGCCCGGCGCGCCACCGCACGCCCCGATCCCGAGCTGGCCAGCCGGCGCGTGCAGCGCGGCCTGCTGCTGCTCGTGGCCGTGACCGCCATGGGCACGGGCGGCTACGCGCTCGTGGGCCTGAGTCCCGTCGACGCCCTCTACCAGACCATCATCACGGTCTCGACCGTCGGCTACCGCGAGGTGGGGGAGGGGGCCGGGCTCGAGGACACCACCAAGTACCGCCTCGTCACCATGGCCGTGATCCTGTCCGGCGTCGGGACCGCCTTCTACACCCTCGGCGTCCTGCTCGAGTCCCTCGTCGAGGGCCGCCTCACCGACCAGCTCTGGAGGAGACGCATGGAGCGAGCCATCGCCGCCATGTCCGACCACGTCATCGTGTGCGGGTGGGGTCGGGTGGGCAAGACCATCGCCCGCGACCTCGTGCGGGACGGCGCCCAGGTCGTCGTGATCGACAGCGACCCCGAGCGCCTCGCGGACCTCGACCTGCCCTCGATCGTGGGCGACGCCACCGACGACGAGGTGCTCGCCGCGGCCAGCATCAGCCGGGCCAAGGCCCTCGTCGCCGCCATCGACACCGACGCCGCCAACCTGTACGTCACGCTCTCGGGTCGCTCCGCCCGCCCCGACCTGTTCATCGTCGCCCGGGCCCGGGTCGAGTCCGCCGAGGCCAAGCTCACCCAGGCCGGCGCGGACCGCGTCGTCAACCCCCAGCAGATCGGCGGCGAGCGGATCGCTGCGATGATCCTGCAGCCGGCCGTCGCCGACTTCCTCGACGTGGTCATGCACGACGCGGGCCTCGAGTTCCGCCTCGCCGAGATCGCAGTCTCGGCCGGCACCGGCCTCGCCGGCCACAGCCTGCGCGACGCGCACCTGCGCGACCGCACCGGCGCGCTGGTGCTCGCCATGCGGGACACGGCCGGTCGGTTCCTCACCAACCCCTCGCCCGACACGCTCATCCGGCCGGGCGAGGTGCTGATCGCCATCGGCACGCCCGAGCAGCTCGCCGCGCTGCGGCGCGAGGTCGCGACGAGCTGAATCGGCCTCCGGAGGTGCCGATCGGCCCTGCGCGCCGGGCCGGCGACCACCCGAACGCACGTTCCGTTGACGCTCCGCGCGCACCCTCGTACGATCCACCACGACAGGCGCGTAATTCCACGGCTGTGGTCCGGGACCACGGCCGCGCCGGGTCACGGAGGCAGCGACCGCACCGGGCGGCGCGCCGAGGACGAGGGAGACGCAGGCGATGGGCGAGCGATTCGAGCACGGGTTCTCCGGCAAGCGCGCCGCGGAGATCGTGGGCATCACCTACCGCCAGCTGGACTACTGGGCCCGCACCGACCTGATCCGGCCCTCGCTCGCCGACGCCGAGGGGTCGGGAAGCCGGCGTCGCTACTCCTACACGGACCTGCTCGAGCTGAAGGTCGTGAAGCGCCTGCTCGACGCCGGCATCAAGCTCGAGTCGATCCGCGAGGCCTTCGAGTACCTCAAGTCCCAGCTCGGCGAGGACGTCGCGGCGGCGCACCTGGTCATCTCGGGCAGCACGGCGCTGCTCGTCCGGGGCGACGAGCTCATCGACGTGGTCAACCGGTACCAGGGGCAGGGCGTGCTCAACCTGCTCCCCATGGACGGCGTGGTGGAGGAGCTCGACAGCGCGGTGGCCGAGATGTTCCGTCCGGCCGAGGACGTCGAGCCCTCGCCCGGCGCCGGCACGGGCAGCTGAGCGCCGGCACGGG
>CAZCEZ010000081.1:0-2726 GCA_964497795.1 uncultured Acidimicrobiaceae bacterium | reverse complement strand
GAGGACGTCGAGCCCTCGCCCGGCGCCGGCACGGGCAGCTGAGCGCCGGCACGGGGATGCTGCGCCCGCAGGGGTGCGGCGCGCGAGGCTCCTGGGCATGACGCGCTCCCCGCTCGACGCCTCCCACCGCGCGCTCGGCGCGAAGCTCGTGCCCTTCGGCGGCTGGGAGATGCCGCTGTCCTACGGCGGGGGGACCGTGGCCGAGCACCAGGCGTGCCGGACCGGCGCGGTGGTCTTCGACGTGTCGCACCTCGGCACGGTCCGGATCGTGGGACCCGACGCCCACGACCGCATCCAGCGGACGCTGACCAACGACCTGGGTCGGGTCGGGCCCGGGCGGGCCCAGTACACCCACCTGCTCGACGCCGATGACGCCTCGGTCGTCGACGACATCATCGTGTGGTGGGTGGGCGACGACGCGTTCGACGTCATGCCCAACGCGTCGAACACGGCCGGTGTGCGAGAGGCGCTCGGCGGCGAGGACGTGACCGAGACCCGGGCCGTGCTCGCGGTGCAGGGTCCCGAGGCCCGGGAGCGCCTGGCCCGCGTGTCCGCCGAGGCGGCCGCGGTCGGTCGCTTCCGCGTCTCGACCGTCGAGGTCGCGGGTGCGACCTGCACCGTGGCCGGGACCGGCTACACCGGCGAGGACGGCGTCGAGATCGCCGTCCCGGCCGACGCCGCGCCGGCCCTGTGGGACGCGCTCCTCGCGGCCGAGGTCGAGCCCGCCGGGCTCGGGGCCCGCGACACGCTGCGCCTGGAGGCGGGCCTGCCCCTCCACGGCAACGAGCTGGGTCCGGGCATCACGCCGCTCCAGGCCGGGCTCGGCTGGGTCGTGCGCTGGGACACCGAGTTCCGGGGCAAGGAGGCGCTCGCCGTCGAGCGGGAGGCCGGACCGGCCCGCCGGCTGCGCGGCCTGCGCTGCGCAGGCCGGCGGCCACCCCGCAGCCACAACCCCGTGCGGATCGACGGCGAGGTCGTGGGCGAGGTGACGAGCGGGAACTTCTCGCCCATGCTCGGCACCGGCATCGCGCTGGCCTTCCTGCCGCCCGACGTCGAGGACGGCGCGGAGGTGGTGGTCGACGTGCGGGGGAGCGACGTGGCGGCGACGGTGGTCCCCACGCCGTTCTGGCCGGCGGGCTGAGGCTGCGCCGGCGGGCCTGGGCTGCGCCGGCTGGCCTGGGCTGCGCCGGCTGGGCCGGGCCCCGAGGGGCACTACCGTCGGCGGCTCCGGACGGCGGACCACCCGGGAGGACCCATGCGCCGCACCCACCTGCTCCGACTCCTCGCAGCCCTGGCTGCGCTGGGGCTGCTCGTCGCCGCGTGCGGCGGTGACGACGACGAGGACCTCGGCACCGGCGACGGCACCGAGGACGTGAGCGGGGCCGACGACCTCGACGACGTCGACGACGAGTCCGAGGAGGCCGCCGAGCGGGCCGCCGAGGACGCGCTCGGCGCGGCGGCGGGCGGCGAGTGCGCCTTCCTCGGCCAGCTCGCCGGCGGCTTCGAGGACCTGGGCCTGGAGGACGCCTTCCTGACCGGCGAGCCCGTCGACTTCGGCACCATCTTCCAGCCCTTCGCCGACGAGCTCGGCGAGGTGGCCGACGCCGCCCCGGACGAGATCCGCGACGCCTTCCGCACGATCGCCGACGGCTTCCAGACCATCGCCGGCGAGTTCGACGGCGTGATCGTCGATCCCACGGACCCCGAGTCGATCGACCCCGAGACCCTGGAGCGGCTCGACCGCCTCGGCGAGGACCTCGAGGGCGAGTTCGAGGACGCGGCCGACGAGATCGACGCCTGGCTGAGCGAGAACTGCAGCGACCTCGAGGGCCTCGACCTCGAGGGCATCCTCGGCGGCTGAGCCCTCGTCGCCCCGCCCGGCGCAGCCCCCGGGCCGGGGTAGCGTCGCCGCGATGGCGACCCTCTGGCCCGGCACGGCGTACCCGCTCGGCGCCACCTACGACGGCGCGGGGACCAACGTCAGCGTGTTCTCCGAGGTCGCGGCGCGCGTCGAGCTGTGCCTGTTCGACGAGCAGGGCCGGGAGGAGCGCCACGACCTCACCGAGGTCGACGCCCACTGCTGGCACGCCTACCTGCCCGGCGTCGGCCCCGGGCAGGCCTACGGCTTCCGCGTCCACGGACCGTGGGACCCGGCCGCCGGCCACCGGTGCAACCCGGCCAAGCTCCTGCTCGACCCCTACGCCAAGGCGGTGTGCGGCACCGTCGACTGGGACCCCTCGTGCTTCGGGCACCGCTTCGACGACCACCGCAAGCCCAACTTCGACGACAGCGCCCCGCACGTCCCCAAGGCCGTGGTGGTCAGCCCGTGGTTCGACTGGGGCAACGACCACGCGCCGGCCACGCCGCTCGAGGACACGATCATCTACGAGGTCCATGTCAAGGGCTTCACCCGGCAGCTGCCCGGCGTCCCCGAGGAGCTCCGGGGGACCTACGCCGGCCTGGCCCACCCGGCCGCCGTCGACCACCTCCGCCGGCTCGGCGTCACGGCCGTCGAGCTGCTGCCGACCCACCAGTTCGTCCACGACCACTGGCTGGTCGAGAAGGGGCTCACCAACTACTGGGGCTACAACTCCATCGGCTTCCTCGCACCCCACAACGGCTACGCGGCCTGGGGCGACCGGGGCGAGCAGGTCCAGGAGTTCCGCCACATGGTGCGCTCCCTCCACGACGCCGGCATCGAGGTGATCCTCGACGTCGTCCACAAC
>CAZCEZ010000080.1:0-16830 GCA_964497795.1 uncultured Acidimicrobiaceae bacterium | reverse complement strand
CCGATGCCGCGCTGGTGGAGCACGTCGACGAAGGCCCGGAAGTCGTCGGGCGTGCCGAAGCGGGACGTGGGCGCGTAGTAGCCGGTGACCTGGTAGCCCCAGGAGGGCGCGTAGGGGTGCTCGGCCACGGGCAGCAGCTCGACGTGGGTGAAGCCGAGGTCGGCGACGTGGTCGCCGAGCTGCTCGGCCAGCTCGGACCAGGTGAGGACCCGGTCGCCCTCCTCGGGCACGGTGCGCCACGAGCCGGCGTGGACCTCGTAGATCGACAGGCGGTCTTCGATCGGGTCGATGGCGGCGCGCGCCGCCATCCACTCGTCGTCGGTCCAGGTGTGCTCGCTGCGGGTGACGACGCTGGCGTTGGCCGGGGGCGCCTCGGTGGCCCGGGCCATGGGGTCGGCCTTGTGCCGCGGCACGCCGTCGGGGCCGACGACCTCGAAGCGGTAGCGGGCGCCGGGCTCGACCCCGGGCACGAACAGCTCCCACACGCCCGAGGAGCCGAGCGCACGCATCGGGTGGATGCGCCCGTCCCAGGAGTTCCAGTCGCCCACGACCCGCACCGAGCGCGCCGCGGGCGCCCACACGGCGAAGCTGGTGCCGGTCACGCCCTGGTGCGTGCGGACGTGGGCGCCGAGCACGGTCCACAGCCGCTCGTGGCGGCCCTCGCCGATCAGGTGGAGGTCGACCTCGCCGAGCGTGGGCCAGAACCGGTAGGGGTCGACGACGTCGACGGTCAGCTCGTCGTAGGCGACGCGCACCGCCACGTCGGGGGACGGGGCGCGGGGCACCCGGACCTCGAAGACGCCGCCGGCGAGGTGGGCGCCCTCGTGGACCGCGCCGTCGAGCTCGATGGCGACCGACCTGGCCTCGGGTCGCAGCACCCGGACCACGATCCCGTCGGGACCGTCGTGGGCGCCGAGGACGGCGTGGGGATCGTGGTGGGTGCCGGCGACGAGCCGGTCGAGGCCGGGGACGGCAGGGGCGGGGACGGTGATCTCCTCGGGGACGGGCCCGTCGTGGGCCTCGGGGCCGGTGCGACCCCGACGGCCGCGGTCGGTGGGCGGGGTCATCGCAGGAGCCTCCGGATGGCGCCGAGGGGGATGCCGACCCAGCTGGGCCGGTAGGCGACCTCGTAGGCCACCTCGTAGGTGGCCTTGTCGAGCTCGAAGGCGGCGAGGAGGGCCTCGCTGGCGTCGCTGCCCGGCAGCAGCGCGCCGATCCCCTCGGTGCCGACGTAGCCGTCCAGGAACCGCCGGCGAGCCCGCGCCTCCCACTCGGCGGCGGCGGGACCGACGCCCTCGTCCTCCTCGCCCCGGTGCTCCCAGTGCGCGACCTCGGCGGCGTAGTGGAAGGAGCGGAGCATCCCGGCCACGTCGCGCAGCGGCGACGACGGTCGGGTTCGCTCGGCCACGGGTCGGGCGGGTTCGCCCTCGAAGTCGATCACGAACCAGCCGGCGTCGGCCCGCAGGGTCTGCCCCAGGTGCAGGTCCCCGTGGATGCGGATGGCGGGTCCGGGCCGGCCGAGCGCGGCGACGTCGTCGTAGCGGGCGGAGACCTCGGCGACGGGCAGCGAGGCCAGCGGGCCGTCCCCGGCCCGGGCCGCCAGGTCCCGGACGCGGTCGAGCTGGGCCCGGAAGCCGGCGACCCACTCGTCGACGTGGGCGTCGGTCGTCCCGTAGGCGTCGGCCAGGGCGAGGTGGAGGCGGGCGGTGATCGCGCCGAGGCGGAACGCGTCGTGGCCGAAGTCGCCGCCGCTGGCGCTCGCGTCGACGTGGTCGGCGAACAGGATCCGCAGCGAGCCGAGCGCCACGTGCCAGCCGTCGGCTGCGCCGACGAGGAAGTCGCGGGCCACGGCGAGGTGCTGGACCCGGTCGTCCCCGGGGTCACCGGGGTCGTGCTCGGGGTCGTCGGGGTCGGCACCGGGTGCGGGCCGGGCGAGGACGCCCCGCTGGGCGGGGACGTGGGCGAAGCCGGCGTCCTGGAGGCGCGCCACGGCGTCGACGTCGGGGTTCGTGCCGACGTGCACGCGCCGGAAGAGCTTCACGATGAGGTGCTCGTCGAAGACGATCGACGTGTTCGACTGCTCGACGGCGGGGACCCGCGACGTCCGGGCCGTCGCGCCGGGGGCGACGGCACCCAGGACGGCCCGGGCGAGGCGGGGATCGAGGACCGCGTCGAAGACCACGGCCGCCGACGGGCCGGGCCCGTCGAGGGGCACGGCGCCGAGCACGGCCTCGTCGTGGCCGTGGAGCTGGGCGGGGACGTCGGTGCCGGGCCGCAGCCCGAGCACGAGCTGGTAGCGGCCGAGCGTCCGCCCGTCGACCACGGCCTCGACCAGGAGCCAGCGCAGCGACACGGGACCGTCGTCGGGGTCGGCGGGCACGTCCCAGGTCTCGGCGTCCACGACGCGGACCTCGTCGGGGGCGCGGTCGCCGTCGTACCACCGCTGGGCGGCGAGGTGGTCCGGGACGAGGCCGAGGAGGTCGGCGACGGGGACGGCGTCGAGCGGGCCCCGATCCTGCGGCGCGGCGTCGGGGCTCACGGCTCCACCTGCCCGATCGGCTCGGCCTCGGGGTCGACGAGGGCGAACCAGTAGAAGCCGTGCGGGGGCAGCGTGACGAAGTAGGGCAGCTCGCCGATCTCGGGGAACGGGATGCGCCCGGTCAGCTCCACGGGCTGGCGGCCGGCGTGCGCGGCGAGCATCAGCTCGCATGGCTGGGGGAACCGGGACAGGTTGTGCACGCACAGCACGGTGTCGTCGTGGTCGTCGTCGGGCTTCGACGTGCGCAGGTAGGCCAGCACGGCCGGGTTCTCGGCGTGGAGGACCTCGAAGTCCCCGGTGCCGAAGACGGGGAGCTCCTTGCGGATGGTGAGCATGCGCCGGATCCAGTGCAGGAACGACGACGGGTCGGCGAGCTGGGCCTCCACGTTGCGGGCCTGGTACCCGTACACGGGGTCCATGATCGCCGGCAGGTACAGGCGGGCCGGGTCGCAGGTCGAGAAGCCGGCGTTGCGGTCCGGCGACCACTGCATCGGCGTGCGGACCCCGTCGCGGTCGCCGAGGTAGATGTTGTCGCCCATCCCGATCTCGTCGCCGTAGTACATGATCGGGCTGCCCGGCATGGACAGCAGCAGCGCGTGGAACAGCTCGGCCTTGCGGCGGTCGTTGTCGAGCAGCGGGAACAGCCGGCGCCGGATGCCCACGTTGATCTTCATCCGCGGGTCCTGCGCGTACTCGGCGTACATGTAGTCCCGCTCCTCGTCGGTGACCATCTCGAGGGTCAGCTCGTCGTGGTTGCGCAGGAAGATCCCCCACTGGCAGCCGTCGGGGATGTCGGGGGTCTGGGCCAGGATCTCGGTGATCGGGAAGCGCTGCTCGCGCCGGACCGCCATGAACATGCGGGGCATGAGCGGGAAGTGGAAGTTCATGTGGCACTCGTCCCCGTCGGGGCCGAAGTAGTCCACGACGTCGGCGGGCCACTGGTTGGCCTCGGCGAGCAGCACCGAGTTGGGGAACTCGGCCTCGATCTCGGCTCGCATGCGCCGCAGGTACGCGTGCGTCTCGGGGAGGTTCTCGCAGTTCGTGCCGTCCCGCTCGAACAGGTACGGCACGGCGTCGAGGCGGAACCCGTCCAGGCCCATGCCCATCCAGAACTTGAAGACGTCGATCATCGCCTGCTGGACGTCGTCGTTGTCGAAGTTCAGGTCGGGCTGGTGGTGGAAGAAGCGGTGCCAGTAGTACTGCTGGCGCTGGGCGTCCCAGGTCCAGTTCGAGACCTCGGTGTCGGTGAAGATGATGCGGGCCTCGGACCATCGCTGGTCGTCGTCGGACCACACGTACCAGTCGGCCTTGTCGTTGGTGCGGTCCCGCCGGGACTCCTGGAACCACGGGTGCTGGTCGGAGGTGTGGTTGACCAGGCAGTCCGCGATGACGCGGATGCCCCGTCGGTGGGCCTGCTCGATCAGCTCGGCTGCGTCGTCGACGTCGCCGTACTCGGGCAGCACCTTGAAGAAGTCCGACACGTCGTAGCCGCCGTCCCGGAGGGGCGACTCGTAGAAGGGCAGCAGCCAGAGGCAGTCGATGCCGAGCCACTCGAGGTAGTCGAGCTTCTCGGTGAGGCCCCGCAGGTCGCCGGTGCCGTCGCCGTTCGCGTCGCGGAAGCCGCGCACGAGCACCTCGTAGAAGACGGCCTTCTGGTACCAGCGGCGGTCGGTGGGGTCGATGGGCGTGCGGTGCGGCAGGTGGCCGCCGGCGGTGGCGTCGTGCATCGTCACGCCCCCCGACCGGTGGCGGACGCGCCGGTGCCGAGCGGGTCGGACAGGTCCAGGACGTGGCCCACGCGGTCCTGGTCGGGGTCGAAGCGGACGTAGTTGGACGGCCCGTCCCAGGTGTAGGTCTCCCCGGTCAGCTCGTCGTGCGCGCGGTAGGCGCCCCACGTCGGCAGGCCGAGGGCGGCCAGGTCGAGGTGCACGGTGGCCTCCACGGTGCGGTCGGGGTCGAGGGTGCACACCACCAGCACGCAGTCGCCGTCGGTCGCCCCGTCGGGGTCGAGGGTGCCCTTGGAGAACGCGATGACGTCGGCGTGGTCGACGGGGTGGAAGCGGACGTCGCGCAGCTGGCGCAGCGCGGGGTGGGCGGAGACGATGGCGTTGACCTTCCCGATGAAGGGGGCGAGGGAGTCGGCGCGGTCCCAGTCCCGGTGCGTGATCTGGTACTTCTCGGAGAACAGGTACTCCTCGTTGGTGTCCGAGGCGGGCGCGTTCTCGCACAGCTCGTAGCCGGAGTACAGGCCGTGGTTGGGCACCAGCGTGGCAGCCAGGAGCCACCGGAGCTGGAAGGCCGCCCGGTTCGCGTCCCGCAGGTCCTTCGGGAGGATGTCGGGGGTGTTCGGCCAGAAGTTCGGTCGCATCACGTCGGCCAGCTCGCCGTGGGCGAGCTCGGTGACGTAGTCGGTGAGCTCGGCCTTGGTGTGGCGCCAGGTGAAGTACGTGTAGCTCTGGCTGAAGCCGATCTCGGCCAGCTTGGACATCATGGCCGGGCGGGTGAAGGCCTCGGCGAGGAAGAGCACGTCGGGGTGCTCGGCCTGGATCTCGGCGATGCACCACTCCCAGAGCGCGACCGGCTTGGTGTGGGGGTTGTCGACGCGGAAGATGCGCACGCCGACGTCGATCCAGTGGAGCAGCACGTCACGGCACGCCTCCCACAGCGCGACGCGGTCCGACTCCTCCGCGGGCCAGAAGTCGATCGGGTAGATGTCCTGGTACTTCTTGGGCGGGTTCTCGGCGTGCTTGATGGTCCCGTCGGGACGGTGGTGGAACCACTCGGGGTGCTCGACGACCCAGGGGTGGTCGGGGCTGCACTGGAGCGCGAAGTCGAGGGCGATCTCCATGCCGAGCTCGCGGGCCCGGTCCACGCAGGCCACGAGGTCGGCCTCGGTGCCCAGGTCGGGGTGGACGGCGGTGTGCCCGCCGTCGGGGCCGCCGATGGCCCACGGCGAGCCGGGGTCGTCGGGCCCGGCGTGCAGGGTGTTGTTCGGTCCCTTCCGGGCCGTGGTGCCGATCGGGTGGATGGGCGGGAAGTAGACGACGTCGAAGCCCATCTCGGCCACGGCGTCGAGGCGGTCGAGGGCGCCGCGCAGGCCTCCCTCGGAGCGGGGGAAGAACTCGTACCAGGACGAGTGCCGCGCCCGGGCCCGGTCGCACCACACCTCGAGGGTGCGGGTCCGGGTCCGGTCCCCGTCGGTCGGGATGCCCTCGACGATGGGCACGAGCGCGTCGTCGAGCGCGGCGTTGAGGCGCACGTCGAGGCTGCAGCCGTCGCGCCGGATCGCAGCGACCGCCTCGTCGAGCCGGGACCGGTCCTCGCGGGCCACGCCACGGCGCAGCGACTCCAGGATGCGTGCGCCCTCCTCGAGCTCGAGGGTCACGTCGTCGCCGGCACCCACCTTGGCCCGGACCTCCTTGCGCCAGGTGGCGAAGCGGTCGGTCCACGCCTCGACCTGGACGTGGTGCACGCCGACCTCGGTGCAGGTGATGGTGGCCGACCACCGGTCGTCGTCGCCGGGGGCGAGCGCGACGTCGTGCCAGCCCTTCGCGCCGGCCCTGCGCCAGCGGACGCGGCCGGCGAGGAGGTCGTGGCCGTCGCGGAAGATCCGGGCCGAGACCGGCAGGGCCTCCCCGACCGACGTCTTGGGTCGACCGGCACCACCGGGGGTGGTCGGTCGGACCCGGTCGATCACGATCGCACCGAGGGTCGGGAGCTTGGCCACGTCCCAGCACTAGTCGGCACCGGTGCGTCGCGCAACGGTCCCCCGGGCCGACGCCCCATCCTGGCCGGGGATCGGGGGCCACCGGTCACACGCCGTTCACAGGCCGTCGCTACGGTCGCGAGCGATGAAGGCCCTCCGCAGCTTCACCGTCCGCCCCACCCTCCCCGAGGACCTCGCCGCGCTGGAGCGCCTCGCCATGAACCTGCGGTGGTCGTGGGACCTGCGCACCCGCGAGGTGTTCCGGTGGGTGGACCCGGAGGGCTGGGACGCCGTGGTCCACGACCCGGTCCGCCTGCTCGGCCGGGTGTCGCGGTCCCGCCTGGAGGAGCTGCGCGCCGACGACGGCTTCCTCCGCTACCTGGCCGAGGCCTCCGACGACCTCGACCACTACGTGTCCCGGGACGCCTGGTTCCAGCGTCGGGCATCCGACGCCGGGAGCCCGCTGCGCTCGGTGGCCTACTTCTCGCCCGAGTTCGGCATCTCCGAGGCCGTCCCCCAGTACTCGGGCGGACTGGGCGTGCTGGCCGGCGACCACCTGAAGGCCGCCTCCGACCTCGGCATCCCGCTCGTCGGGATCGGGCTCATGTACCGCAACGGCTACTTCCGCCAGGCGCTCAACGTCGAGGGGTGGCAGGAGCAGCGCTACCCCAACCTCGATCCCTACGGCATGGCCCTGACCCTCCAGGACGGGATCCGGGTGACCGTCGACCTCGGTGGCCGGGCCTGCTCCGCCCAGGTGTGGCGTGCCGACGTGGGGCGGACCGTCCTCTACCTGCTCGACACCGACGTCGACGAGAACGACGGCGACCTGCGCGCCGTCACCGACCGCCTCTACGGCGGCGACGGCGAGCACCGGCTGTGCCAGGAGGTCCTGCTCGGCATCGGCGGCGTCCGCGCCCTGCGCGCGCTCGGCGTCGACACCCAGGTGTTCCACACCAACGAGGGCCACGCCGGGTTCCTCGGCCTCGAGCTCGTGCGCGAGCACATGGCCGAGGGCGGCTGCTCCTTCGCCGAGGCGATCGAGGCGGTGCGGGCGGGCAGCGTGTTCACGACCCACACGCCGGTGCCGGCCGGCATCGACCGCTTCCCCCGGGAGCTGATCGAGAAGTACTTCACCGGGTGGGCCGCCGACGCGGGCATCGGGATGGACCAGCTGCTGGGGCTCGGCCGGGAGCCGGCCGACGCGGACGGCGCCCGGTTCAACATGGCCGTCATGGGCTTCCGCCTCGCGGCGCGGGCCAACGGCGTCGCCCAGCTCCACGGCGAGGTCAGCCGGGCCATGTTCCAGCCGCTGTGGCCCGACGTGCCCGTGGAGGAGGTGCCGATCGGGGCCATCACCAACGGCGTCCACGCCCGGACCTGGGTGTCCCAGGAGATGGACGACCTCCTCACCCGCCACGTCCACCCCCACTGGGGCGAGGCGTCGGCCGACGAGTGGGACCGCGTCCACGACGCGGGCGACGACGAGCTGTGGCGGGTCAAGGAGCAGGGCAAGGACCGCCTCATCTCGCTCGTCCGGGACAAGATCCAGACCGGCGCGGTGGCCCGCGGCCAGGCACCCTCCGACGTCGCCTGGGCCCGGGAGGTGTTCGACAACCGTGCGCTCACCATCGGCTTCGCCCGCCGCTTCGCCACCTACAAGCGCGCCACGCTCCTGCTGTCCCAGCCCGAGCGGCTCCGGGCGATCCTGACCTCGACGGACCGTCCGGTGCAGTTCGTGTTCGCCGGCAAGGCGCACCCGGCCGACGACCACGGCAAGGAGATGATCCGCCAGATCGTGGCCTTCTCCGCCGACCCCGACGTCCGGCACCGGTTCGTGTTCCTCGACGACTACGACATCGCCATCGCCCGGGCGATGTACCACGGCTGCGACGTCTGGCTGAACAACCCCCGCCGGCCCCAGGAGGCGTGCGGCACGTCGGGCATGAAGGCGGCGCTGAACGGCCAGCTCAACCTGTCGATCCTCGACGGCTGGTGGGACGAGTGCTACGACGGCGAGAACGGCTGGGCGATCTCCTCGGCGGAGTACCTGGACGACCTCGGTCGGCGCGACGAGATCGAGGCCAACTCCCTGTTCGACCTCCTCGAGCGCGAGGTCATCCCGCTGTACTACGACCAGGTCCAGGGGCGGGTCCCGCGCCGCTGGGTGGGCCGGATGAAGTCGACGCTGGCCGGGCTCGGCCCGTTCGTGACGGCGTCGCGGATGGTGCAGGACTACACGACCGCGCTGTACGAGCCGGCCGCCGCCCACCACGACGACATGGTCGCCGGCGACCTGGCCCGGGCGCGTGCCATGGCGGCGTGGAAGGCCCGCGTCGAGGAGGGCTGGCGGGGCGTCCACGTCGACGTCGTCGAGTCCGACGGGCAGGCCACCGGCATCGGCGACGAGCGCACGGTCGAGGCCGTGGTGTCGCTCGGCTCGCTGTCGGGCGACGACGTGCAGGTGCAGCTGGTGCACGGACCGGTCGGCCAGGGCGACGAGCTCGAGTCGGCCACGGTCGTGGCCATGGCCGAGGTCGGCCGGGCCGACGACGTCCACCTCCGGTACCGGGGCGGGTTCACGTGCGAGACGGCCGGCCGCCACGGCTACACCGTGCGGGTCGTGCCGTCCCACCCCGACCTGGCCGCGTCGGCCGAGATGGGCCGGGTGGCCTGGGCCTGAGCGCGACGGTGCGCCGGCGGACGGATCGTCCGCCGGCGCCCGCTCCGGCAGCCCGTCGGCTGGGCCGCCGGCCGGTTCCCCGCCCGCTCAGCCCGACCGCAGCGCGCTGGAGGACGGGACGCGGACCACGGCGGGTCCGACCACGAGCACCGGCACCGGCGAGCGGCGCACGGCGGCCGCGCTCGTCCCGCCCAGCGGTCGCGCCCGGGCCCCGGTCCGCCCGTGGCTGCCCACCACGAGCACGTCGTGGCCGCCGCGGACGTGGTCGACGAGGGCCCCGGCCACGTCCCGGCCGTGGAGCACGTCCCACTCCCGCAGCGGGCGGTGGCGGGCGGCGTGCTCCCAGGTGCGGGCCAGGCGGGCCAGCTCGGCGGTCTCGGCGAGCGTCGCGCCCTCGGGCACGACGGCGGGATCGACGACCTCGACGACCTCGATGCCGAGGTCGAGGCTCCGGGCCAGGCGCTCGCCGACCACGAGCGCGCCGTCGGCGTCGTCGGAGCCGTCCCAGGCCACGACGAGGCGTTCGACGGCGCGGTCCAGGTGGCTCTCGGGTCCGACGAGCAGCGTGGGCAGCGGCGAGGCGGCCACGACCTCGGCGCTGACGGACCCCAGCAGGCGGCTGCCCAGCTCGCCTCGCCCGTGGCTGTCGAGCACGACGAGGTCGGCGGCGTCCGCACCGGTGGCCCGGTCGCGCAGGTGCGCGGCGAGCACGTCGGCCACGGGCCCGTCGAGGCGGCGCACGGTGACGGGCACCTCGGGGTGCCGGGACGCCTCGGCGGCCAGGGCGGCGTCGACGTCGACCACGCTGGCCGAGGCGTGGGCCACCGAGACGAGCTCGAGCGTGCCCCGGGTCCGCTCGGCGAGGGCGGCGGCCACCTCGACGGCGGGGGCCGCCGGGCGACGGGGGTCGACGAGGGCCACCAGGCGCGGACCCGGTCGGTCGGCGACGCGCAGGTCGACGGTGGACGTCGGGGTCGGGTCCGCGGCGGCCACCGCGGTCACGACCTCGTCCCGGGAGGAGCCGGGGTAGGAGACCGAGCCGGGGTGGTCGGTCCGGAGGTGGTCCTCGACCTCGCCCCGGTGGAGGAAGCGGAGGTCGCAGCGGGGGCAGGCGTGCACGGTCACGACACCTCCCCGTGGGCCGGGACCACGACCACGGGGACCGTGGCGTGCTCGGTGACGGCCCGGCTCACCGAGCCGAGCAGCATGCCGGTGAGGCCGCCGTGGCCCCGGGAGCCGACGACGACCATGGCCGAGCCGCGACCGGCCTCGACGAGCACGGAGGCGGCGGGCCCCTCGACGACGAGCTCGACCGGGGGCTCGGACAGGGCCGAGGTGTCGACCTCGGCGACGGCCTTGGCCAGGGACTCCTCCGCGGCCTCCCGGAAGGGGCCGGGGTCGAGGGCGAGCGGCATGACGACCCCGCCGCCCGCGTAGGGGAGGTGGAAGGCGTTCACGGCCTCCACGGTGGCGCCACGACGGCTCGCCTCGTCGACGGCCCAGCGGAGGGCGACGACCGAGTGCGGGGAGCCGTCGACGCCGACGACG
The DNA here is from genome assembly GCA_964497795.1 of uncultured Acidimicrobiaceae bacterium. Taxonomy (GTDB): domain Bacteria; phylum Actinomycetota; class Acidimicrobiia; order Acidimicrobiales; family Salinilacustritrichaceae; genus Salinilacustrithrix. The sequence goes on along the minus strand of CAZCEZ010000080.1, from coordinate 6,354 downwards.
ACGCGTTCCATGGCTGGTGCTCCTTCCCCCGGCGGAACCGCTCCCCCGGGACGGTTCCAGCATCCGCCCGCGGCGGGGTCACCCGGAAGGGTCGGAGGTCCCGATCCGGTCGGGACGGGACCCGGCCGTCAGCGGCCGGTGAAGCTGGCCCGACCCGGGCCGTGCTCGCGGAACGACGCGATGCCGATGCCGGCGTCCTCGGTGCGGAACGACTCCACGAACAGGTCCTGCTCGAGGCGCAGCCCGGTGGCGAGGTCGCCGTCGAGGCCCTCGTCGATGGCCCGCTTGGCCAGGCCGACCACGGCGCCGGGCCCGGTCGCGAACTCCTCGGCCCAGTGCAGGGCGGCGGACTGGAAGTCCTCGACGGCCACGACCCGGTCGACGAGGCCGATGGCGAGCGCCTCGTCGGCCTTGACCTGGCGTCCGGAGAAGACGAGGTCCTTGGCCCGGGCCGGTCCCACGAGGCGGGCGAGGCGCTGCGTGCCACCGCCGCCCGGGATGATGCCCAGGAGGATCTCGGGCTGCCCGAACCGGGCCCGCTCGCTGGCGAGGCGGAGGTCGCAGGCGAGGGCGAGCTCGCAGCCGCCGCCCAGCGCGTACCCGCCGACGGCGGCGATGGTGACCCGCGGGATGGCGGCCACGGCCTCGAGTGCGTCGAGGAACGCGGCGCCGACCTCGGCGGCCTCGTCGGGGCCGGCGAACTCGGAGATGTCGGCCCCGGCGGCGAAGACCTTGGGCCCGCCGGTGACGAGCACGGCGCGGGGCGGGTCGTCGGTCAGCTCCCGGGCCACCGCCTCCAGGCGGCGGAGCAGGGCGGTGGACAGCGCGTTCACCTTGCCGTTGGCCAGGGTCACCACGGCCACGCCGGAGTCGCGTCGTTCGAGGGTCACGAGCTCGCTCACGGCCCGGACCCTAGGAACTCCCCGGCGCCGTCGGCGAGTCCCGGCGCTGCGGGATCCGGGCTAGGCGTCGTCGGGGCCGAGGAGCTCGTCGGCGGCGGCCCACGGGTCGAGCTCGTGGGCGGCCACGGCGGCGGCCAGCTCGTCGTAGCGGTCGCCGCCGGATGCGGCCACGGCCCGCGCCAGCAGGCGCTCGGCCACGACGCGGGTCAGCTCCTCCCGGGCGCGGCGACCGCGCCGGGCGGCGAGCTCGCCGGTGGCGACGAGGTGCTCGCGGTGGGCCAGCACCGTGTCCCACAGCACGTCGACCCCCTGGCGCTCGACGGCGACGGCGTCGAGCACGGGCGGGCGCCACGTCGGGACCGGGGCGTGGTCGGGCTCGTGCTCGGTCGGGTGGACCGGCGCGGTCAGGTCGAGCATCGCCTCGAGGTCCCGGCGGGTGTCCCCCGCGCCGGGCCGGTCGGCCTTGTTGATGACGAAGACGTCGGCGATCTCCATGAGCCCGGCCTTGTTGGCCTGGATGGCGTCGCCCCAGCCGGGGTTCACCACCACGACGGTCGTGTCGGCGGCGCCGACGATCTCGACCTCCACCTGCCCCACGCCGACGGTCTCGACCAGGACCCAGGGGAAGCCGGCGGCGTCGAGGACGCGCACGGCCCGGGGCGTGGCCAGCGACAGCCCGCCGAGGTGGCCCCGCGTCGCCATGGAGCGGATGAAGACGCCCTCGTCGAGCGCGTGGTCCTGCATCCGGATGCGGTCGCCGAGGATGGCACCGCCGGTGAAGGGCGACGAGGGGTCGATGGCCAGCACCGCGACGCGCTCGCCCCGGCCCCGGATCTCGCCGAGCAGCGCCGAGGTCAGCGTCGACTTGCCCGCCCCGGGCGCGCCGGTGATCCCGACGGTGTGGGCGCTGCCGCTGCGGGCGTGGGCGAGCCCGCCCACGGCCCGGGCGCCGGCCCCGCCGCGCTCCACCGCGGAGAGCAGGCGGGCCACGGCCCGCCGGTCGCCGGCGGCGGCCCGGTCGAGCAGGGACTCCGGATCGGTGTCGGTGTCGCGTGGCACGGCGGCTCCTCGGCGGACGGTGGGCGCGGCGAACCTAACGGCGGGCCGGTGGGGTGGTCAGATCGACCGGTGGCTGCCTGGCGGCGTCCGGTCGCGCACCGCGGGCACGGCGGTCGCCGAGGCGGGGCTCAGAGGCTGACGGCGCTCTCGACGAAGGTCTCGCCGATGTTCACGACCTCGGTGACGCCCTCGACGCGGTCCTTGAGGATCCGCTCGACGCCGGCCTTCAGCGTGACCGTGGAGGCGGGGCAGGACACGCACGCCCCGACCAGCTCGACCTCGACCTTGCCGGTCTCGGGGTCGACCGAGCGCAGGAAGATGTCGCCGTTGTCGGCCTGCACGGCCGGGCGGATGGCCTCGATGACCTTCTGGATCTGCTCTTCCATGGCGGGGCTCCGGGGTTCGTCCCAAGGGGATGGGGCTCCCAGTCTCGCAGCGGGGGCCATCCCGGACAACGTCACGGGCGGCCCGGACCTTCCCGTCGCCTCAGCCGGGGACGATCGGGGTCGCGGCCAGGGCGTCCTCGGGGTTCAGGTCCTCGAGCTCCCGGGAGGCGGTCTCGGGGTAGAGCGGGATCAGCGCCAGGCAGACCAGCGCCGGGCCGACGGCCAGGGCCGAGATGCCCGGCCCGAGCGACCAGCGCTCGGCGAGGCGCCCGGCGATGACGAGCCCGGCGACGGAGCCGCCGACGCCGATGGTGGTGATGACCACGTTGGCCTTGGTCCGCAGCGCGGTCGGGAACAGCTCCGGGCCGTAGACGGACAGGGCGGGGACGGCGAGGCCGCCGAGCACGGAGCCCGCAGCCGAGCACGCCCACAGGACGGCGTCCGACGACGTCAGGTACTGGCCGACGGTCAGCGCGGTCCCGCCGGCGATGCCGATCCCCCCGACGAGCCGCTTGCCGCGGGCGTCGGCCATGCGGCCGCCCAGCACGATGCCGATGCTCCCGGGGGTGACGGTGAGCAGGGTGAAGGCCGTGATCGCCGCCGCCGAGTACCCGAACTCGTCGCGGAGGAACTCGTTCTGGAGCTGGGAGGCGGGCGAGGAGAAGCACGCGAGCAGGAGCGACGTCGAGGCCAGCAGGGCCAGCCGGCGGCCGTGTCCGGAGAACCGGGCCTGGGCGTGGGTGCGGCTGAAGCGCCGGGACTCCGGGACGATCGGCGCGATCGCCCGGACCAGGGGCAGGTAGAGCAGCGGCACGACGTAGAGGATCCGCCAGGCCCCCTCGCCCAGGTCGCACACCGGCAGCAGCCAGAGCACCTGCCCGGCACCGAGCGCCGCGCTCATCGTCAGGAGGCTGACGCCCCAGGCCCGGGAGCCGGCGGGCATCTCCTCGGCGGCCACGACCACGATCAGCAGGGCCAGGGCCGTGGACAGCCCGCGGGCGACGACCTGGGTGGCCCCGAGCACCCACAGGTTCGGGGCGATGGCCCCGAGGGCGGTGACGGCGACGCCGACGCCCGCGCACCACAGCACGGCGCGGCGCCGACCGTGCCGGTCGGCCCACGCGGCCACGGCCAGGGCGACCAGCACCCCGATGCGGACGCCGGCCAGCGTGTCGCCCTGGGCCCGGTCGCCGACCCCGAAGTCGGAGGCGGCGAAGGTGAGCGTCTGGGTGATCAGCGTGCCGGTGTAGCCCGCGATCAGGGACAGGAAGGCCATGGTGGCCAGCGCCGTCGCACCCCCGGCGTCGAGGACCTGGGGCGGCGCCCACCAGGGCGGCCGGGGTCGCCCGGGGCGGCGCAGCGCGTGGTTGATCGGGAACCGCATGAGCAGGATCCATGCCGCGATCCGGATCGTGTAGCGGGTGGTCTGGGTGACCCGGTGGCCGCCGCCGGGGTCGGGTTGGACGACGAGCACCCGCTCGTAGGAGGTGCAGGGTCCCTCGTCCTGGCCGTAGGTGAGCTGGCCGACGCCGTCCTCGATCGTGCCCCGGGGCGCGCCCTCCCGCACCAGGTCGACGCGGGGCGCGACGTGGGCGGCCAGGCCGTCGTCGTCGACGGTGCGCGTCGCCTCGACGACGATCACGGGGGGATCAGGCCAACCAGCCGCACACGGCGTCGACGACGGCGTCGTCGTCCCGGGGCGAGTGGGGTTCGCCGTCGAGCCAGACGTGGGTCACGGGACCCCGGATGGCGGCCGCCTCCCGCTCGAGCTCCTCGGGCGTGGCGAAGGGGTCCTTCGTCCCGGACACGAACAGGGTGGGCACGTCGATGGCGCCGAAGTGGTCGACGCGCAGGTCCTCGGGCTTGCCCGGCGGGTGCAGCGGGTACGACAGCAGCACGAGCCCCGCGACGGGCTCGCCGGCGGCCACCAGCATCGAGCACATGCGCCCACCGAAGGACCGGCCACCGATGACGAGCTCCTCGGTGCCGACGCCGAGGCGGTCGGCGAAGTCCTCCATGTCGGTGCGGAGCTGGTCGTGCACCTTGCGCACCGCCCGCGACCGGATCGTGATCCGCTCCACGGGCAGCTCGAGGCCCTCCTCGAGCGCGACCAGGGTGCGGCTGTCCCGGTCCGCGGAGGCCCCGGGCGTGACGAGCAGTCCGCCGGCGCGCACCCGGCCCTTCGAGGTGGTCTTCTTCCGGGCGGGGCTCATGACAGGAGGATCCTCCGGGCTTCGGTCAGGTCGTTGATCCGCTGGGCGGCGTCGTCGGCGGCGCCGCCGTGGTCCGGGTGGGCGTCGCGCAGCGCGTCCCGGAAGCGGCGCTGGATGACCTTGCGGTCGGGCAGGTCGACGTCGTCGCCGCCGCCCGCCGCCATCCCCAGCACGCGCAGCGCCCACCGGACCGGGTCCTCGTAGACGTCGGCGCTCCACTCCCGACCGCCGTCGAGCCCGGAGAGGTGGGCGTAGAGCCGGCGGTCGAGGGGGCCGCTCCAGCGCATGCCCTTGCGGATGGCGTCCATGACGGAGCGTCGGACGGGCGCGGCGAGCGAGCCGGCGTGGTACACGGCGCCGAGCATCAGCTGCAGGCCGGTGCCCTTGTTGTCGAAGTCGATCCGCAGGGTGCCCTCGTCGGTCCGGCGCAGCCAGGCGCGGGACTCGGTGAGCCCGTGGGTGTCGTCCTGGAAGCGGTGCCGGAGCCGGGGCTGCACGATCCGCTGCCCCTCCTGGAGCTGCATGGTCAGCTTCAGGAGGTTCTCGAACAGCTCCTCGTCGAGCTCGTTGCGGTGGTGGGCGACGATCCCCCCGAGGAGCACGCCACCGGGCCCGGGGGCGGGATCGGTGGGGAGGTTGCAGGCCGCCAGGGCCAGGCGCCGGGTGGGGGCGAAGGGGCGCGAGTGGAAGATCCCCAGCTCGGCCAGCGGTCGCATGACCGGACGCTACCCGTCGTCCCGGGTGGTTCCCCCAGCCCCCGGGCACCGGTGACCGTGCACGGCGACCCGACCGGAGGCTCAGACCAGCGGGCGGAGCCGGCTGCGCAACCGGAGCGCGAGCTCGGCGATGGCGGCGGGGGGCGCGGCGGCCTGGAAGGCGTCGATCAGCTCGTCGACGAGCTCCACGACGGCGTCCCACTCCCCCTCGTCCACGCCGTAGGGGGCGCGCTCGCCGATCCGCTCGGCGGCGTCGAGGAACGGCCCCGTGGCGTCGGCCGTCGGCTCGGCGTGCATCCGGTCCGCGGCCAGGTAGAGCGCGGAGAGGACCTGGGCGTCGGTGTCGTCCCCGGAGTCCTCCTCGGGCGGGAGCTCGTCGGGGTAGCGGATCGCCGGCAGCAGGCCGTCGACCCGCTCCTCGTCCTCGGCGTGGACGACGACCTCGTAGCCCTCCGACACCCACTCGTGGGGCAGGTCGAGCTCGTGGAGGACGTCGTCGAGCTCGTCGAGCTCGTCGGGCTCCCAGTCGAACAGCTCGTAGCCGACCTGCTCCTTGGCGTCGTCCAGGGGCCGGCAGTCGTCCTCGTGGGCCCCACCGCCGGCGTCGGTGCCGGGGAGGTCGAGCTCGAGGTCGCCGTCGTGGTCGTCCTGTCCGGGCTGCTGGAGCACGCGCGCAGGCTAGGGCCCCGTCGGTCGACGGGCCGCACGGCCCCTTCCGCACCGCCCACCCCGGGAGGGAGGGCGACGCCACCCCGGCGAGCGGCCAGTGGGCGGCGTCGGGGGTGGGCGGTGCGGTGGAGCTGGTCGGCCGTGCCCGGGCCCGGCTCGGGGCCGGGGCCGTGGCCTCAGGCCAGGAGGGCGAGGAGCTCCTCGGTCTCGCCGTCGGCCCGGGCGCGGAGGCCGTCGGCGGCATCCGGCTCGATGCCGAGCAGGTCGAGGGTGTGGTGGCGCTCGCCGGAGGGGTCGAGCAGCTCGTCGGCCGCGGCCACGACGAGGGTCGTGGGTGCGGAGTCGCGGAAGGGCTCGTGGTGGTCGGCGACGGCGTCGGCGATGACGTCGGGCACGCGCCACTCGAGGA
>CAZCEZ010000079.1:0-16974 GCA_964497795.1 uncultured Acidimicrobiaceae bacterium | reverse complement strand
ACGCCAAGCCGACGGAGCGCCGCCTGATCATCGAGGAGGCCGCCGGCGTCCTCAAGTACCGCAAGCGCAAGGAGAAGGCCGAGCGCCGGCTCCAGGCCACCGAGGCCAACCTCACCCGGGTCCAGGACCTGCTGCGCGAGGTCCGCCGGGGCCTGCGCCCGCTCGAGAAGCAGGCGGACGCCGCCCGTCGCCACGGCGACCTCGTCGCCGAGCTGACCGCCCTGCGCCGCTTCCTGGCCGGCCGGGAGCTGGCGCAGCTGCGCACCCGCCTCGAGTCGACCCAGCGGGACCGGGCCGGTCACGCCGGCACCGAGGAGGCGCTCCGGGCCCGCCTCGCCGAGCTCGACACCTCCGTGCTCACCGCCGAGGCCGAGCTGAACGCCGTCGGCGGCACCGACCTCGGCGACGAGCTGAGCCGGTTCGAGTCGCTGCGGGAGCGGGGCCGGGGCATCTCGCTGCTGCTCGCCGAGCGGCGGCGCAGCCTGGCCAAGGAGCGCGAGTCCTCCGTCGACGGCGCCCTCATCGCCTCCCTCGAGGCCGACCAGGCCCGCCTCCGCGACGAGCTCGCCGCCATCGAGGCCGTCGCCGCCGAGCTCGTCCCCCGGTCCGAGGACGTGGCCCGGGCCGAGCGGGGCCTGGCCGAGGCCCGGTCGACCTTCGAGGAGCGCTGGGGCGAGGGCATCGCCGCCCCGTCCGGCGAGGCCGCCGAGGTCCGGGCCCAGCTCAACGGCCTGCGCCAGAGCGTCCAGCGCGCGACGGCCGAGCTCGAGCGCAGCGACGGCCGCACCGCCTCGCTGGCCGACAAGCGCGACCGCCTCGTGGCCGAGGCCGACCGGCTCCGGACCGACCTGGCCGAGGCCGAGGAGGCCCTGCCCGCGCTGGAGGCCGAGCGCGACCGCCTGCTCGCCTCCCGCACCGAGGCCGAGGCCGCCGTCGAGGCGACCGCCGCCGCCGTGGCCGACGCCGAGGCCGAGCGCCGGTCGTGGAAGGCCCGGGCCGAGGCCCTGGAGCTGGCGCTCGACCAGGCCCGCGCCGCGGCCGGCGCCGAGCGCCTCGCCGCCGTCGACGGCGTCGTCGGCACGCTGCTCGACCTGGTCGACATCGACCCGGGCTGGGAGGGGGCCTTCGAGGCCGCCGCCGCCGAGGCCCTGGCCGCCGTCGTCGTCGACGGCGCCGGCGTGGCCCGCGACGCCCTGGCCGCCCTCGTCGACGGCGACCACGCCGGCGCCGTCCTCGCCCTCGGCGTCGACCGCCGCGCAGGTGTCGCCCCGCCCGTGGGCGAGTCGGTCCGTGCCCACGTCCGGGGCACCCGTCCCGGCGTCGACGACCTGCTCGACGCCGTGGTCGGCGCCGCCGTCGCCGTCGACGGCGACTGGGCCGCCGGTCTCGACGCCGCCATCGCCCACCCCGACGCCGTGGTCGTCACGACCGACGGCGCCCGCTTCGGGCCGGGTGCCTGGAAGGTCGGCGGCTCGGCGACCGGCGCGACCGGTGCCGCCCTCGAGGAGGCGACCGAGGCGCTGACCGCGGCCACCGAGGCCGTGGCCGTGGCCACCGGAGCCCGGGACGAGGCGCGCGCCCGCCTCGGCGAGGCCAAGCGCGCCGCGGGCGAGGCCCGCCAGGCCGCGGAGCAGACCGCCGCGGCCCGCCGTCGCGCTGCCGACGGCCTGGAGCGCGTCGAGCGCCAGGCGGCCGAGGCCGCCGAGGAGCTGGGTGGCCAGGACGGCGTGCGCAGCGAGGTGCTCGAGCGCCTCGACGACGAGCGGTCCCGCATCGCCGAGCTCGAGGCGATGCTCCCCGCCCTCGAGGCCGAGGAGGCCGCGGCGGCCGAGGCGGCCCGGGCCATGACCGACGCCCGCGCCGCACTCGACGAGCGCGCCCAGGCCGTGGCCGCGCTCCGCTCCGACCTCGAGGTCAAGGCCGCCCAGGTCGAGGAGCGCCGCACCAGCCTCCAGCGTCGCCTCGAGGAGGTCGACGCACGGGTCGCCCGCAACGAGGAGAAGGCCCGCGAGGCAGCCGTGCGCCGGGAGGCGCTGGACGCCCGGGACCGGGCCCTGGCCGGCCTGGGCGCGACCTGCGAGGCGTCCCTGGCCGAGGTCGACGCCCGCCTCGTCGTGCTCCGCCAGGAGCGCAAGGCCCAGTCCGACGCGCAGCGCAGCGTGGCCGTGGCCCTCGACGCCCTCCGCCGGGAGCGCATGGGCGTGGAGAAGGAGCTGACCGAGGTCCGCGAGCGCGTCCAGCGCGCCGACCTCGAGCTCGGCGAGCTCAAGGTGCGCATCGAGACCGCGGTCGACACCATGCGACGGGAGCTCGACGTCGACCCCGACACCGCCGTGGCCACCGAGTGCCCCGAGCTGCCCGAGCACGTGGCACCCGCCGCCCGGGCCCGGGACCTCGAGCGCGAGCTGCGGTTGATGGGCCCGATCAACCCGCTGGCCCTGGAGGAGTACTCCCAGCTCCAGGAGCGCCACGAGTTCCTCCAGACCCAGCTCGACGACGTCAAGGGGTCCCGTCGGGAGCTGTCCAAGGTGATCCGGGCCATCGACGCCGAGATCGTCGAGGTCTTCGCCGGGGCCTTCGCCGACGTGAGCCAGAACTTCGAGCAGCTGTTCTCGACCCTCTTCCCCGGCGGACGGGGCTCGATCCGCCTCACCGACCCCGACGACCTGCTCGAGACCGGCATCGAGGTCGAGGCCAAGCCGTCGGGCAAGAACGTCCGCAAGCTCAGCCTGCTCTCGGGCGGGGAGCGCTCGCTCACCGCGCTGGCCTTCCTGTTCGCCGTGTTCCGGTCCCGCCCCTCGCCCTTCTACGTCATGGACGAGGTCGAGGCCGCGCTCGACGACGTGAACCTGCACCGCTTCCTCGAGCTCGTCGCCGAGTTCCGCCAGGAGGCCCAGCTGGTGATCGTGTCGCACCAGAAGCGGACCATGGAGGCGGCCGACGTGCTCTACGGCGTCACCATGAGCCCGGGCGGCTCGTCCAAGGTGGTCTCGGAGAAGGGCGCGGGCAAGCACGCGGACGTGGCCTGAGGGCCGCGACCCGACCCCTGCCCCCGACCCCGACCCCGCGACACGGGCGCGTGAGCGAACCCCGGGTCGCGCCTCAGCGGTACGACGAGGCCTGGAGCTCGAAGAGCTCCGCGTAGGTCCCGCCGGCGGCGAGGAGCTCGTCGTGGGTGCCGACCTCGGCGATCCCGTCGGCGGCCACGACCACGATCAGGTCGGCGGCGCGCACGGTGGAGAACCGGTGCGAGACCAGGACGGTGATCGCTCCGGTCCGGCGGCCGAGGTCGCGCGCCGCCGTGGACCACCGCTCGAACAGCGCGTGCTCGACCTCGGCGTCCAGGGCCGCCGTCGGCTCGTCGAGCACGAGGAGCAGGGGGTCGGGCCGCATCATGGCGCGACCGAGCGCGAGCTTCTGCCACTGCCCGCCGGAGGGCTCGTGGCCGTCGGCGAAGCCCCGCCCGAGGACCGTGTCGAGGGACTCGGGGAGCGCCTCCAGCACGTCGGCCGACGCAGCACGCTCGAGCGCGTCGCGGACACGGGCGTCGTCGTCCACGTCGGCGGTCCGGCCCAGGCCGACGCTGGTCCGGGCGACCAGCTCGAAGCGGGCGTGGTCCTGGAACCCCGCCGAGAGCCGCTCCCGCCAGGCCGCAGCCGGCACGTGCGCGAGGTCCGTGCCGTCGACGAGGATGCGCCCGTCGGTCGGCAGGTACATGCGGGTGAGCAGCTTGACCAGCGTCGACTTCCCCGCGCCGTTGTCGCCGACCACGGCCACGATCGCCCCTGCCGGCAGGTGGAGGTCGACGCCGCCGAGGACGTCGACGTCGGTGTCCGGGTACGCGAAGCGGACCCGCTCCATGCGGATCCCGTCGACGAGGCGCTCGGGGACCGGCGCCGTCGGGCGGGCGGCCACCTCCCTGGCCTCGGCGCGGGCGTGCCCCCGGAGCCAGGCGAAGCGACGGGCCGACTCGGCCGTGCGACGCCCCCACGCCGCCATCTGCACGACCTGGAGGACCTGGCCCTGGACCGTCCCCGCCATGAGCACCCCGCCGGCCACCTCGCCGGCCGAGGCATCCCCCCTGGCTGCGGCCCGGAGCAGGAGGGCCAGCGCGACCACGAAGGCCAGGCTGAAGGCCAGCCGACCGAGGAGGCCGTCGACCAGGTTCCGCAGCGACGTGCGCAGCCAGGTCCGCTCGAAGGTCCGCGACGCCTCGAGGTGGCGGTCGCGCAGCGCGGCAGCCGAGCCGAACACGCGCAGCTCGCGGCCCGCCACCGGCGACACGCCGATGTCGAAGAGCCTGCGGAACAGGCGCATCTCGGGGGCGAGCTCGTCCTGGGTCCGCTCGAAGCGGCGGCTCGTCCGCGACGACAGCAGCACCGCGGGGATCCCGAACACCGGCAGCAGGAGCAGGACCCGGTCGATCCGGGTGAGGTAGCCGACGCTGAACGCGATCGTGGCCAGCGTGAGCAGGTTCATGGTCGCGGCGTCGAAGGCCCCGGCGAGCATGCCCCGGTTCTCCCGCAGCGTCGCCAGCCGGTCCGCGTAGCGACCCTGCTCGAAGTGGGCGACCCCGTCGATCCCGGTGGCCAGCTCCATCAGCTCCTGGTCGAGGCGCTGGCCCGTCAGCTCCCGCACGTGCATGCGCAGGGGGAACCCGAGGCCGCCGATCGCGGCCTGGACCACGCACATGCCGAGGAGGAGCCACACCGAGACCCGACCGCGACCCAGGTCGCCGGTCACCACGCCGTCGGTGAAGGTGGCGACCACGATGGCGAGCAGCGGCGTCCAGAGCATGGACGACGCCCCGGCCACGACGGCGAGCACCGATCGTCCCGGGCTGGCCCGGAACGCGAGGCCGAGGACCTGCCACCAGGCGTGCAGGCGCTCCCGCCACGTGCCCCGACCGAGGTCGTCGGTCATGCCGGCGCCCCGATCTCGTCCTCGAGGTCGTCGCCGTCGTGGAAGCGGCGCGCCTGGAGCTCGAACATGGTGGCGTAGCGCCCGCCGCGGGCGACGAGCTCGTCGTGGGTGCCGTCCTCCACGACCCGTCCGCCGTCGACGACGACGATGCGGTCGGCGCGACGGACCGTCGAGAACCGGTGCGAGATGACGATGCTCGTCAGGCCCCGGGTGATGTCGAGGAACCGGTCGTAGACGTCGGCCTCGGCGCGCACGTCCAGGGCCGCGGTCGGTTCGTCGAGGACGAGGACCGTGGCGCCGCCGCCGACGGCGTACATGGCCCGGGCCAGCGCGATGCGCTGCCACTGCCCGCCGGACAGCTCGCGCCCGCCGTCCCACTGCCGGTCGAGGACGGTGTCCACCCCCTGGGGGAGCCCGGCGACCAGGTCGGCGGCGCCGGCCCGGGCCAGTGCCTCCTCCACCGGGACCCCGGCCGCGAGCTGCTCGGGGGCGCCGAGCCCGACGTTGTCCCGGACCGGGAGCGGGTAGCGCCAGAAGTCCTGGAAGATGGCGGCCACCCGACGCTGCCACCGGACCGGGTCGAGCTCGTCGAGCGGCGTGCCGTCGATGAGGATCCGCCCGCACGTCGGCCGGTGCAGCCCGGCCAGCAGGGTGACGAGGGTGGTCTTGCCGGCGCCGTTCACGCCGACGAGGGCGACCGAGGTGCCCGCGTCGACGGTCAGGTCGAGCCCGGCGTAGACGGGCCGGTCGGTGCCGGGGTACGTGAAGTGCAGGTCCTCGAAGGTGATGCGCTGCGTCGGGGCACCCGGTGGGAGGACGCGCGCATCGAGCCCGTCGGCGTCGGCGAGCTCGTGCAGCTCGTCGACCACTGCCCGGTGCACGGGCAGCCGCAGCGCCGTCTCGGCGAAGTGGTACTCCGCGTCGCTCGCCTGGGACAGGCCGCGGATGGTCAGCGACGACTGGAGCGCGGCGACGGCCGTGGCGAGGGCGATGTCGCCGGCGACGGTCCGGTCGAGCAGCCACCACGCCGTCGCAGCGAGCAGCGCGCCGTACACGAGCAGGTCGAGGGAGCTGCGGGCCGTGCCCTTCCAGATGCGCCCCCAGGTCGGGGCCATCGCCGTCCGCCACTCCTGCTCCTGGGCGTGCGCGAGCCAGGGGCCGAGCCCGAAGACGCGCACCTCCTTGGCCGGTCCCGGCGTCGTGGCCAGCGTCCGCAGGTAGGACGAGCGCCGGTGCAGGTTGCCCTGGTCGAACACCGCGGAGGTGATGCCGCGGTAGCGGCGGCGGTTGTGCCCCCGGGTCGCCAGCGCGTGGACGGTCAGCACGAGCGCGGCCAGCGGCGCGGCACGGGCCACGACCAGCACCGCGGCGCACGCCGAGAGCACGGTGGTGGTGACCGACGGCCAGAAGGCGATGGCCTGGGCGGGCAGCGTCCGGGTCCGTCCGGCCGCGGCCTCGAGGCGGTCGAGGAAGGCCGGGTCCTCGAGGTGGGCGATCGTGGCCGGGGCGGCGACGGCGGCCATGAGCTCGAGGTCGTGGGTGCGGCTGGCCCGGCGGGTCACGTCGCTGGCCAGCACCTCGGTGAGGGACGAGACGACGTAGCCGGCCAGCGACAGCCCGGCCAGCACGGCGAGGGCGACCAGCGCCCGGCGGGTGGGCGCGGCGTCGACCCCCGCGCCGACCACGGCGGGGATCCGTCCGACCAGCTCACCGGTGGCGACGACCTGCGCGGCGGGCACCAGGCCCTGGACCGCGGTCAGCGCGACGAGCGCGACCGCCCGGCCGCGACCGATCCGCAGCATCTCCCGCACGGTGACCCACCACGGCGAGGCCTCGAGCCACGCCGTGGCTCGGCCCACCGCGCTCGACGCGCCCTCGACCACGTTCCCCTCCGTTCCCTCCGGCGGGGGTTCGACGTGGCGGGCGCGAGGTCCTGCCCGGACGCGCCCGGGCAGGACGGGTCAGAGGAGCTTCTTGAGGAGCTTGCTCTTCAGGTTGGTGTAGGGCGGGTAGATGAAGGTCAGGTCGGGCTTGGTCGGCTTGACCAGGATCGGCTTCATGTTCGACAGCGCCTCGAACCCGGCCCGACCGTGGTAGCGGCCCTGACCCGACGCGCCGACGCCGCCGAAGGGCAGCGACGGCGTCGTGATGTGGAACAGGGCGTGGTTGACGCACACGCCGCCCGAGGACGTCGAGTCGACCACGTGGTCCACGACGACGTCGTCGCTGCCGTAGACGTAGAGGGCCAGCGGCTTCTCCCGACCGTTGACGAAGGCGATGCCGTCGTCGACGGAGTCGATGCCGATGACGGGCAGGATCGGGCCGAAGATCTCCTCCGACATGACGGGGCTGCCCGGGTCGGGGTCGACGATCACGGTCGGGGCGAGCTTGCGCGTCGCCTCGTTGAACGTGCCGCCCACCGCGACGGTGCCGCCGTGGTCCTCGAGGAGGCCGCGCAGGCGGGTGGCGTGGCGCGTGTTCACGACCTGGGTGAGGTCCGGTGACGTCGTCGGGTCCTCCCCGTAGAACTCGGTGACCGCGGCGGCGAGCTCGTCGACCAGCGCGTCCTTCACCGGCTCCTCGACGAGGAGGTAGTCGGGGGCGATGCAGGTCTGGCCGGCGTTCAGCAGCTTGGCCCAGGCGATGCGGCGGGCGACGACGGGGATGTCGGCGTCCACGGTGACGAAGGCCGGGCTCTTGCCGCCGAGCTCCAGGACCGTCGGCGTGAGGTGCTCGGCGGCAGCCCGGGCCACGATCTTGCCCACGGCGGTGGAGCCGGTGAAGAAGATGTGGTCCCAGCGCTGCTCGAGCAGCGCGGTGGACACCTCGGGGCCGCCCTCGAACACCGCGGTGGCCTCGGGGTCGAGGTGGGTGCGGAGCAGGTCGGACAGCACCCGGGACGTCTCGGGCGTCAGCTCCGAGGGCTTGGCCACGACCGCGTTGCCGGCCGCGATGGACGTGGCCATCGGCAGCACGAGCAGCTGGACGGGGTAGTTCCACGGGGCGATGACCAGGGACACGCCGAGCGGCTCGGGCTGGATGCGGGCCTTGCCCGGCCTGTCCTGCAACCGCAGCTTGGCCTTGCGGGGCTCCACCCACGACGGCAGCGCCTTGCGGATGCCCTCGATCTCCGAGATCGAGAAGGCGATGTCGGTGTTGTACGCCTCCAGCTCGGGCTTGCCGAAGTCGCGCTGCATGGCGGCGACCAGCTCGTCCCCGCCCTCCTCCAGCATGTGGACCAGGGCGTCGAGCTGCCCGAGGCGCCAGGCGAGCGGCTTGGTGCGCCCGCCCAGGAAGGCGTGGCGCACGGCGGCGACCGTGCCCGGGATGGAGTCGATGTCCGTGCGTTCGTCGATGCTCATCGCCTCCGATGGTAACGCCCGTTGCCGGGACGCCGCCGGGGGCCTCAGCAGGCGGCGTCGGCGGCGTTGTCGAGGGAGACGGCGGCCTCGGTGTAGTCGGCCACCGCGCCCCGGTAGCGCGTGGGGTCGACCCGGCGGGGATCGAAGCCGGCCGCGGACAGCTCGTCGACGAGGGCGTCGACGCTGGCCGCGTACCGGTCGGCCTGGACCTCGGCCTGGTCCGGGGCGACGCGGGCGATCGAGGTGGCGGCGGCGTCGAGGGCGGCGAAGGCGTCGCGCATCTCGGCGGGACTGGCCAGGGGGAGGTCCTCGAAGGGGTCGTCGTCGCGCAGCCCGGTCACGCCGCGGCAGAAGGCGGTCGGGTCGGCGCCGTCGTCGCCGCATGCACCCAGCCCGCCGGCGGCGAGGACGAGGCCGACGACGAGGCCGGCCACCCGTCGCCGCGTCACGGGATCCGCTGGGACCAGGCCAGGGACAGCACGGCCGAGGCGAGCAGGAGGACGGCCGCGTAGCCGACGAAGCGCTCGGTGACCTCGCGGTCCTCGGTGTCGAAGCCGACCGAGGAGCCGATGTCGGTGTACACCTGCTGGAGCTCGTCGAGGGACTGGGCCCGGAAGAAGCTGCCGCCCGTCTGCTCGGCGATGAGGCGCAGCGCCGACTCCTCGACCGGGACCGGCTGGATCTCGCCGTCGATGACGATGGTGCCCCGGTCGGTGCCGAAGGCGATCGTCGACACCGGCACCTCGGCCTCGATCGCGGCCTCGGCCCCGTCGACGTCGGGGCGGCCCACCGTGGTCTTGCCGTCGGTCATCACGACCATCCGGGCCGGCACCGGCTCGGGGACGCCGTCGCCGTCCTCGTCGACCTCCGGGATCGGGGCGCTGTCGATGGCGTCGAGGCCGGCGAGGATCGCCTCGCCGATGGCCGTGGCCGGACCGAGCTCGATCGACTGGATGGAGGCCCGCACGGCGGCCCGGTCGGTCGTGGGCGTGACCCGGACGCGGGCGACGCCGTCGAAGGTGACGAGGCCGACGTTGATGGCGGGGGGGAGGGCGTCCACGAACTCGAGCGCGGCCGTCTGGGCCGCCGTGATCCGGTCGGGGACGACGTCGGTGGCCTGCATGGACAGCGACGTGTCGATGGCGAGCACGACGGTGGCGCGCTCCTTGGGGACCCGGACCTCGTCGGCCGGGCGGGCCCAGGCCACGAGGACGGCGGCCAGGGCGACGAGGAAGGCGAGGGCGGTGACGTGCCGTCGCCAGCCGGGACGCCGCGGCGCGACGGTGTCGAGCAGCGGCAGGTTGGTGAACCGCACGGTCCACCGGGACCGCTGGAGGGCGACGACGACGTAGGCGAGCGCGAGGGCGATGACCCCGAGCAGGCCGTAGAGGCGGGTGGGGGACAGGAACCCGTCGGGCCAGAGCGCGCTCATCGGACGCCCCCGCGGCGGCCGTGGGCTGCGGCGGACTGCATCCGACGGCGGTGCTGCACGAACCGGGCGACGTCGAGCACCCAGTCCCGGTCCGTGGAGAGCCGCAGGTGGGCCACGCCGGCCCGGCGCAGCTCGTCGGCGACGATCCGGCGCTGCTCGGCGGCCGCCGCCGCGTAGCGGGCCCGGGTGCGGCGATCGGTCCGCACCTCCCGGGTGCGGCCCGTCTCGGGGTCGACGACGGCGAGGGTGCCCACGGCGGGCAGCTCGAGCTCCCGGGGGTCGACCACCTCGACGGCGACGACGTCGTGGCGGGTGGCCAGGGCGCGGAGGGGACGTCCCCACGCGGAGGAGGCGGTGGCGACGTCGGGCGACAGGAAGTCGGACACGACGACGACGAGGCCGCGGCGGCGGGGCGGTGCGAGCAGGTGGGCGAGCCCGTCGGCCAGGTCCGGGGGAGCGTCGCGCCGGACGGAGGTGCCGGTGAGGCGTCGGCCGGCGGGGGCCTCGGTGACCAGGCCGTGGAGGAGGGACAGCAGGTGGGCCCGGCCCGAGCGGGCCGGGACGACGTGGGTCCCCTCGGGACCGAACGTGACGGCGCCGACCCGGTTGCCGGCCCGGGCCACGAGCAGGCCGACGGCGCCCACGGCGTCGACGGCCAGCGCGGCCTTGGTCCGCTCGGCGGTGCCGAAGTCGAGGCTCGGCGAGCGGTCCACGACCAGCCAGGTCTCGAGCTCCCGGTCGGCGATGGACTCGCGCACGTGGGTGTCGACCGTGCGGGCCGAGACGTTCCAGTCGATGCGGCGCACGTCGTCGCCCGGCACGTACGGGCGGGTCTCGCCCGACTCGGAGCCGTGCCCGGGCACGAGGCCGCGGTGGTCGCCCTGGAGCAGGCCGTCGAGCCGGCGCAGGACGGTGAGCTCGAGCCGGCGCAGCGCCTCCGCGGCGCGGGCGTCGGGCCCGGTGCGGACCGGGCCGGCGGCCGGGTCCCGGACGGAGGAGGCCCTGGCCACGTCAGCCGCCCGCCGCGCCCCACGCCGACGGGTCGCCGCCGGCGGGCGGGTGGTCGGCACCGGCCACGGGGGCCGCGGGGACGGTGGACAGCAGGCGGGCGAGCACGTGGTCGACCTCCACGCCCTGGGCCAGGGCCTCGTAGGAGAGCACGAGGCGGTGGCGGAGCACGTCGGGGGCCACGTCGAAGACGTCCTGGGGCACGGCCGAGGTGCGCTGGCGGAGCAGCGCCAGGGCCTTGCCGGCGGCGACGAGGCCGAGGGTCGCCCGGGGCGAGGCGCCGTAGGCGAGGTAGTCGACGAGGTCGGGCAGGCCGAAGCGGGCCGGGTCTCGGGTGGCCTGGACGAGGTCGACGGCGTACTGGAGCGTGCCGTGGTCGACGCGCACGTCGGCCGCCGCCGCCTGCAGCGCGACGAGCGTCTCGGGGTCGAGGCGGGTGCGGGGCTCGGGCGGGGTGACGCCGTGGCGGAGGACGATCTCGGTCTCCTCCGACGGCGACGGGTAGTCGATCAGCACCTTCATCAGGAAGCGGTCCCGCTGCGCCTCCGGCAGCGGGTAGACGCCCTCGGACTCGATCGGGTTCTGGGTCGCCATGACGAGGAACGGTCGGGGCACCTCGTGGGTGCGCCCGCCGATCGAGACCTGCTGCTCGGCCATGACCTCGAGGAGCGCGGACTGGACCTTGGCCGGGGCCCGGTTGATCTCGTCGGCGAGCAGGAAGTTGACGAACACCGGGCCGAGCTCGACGTCGAAGGTCTCGCTCGACTGGCGCCACACCCGGGTGCCGGTGATGTCGGCGGGGAGCAGGTCCGGCGTGAACTGGATGCGCGAGAAGGAGCCGCCGACCACGGTGGCGAGCGTCTCCATGGCCAGCGTCTTGGCCAGGCCGGGCACGCCCTCGAGCAGCAGGTGGCCCCGGGCGAGCAGGCCGACGAGCAGCCGCTCGAGCACCCGCTCCTGGCCGACGATGACCCGGCGGACCTCTTCGGACACCTCCCGGAGGCGGGCGGCGGCGTCGACCGCGGTCGCCGCGGCGGCCGGGGCCGGTGCCGGCCCGGTGGCGGTCGGTGACGAGGCGGTCGGTGGTGCGGCCGGCGCCGGCGAGGCGGCCGGGCCCCAGCCCCCGGACGGGTCACCCGCAGCCGGGGCGGGGGAGCCGGCGGCCGTGGGGTCGTCGGGAGGGGTGCCGGCGTCGGGGTCTGCCACCCGCCCGAGGCTAGAGCCGTCCGTGGCCGGTGCCGCAGCGCCCGTCGGTAGGGTCCCCGGGTCATGGAGATCTTCCTGCTCCTCGCCGCGCTCGTCGTCCTCGTCGGCGGCCTCGCCGTGCTGCTGCTCAACCGCCGCGACGGCGACGCCCCGGGCATCGAGCCCCCCGTCCGACCCGGCGAGCCCGTCGAGCGCACGCCGACGCCCCCGGCCGCCGCCGGGCCGCCCGACGCCGTGCCCGCCCCGCCCGCGACCGCGGACGGGCCGGCCGGCGACGACGGGGTGGCCGGCGAGCCCGAACCCGAGCCAGAGCCCGAGCCCGAACCCGAACCCGAGCCGGCCCCCAGGCCGTCGTTCCGGGATCGGCTGGCCAAGGCCCGATCCACGTTCTCCGGCTACCTCGGGTCGCTGCTGTCCCGGACCGACATCTCCGAGGAGACCTGGGAGGAGCTCGAGGAGGCCCTCATCCGCGCCGACGTCGGCGTGAACCTCACGATGCAGCTGCTCGAGGAGCTCCGGGCCACCGTGCGCGACGAGGGCATCACCGAGCCCGCGGCGCTCGTCGACGCCCTCAAGGCGCAGCTCAAGGCCAAGCTCTCCGAGGGCGACCGCTCGCTGACCGCACCCGGCCAGGGCGACGGCACCGACGTGTGGCTCTTCGTCGGCGTCAACGGCGTCGGCAAGACCACCTCGATCGGCAAGGTCGGCAAGGCGCAGGCCGCCGAGGGGCGTCGGGTCCTGATGGCGGCCGGCGACACCTTCCGTGCCGCAGCCGCCGAGCAGCTCGAGACCTGGGCCGGGCGGGCCGGTGCCGAGTTCCACCGGGCCGAGGAGGGCAGCGACCCGTCCTCGGTGATCTTCGACGCCATCGCCAAGGCCGCAGCCCGAGACGTCGACCTCGTGCTGGCCGACACCGCCGGGCGCCTCCACACCAAGACGAACCTCATGGACGAGCTGGCCAAGGTGCGCCGCGTCGCCGACCGCGACCCCGGCAACGTGACCGAGGTGCTGCTCGTGCTCGACGCCACCACCGGCCAGAACGGCCTGCAGCAGGCGCGCCAGTTCTCCGAGGCCACGCAGTGCACCGGCGTGGTGCTGACCAAGCTCGACGGGTCGGCCAAGGGGGGCGTGGCGCTCGCCATCGCCCTCGACCTCGGGTTGCCCATCAAGCTGGTCGGCCTCGGGGAGCAGGCCGAGGACCTGATCGAGTTCGACCCCGACGCCTTCGTCGAGGCCCTCTTCGAGGTCGCCTGACGTGATCTGGCTCACCTGGAAGCTGCTCACGCTCCCGTTCCGGATCGTGTTCGGCACGCTCGGCCTCACGGTGCGGACCATCCGGTTCGTCGGCGTCTCCCGCATCGTGGCCTTCGGCGCCGGCGTGGCCACCGGCATGGCCGTGGCTCCGGTCCCGGGACGCGAGCTGCGCGCCCAGGTCCTGCCCGCCGCCGGCGCCGGTGGCACCGCCGCGCCCGGCGACCTCGCCGCCGTCGTCGCGGCCGAGCTGGCCAGCGGCCCCAGGACGTGGCACCTGCCCCAGCCGGCCGTGACCGTCGCGGACGGCCGGGTCACGCTCACCGGCCCGGTGCCCCACGACGAGGCCCGCCTCGCCCTCGTGCGCGCCGCCGGCGCCATCGCCGGTGTCCGGGCCGTGGAGGACCACCTCAGCGTCGAGGGCTGACGGGTGGCCGGGCGAGCGCCCGGACGCCCGTCTGCGCCCGCCCCGGTCGGGGTACGGGGCCGGCCGTGAGCCCCGTCGCGACCACGGACCGCACGACCGCCCGGGTGCCCGGCGCAGCCCGGTCGGGCGGTGCATTCGGGCTCCCCTCGCTCGTGTCGCTCGCGACCGGCGGCATGGTCGGCGGGGGCATCTACGTGGCGCTCGGCGTCGTCGTCGAGACGGCCGGCCGCTGGACGTGGCTGAGCTTCGTCGTCGCCGGCGTGGTCGCCGTCTGCACCGCCGCCTCCTACGGCGCCCTGTCGAACCGCTACCGGACCGGTGGCGGCTCCTTCGCCTTCCTGGAGGAGATGGACCGCCGGGGCGCGGCCGGCTCGCTCAGCTGGGTGCTGATCGTGGCCTACATGCTCACGATCGCCCTGTACGCCCACGCCTTCGGGGGGTACGTCGCCCACGCCCTCGGTCTCGGGGCGCCGGTGCCGCGCCTGCTGTCGGCCGTGGTGCTCGCCGGGCTCATCGGCCTCGACCTGCTCGGGGCCGGGAAGCTGACGCGGGTCGAGGTCGTGATCGTGACCGCGAACCTCGCCGTGCTGGTCGCCCTCGCCGTCGTCGGCCTGACGGGGTGGGATCCCGGTGCGCTCGTGGTGGCGGGCGGACCGGAGCCGCCGACGTCGGCGGCGATGGGCGCCGCAGCGATCTTCGTGTCCTACGAGGGCTTCCAGCTCCTCACCTACGACTACGACGAGATCCGGCGGCCCGAACGGATCCTGACCCCCGGGCTCGTCGGCTCCGCCCTCGCCGTCGTCGCCATCTACGTCGGCGTGGCCCTCGGGGCCACGATGCTGGTCGGTGCGGACGTGGTCGTGGAGCGGGCCGACGTCGCGCTCTCCGTCGCTGCGGAGGAGGCCGGTGGGACCCTCGGGCTCGTGGCCATGACCGTGGCGGCCGCCTTCGCCACGTCGGCTGCGATCAACGCCACGCTCTTCTCGACGGCCCAGCTGGCCCGTCGGGTCTCCGACGACGGCGAGCTGCCGGCCTGGTTCGACCACCGCAACGCCCACGGGGTGCCCGACCGGGCCGTGGTCGTGCTCGGGGTCGGCGCGGCGCTGCTGGCCGTGGGCGGGTCGCTGTCGTCGCTGGTCGAGGCGGCCAGCCTCGCGTTCCTCGCCGCCTTCGGCGCGGTGAACCTGATCGCCTGGCGGCAGCGGGCCGGGAGCCGGGTGGTCTCGGGCACCGCCCTCGTCCTCGGGACGGCGGTCGGCGTCCTGCTCGTCTGGCGCCTCGTCACCACGAAGCCCCTCGCCCTCGCCGCCATGGTGGCGCTCTTCGTCGTCGCCTTCGTGGCTCGGCCCCGGATCCTGGCTCGGGTGCGGGTCGAGCAGCCGGGCTGACGGTCGCCCCCGCAGGCGACGGCCGGCCGGTCGTCCCGGTCCCGCCCCTGGGGACTCGTGGGTCTCGTGCCCCGCGGAGCAGGGTAGGGGGGTCCGGATCGCGACCAAGGAGCAGATCGTGCCCTCCGTCCTCGCCGCCGACTTCACCGCCAACGCCGGAGAGAACCTCATCCGCGCCGGCACCGTGCTGGCCTTCGCCCTCGTCGCCCACTGGGGGGTCGGCCAGCTGGTGACCCGCACCGTCCGCCGGGTCGTCCAGCGTCCGGGTCTCGACGACGGTGCGCTGGCGCGGGCCACGACCCGGAGCCAGACGATCGGATCGGTGCTGACCGCGCTCGGCCGGGCCGTCGTGTGGACCTTCGCCACCCTGCTGATCCTCGGGGAGTTCGGCTTCGACATCGCGCCGCTCATCGCGGGCGCCGGCATCATCGGCCTGGCCGTCGGCTTCGGCGCCCAGGGCCTCGTGTCGGACTTCGTCGCCGGCGTGTTCATGCTGATCGAGGACCAGTACGGCGTCGGCGACTGGGTCGACCTGGGCGAGGCCAAGGGCACCGTCGAGCACGTCGGCCTGCGGACCACCCGCGTCCGGTCGCTCGACGGGCTGCTGTGGTCGGTGCGCAACGGCGAGATCTCCCGCACGGCGAACGCCAACCAGGGCTGGGGGCGGGCCGTGGTCGACGTCGGCGTCGGCTACGCGGTCGACGTCCGCGAGGCCCAGGAGCTGATCGCCCGGGCGGCGCGGGACGTGCACGGGTCCGACGAGCACGGCGCGAAGTTCCAGGCCGAGCCCGAGATCTGGGGCGTGCAGGACCTGGGCGACGACGCCGTCGCCATCCGCCTCGTCGCCCGGACCGAGCCCGGCCTGCAGTGGGGCGTGGCACGGGCGCTGCGGCTGCGGGTCAAGGAGGTCCTCGACGAGGCCGGGGTGGAGATCCCGTTCCCGCAGCGGACCGTGTGGATCCGGACCGAGCCCGACACGCTCGCCGCGCCGATCCCGGTGGCGACCGCCAACGGCCGCTCGGACGGCACCCGGGCCTAGTATCGAGCCTCCATGTTCGAGGCACTCAGCGACCGGTTCGACGGCATCTTCGCCCGCATCAAGGGCAAGGGGAAGCTGCGCGACGAGGACATCGACGAGACGCTCCGGGAGATCCGGCTGGCGCTCCTCGAGGCCGACGTCAACTTCCTCGTCGTCAAGAACCTCGTCGGCCGGATCCGGGAGCGCCTCGTCGGCACCGAGGTGTCGGCGGCGCTGAACCCCGGCCAGCAGGTGGTCAAGGTCGTCCACGAGGAGCTGATCGGCTCCCTCGGCGGGGAGACCATGAAGGTCACCTTCGCCTCCCGGCCCCCGACCGTCGTCCTCATGGCCGGCCTGCAGGGGTCGGGCAAGACGACGAACTCGGCCAAGCTGGCCCGCTGGTTCAAGGCCCAGGGCCGGAACCCGCTGCTCGTCGGCGCCGACCTCCAGCGGCCCGCCGCCGTCCAGCAGCTCCGCACGCTCGCCGGCCAGGTGGGCGTGCCCGTGTTCTCCGCCCCCGACGACGTCGTGGCCTCCGGCACGGGCGACCCCGTCGACGTCGCCACGGCCTGCCTCGACGAGGCCCGTCGCCTCGGCAAGGACGTCGTGATCGTCGACACCGCGGGTCGCCTCGCCATCGACGCCGAGCTGATGGAGCAGGTCCGGCGGATCTCGGAGGCCACCGAGCCGCACTACACCTTCCTCGTCGTCGACGCGATGACCGGTCAGGACGCGGTCACCGTCGCCGAGTCCTTCAACGAGACGCTCGCGCTCGACGGCGTCATCCTCACCAAGCTCGACGGCGACGCCCGCGGCGGCGCCGCGCTGTCGGTCAAGGAAGTGATCGGGCGGCCGATCGCGTTCGCCTCGACCGCATCGAACAGTCCTAGCCGTTTCTTGGCCACGCGCTCGAATTGCGGGTCGGGCTTCGGCAGTTCGAGTCCTGCTTCGCCCGCGAG
>CAZCEZ010000078.1:0-16977 GCA_964497795.1 uncultured Acidimicrobiaceae bacterium | reverse complement strand
CCGAGACCAGCCTCACCATCGAGGGCGTGACCGTCGTCGTCGACGCCGGCTGGCGGCGCGCACCCCGCCTCGACCCCGGCAGCGGCATGAGCCGTCTCGTGACCCTCCCGGTGACCCGGGCCGAGGCCGACCAGCGGGCCGGCCGTGCCGGACGCCTGGCCCCGGGCACGGCGTACCGCTGCTGGTCCCGGGCCGAGCACGCGACGCTGCGCGCCCACCCCGAACCCGAGATCGAGGTCGCCGACCTGACCCCGCTCGCCCTCGAGCTGGCGGCGTGGGGGGCCACGGAGGACGAGCTCGCCTGGCCGACGGCACCGCCCCCGGCCCACCTGGCCGCCGCCCGGGACCTGCTGGTCCGCCTCGAGGCACTGGCGCCGGCGCCCGGGGGCGGCGCCACCGGCCCCGAGCGGCTGGCGATCACCGAGCACGGGCGCGAGCTGGCCGCACTGCCCCTCCACCCGCGCCTGGCCCAGCTCGTGCAGCGGGGCGCAGCCCTGGGTCACGGCGCGCTGGCCGTCGACCTCGCTGCGGCCCTCCACGAGCACGCGCTCGGCTCGCGGTCCCGGACCGACGTCGCCGCCCGGCTCGTGGCCCTCGTCGGCGGGGGCGGGGACGGACGACGGCGGGCGGCCGCACGGCGGGCGCAGGCCGATGCGCAGCGCTGGCGACGCCGCACCGGCGTCGGCGGCTCGGCCGGGGAGGGCTACGGCGACCCCCGCACCGAGCCGCTCGGGCTCCTCCTCGCCCTCGGGTTCCCCGACCGCATCGGGCGGGCCCGGCCCGACGCCCGGGGCGAGGTCCTGCTCGCCAACGGCCGGGGCGCGTTCGTCGACGACGCCGACCCGCTCGCCGACGCGCCGTGGCTGGTCGCCGCCGAGCTCGACGGCCGGGGCCGTCGGGCGCGGATCCGGGCCGCTGCGCCCACGACCGAGGACGAGGTGCGCCGGGCGGTGGGCCACGAGGTGACGCTCGACGTCGAGGTCGGCTGGGACCGGGGCGCCGGCGACGTCGTGGCCCGGGAGGTCGAGCGCCTCGGCGCGATCGAGCTCGTGTCCCGGCCCCTGCAGGACCCGCCGCCCGCGACCGTGGCCGCCGGGCTGGTCGAGGGCCTCCGCCAGGAGGGGCTCGACCTGCTGGGGTGGTCCGACGACGACCGCCGCCTCCAGCAGCGCCTCGCCTTCCTCCACCGCCTCGACCCCGGGACGTGGCCCGACGTCTCCGACGACGCCGTGCTCGCGGACGCCGAGGCGCGGATCGTCCCCCACCTCGCCGGGCGCCGGCGCCGCCGGGACCTCGCCGGTGTCGACGTGGCCGAGGTCCTGCTGGCCGGCCTGGATTGGCACGCCCGCCAGCGGGTCGACGAGTTGGCACCGGAGCGGCTCCGCGTCCCGAGCGGCAACCGGCACCGGGTCGACTACGCCACCGACCCGCCCGTCCTCGCCGCCAAGCTGCAGGAGCTGTTCGGCTCGACCGACACGCCGACCGTGGGCGGCGGGCGGGTGCCCGTCGTGCTCCACCTCCTCTCCCCCGCCGGCCGTCCCCTCCAGGTCACCCAGGACCTGGCCTCGTTCTGGGCCGGGGCCTACGCCCAGGTCCGGGCCGACATGCGCGGCCGGTACCCGAAGCACCCGTGGCCCGAGGATCCCGCCACCGCCGAACCGACCGCCCGCACCGCCCGCCGCCGGGAGGGGCCGGGCGCGGGCCGGGGGCGCCGGTAGCATCGGAGGCGATGGACCTCGACGACGCCGCACGGAAGCAGCTCGAGTCGCTCGGATCGTTCATCCGCGAGCGCCGCAAGCAGGCCGAGTACTCGCTGCGGGACCTCGCCGACCGGGCCAACGTCTCCAACCCGTACCTGTCGCAGATCGAGCGTGGGCTGCACACGCCATCGGTGCGCGTCCTCAAGGCCATCGCGGCGGCGCTGAACGTGTCGGCCGAGTCGCTGCTCGTCCAGGCCGGCCTGCTCGAGGGGTCCGAGGACGACGCCGACCTCCCCTCGGTGGAGGACGCGATCCGGGTCGACCCGAAGATCACCGACGACCAGAAGCAGGCGATGCTCGCCGTCTACCGCAGCTACATCGCGCAGAACACGGCCAACCGGGACAACGGCTCCGGCGACGCCGCCTGATCTCCACCTCCGGTGCCCGGACGCGCCGATGGGCGGCGCCGGAGCGCCGCCCATCGTCGCAGGGGTGATCCCGGTCGGGACCCGGGGGGAGTGGTGCCGACCAGGACCGGTGGACCGGCGGTGCGCCGGTCCGAACCGCCAGGTTCAGGCCGCGGCCTTGGTGGTCTTGGCCTTGGGCTTGTTGCCCTCACGGGTGAGGGGCTTGACCGTCTTGACGACGTTCTTGGCGAACTTCTCCTGGCTGGAGAGCAGCTTCTTGGAGAAGGCGAACTGGGTGTCGACGATCTCCTGGAGGGTCGGGATCTGCTCGAGGAGGTCGGACTCGGGGAGCTCGAACTCGGGGAGGCGGTCGTCGATGGCCTGCACGGCCTGCTTGATGTAGCCGAGGATCTCGTCCTGGACCTTGGTCAGCAGCTCGAGGGCCTTCTCCTCGTACTCGGTCACGGTGGTCATCACGGTGGTGGACATGTGTCCGCTCCTGGGGGTAGTGGTGTTGCGTCTGTGGCGGGCTCGGATCGCACGGGCGCCGCAGCGCCGTCCTCGACTCGCAGTTGCTAACTGTATCAAGCAGTTGCTTGGTCGACCATATGCCTTCGGTCACACCGGGGGCGGCGAGCCGGAGGCGCCACGACCCCGGGACCGGAGGAAATCCCGACCGATGTGGTCGGGTTTCACGCCGACGTGGCTAGCCTCGGCCCGGCAAGCGATCCACCGACCACCCACCAGGGGGAACCATGGCCATCCGACTGGGCGACGACGCTCCCGACTTCACGGCCGACACCACCGACGGCCCGCTCTCCTTCCACGAGTGGAAGGGCGACTCCTGGGCCGTGCTGTTCTCGCACCCGAAGGACTTCACGCCCGTCTGCACGACCGAGCTGGGCACCGTCGCCGGGCTCAAGGGCGAGTTCGACAAGCGGAACACCAAGGTGATCGGCGTGTCCGTCGACCCGATCGAGGACCACCAGGCCTGGAAGGGCGACATCGAGGACGTCACGGGCAACGCCCTGAACTTCCCCCTCGTCGCCGACCCGGACCGGACCGTGGCCGGGCTCTACGACATGATCCACCCGAACGCGAACGACACGCTCACCGTGCGCTCGGTGTTCGTCGTCGGCCCGGACAACAAGGTCAAGCTGACCCTCACCTACCCGGCCTCCACCGGCCGCAACTTCGACGAGCTGCTGCGGGTCATCGACAGCCTCCAGCTGACCGCGAACCACTCCGTGGCCACGCCCGCGGACTGGAGGCAGGGCGAGGACGTCATCGTCTCCCCCGCCCTGAGCGACGAGGAGGCCGAGCAGCGCTTCGGCGGGTTCGACGCGAAGAAGCCCTACCTGCGGGTGACGAAGCAGCCCAGCTGACGGGCGCTCGACCGGCCGGGCACCCGGTCGCGACGCGGTGGCCGGCCCTGCGGGGTCGGCCACCGGCGCGTCCGGGTCGGCCGCCCGTGGCCGGCGGGCTCAGCCGGCGTGGAGGGTGCCGAGGGAGGCGTCGACCACGGCCCGCCACCCGGTCGCCTCGACGTCGAGCGCGCACAGGCGGCTGTCGGCGGCCTTGCGTGCGCTCGCTGCGTCGTCCCGGGCGCCGGCCTCGGCCAGCGCAGCGTCGACGAGGCGGAGGACGGCCTCGGCGACGTGGTCGCCCGTGCCCTCCACGAGCTGGAGCACGGAGACCAGCCCACCGCGGGCTTCGGCCACCCGACCGGTCGCGCCCACCGCCAGGGCGCGCGCCGCGCCGGCGTAGGCCACGTCCAGGTACGTGCCCCCCGATGCCGCGACCGCCTCGGCCGCCTCCAGGGCGCCCTCGACGTCGCCGGCCGCGGCGGCGACCAGCGCCCGCGCCGCCCCGACGTAGCCGATCCGCTCGGTGGTGTGGGACAGCTCGTCGCGCGCGCCGGCGACGTCGCCGGACTGGAGCCGGTGCAGCGCCGTGGCGGCGATCCGGTCCGGCGCGTCCACGCGCTCGGCGCCGCCGTGCTCGCCCAGCACGGCGAGGATCTCCCCGGCCTGGTCGACGTCGCCGACCTGCACGGCCGCGTTGAGGAGCGCGACACCGGGCATCCACACCTGGTCGCCGCCGCCGGCATCGGTCGCGACGGCGAGCGCCGTGCGGAGGTGGGCGAACCCGGCGCCGACGTCGCCGGCCATCAGCTCGGCCCGTCCGAGGTTGCAGCGGGCCTGGAGCTCCCCGGTCCGGTCGCCGATGGCGAGGAACAGCTCGAGGGCGCGACGGCCCTCCGTGACGGCATCGGCGGTCCGGCCCGACCAGAGGTGGATGGAGCACCGGAGCACGACCATCATCGCCTCGCCCCAGCGCTCCCCGCGCTCGCGGGCGTCGACCTCGACGGCCTCGGCCAGGTCCCGGGCCTCCTCGTCCCGCCCCTGGTGGAAGCGGACCCAGGCGAGCAGGCCCCTGCTCCACGACGAGCCACCGGGGTCGCCGAGGTCGTCGAAGGTCTCGACGGCGGAGAGCACCCAGCGCTCGGCGTCGTCGACCCGACCCGAGACGTAGGCCGACCAGGACAGGTGCTGGAGGGCCCACGCGGCGCCGCGCCGGTCGCCGAGCTCCTCGAACAGCTCGAGCGCCTCGCCGAGCACCTCGTCGGCCCGGGGGAAGGACCCCGCGAAGATGAGCGCCATGCCCCGCCGACGCAGGGTCCCGGCCCGTCCGGCGCGGTCGCCGATGGCGACGAAGCGGCGCTCCGCCTCGTCCAGGAGCGCCAGCGCGCCGGGCAGGTCACCCCGGTGCTGGAGCACCTCGGCCCGCACGAGGGCGAGGCGACCGAGCTCGGCGGGGTCCCCGCCGGGCCCGAGGAGGGCCTCGGCCTCGGCGACGTCGGCCACGGCGGCCTCGAGCTCGAAGGACGCAGCGCGAGCCGCGGCGCGGTCGCGCAGGACCGCGGCCCGGGCCGGGTCCTCGGTGGGCAGGAGGCCGAGCGCCCGGGTCGTGAGGGCGATCACGTTGGGCGGGAAGACGTCGGGACCGCCACGGGACCAGGCCTCGTCCAGCCACCGCAGGGCCCGGGCCCGGACGTCGTGGGGCACGTGGCTGACCGCACCGATGTCGGCGACGAGCTCGGCCGCGGCGGCCCAGTGGTTGGCGAGCTGGTCGACGACGTGCTCCCGGGAGGCGTCCTCGTGGCCCTCGATCCAGGCGGCGATGCCGGCGTGGGACCGGGCCCGGTCGGCCTTGGTCAGCGTCGAGTAGGCCACCTCGCGGATGACCTCGGAGCGGAACTGGTAGCTCCCCCCGCTGAGGACGAAGAACTCGCGAGCCGCGAGCTGCTCGACCTGGGCTCGGGCCACCTCGGGCTCGATGCTGCGCTTGACCTCCGCCATCCGCACGAGGGCGTCGACCTTGTTGGACCGCCCGAGCACGGCGGCGTCGTCGAGCACCTGCCGGTGCGGCGGGTCGAGCGCGTCGAGGCGGGCGGCGACCAGCCCGCGCAGCGTGGTGGGCAGGTCGCCCGCCTCGGTGGCCAGCAGCTCGTCGACCGTGGCCACGCCCGCGTCGGCGATGAGGCTGACCAGCTCCTCCAGGTAGAAGGGGTTCCCGCCGGCCCG
Source organism: uncultured Acidimicrobiaceae bacterium (assembly GCA_964497795.1). GTDB lineage: Bacteria > Actinomycetota > Acidimicrobiia > Acidimicrobiales > Salinilacustritrichaceae > Salinilacustrithrix. The sequence goes on along the minus strand of CAZCEZ010000078.1, from coordinate 11,283 downwards.
CTCCACGAGCAGCTCGCCGAGCGCGTCGTCCAGGGTGCCGTCGCCGAGGTGGGCCAGCAGGCGCTGGCTGGCCGAGACGTCGAGCGGGTCGAGGTGGAGCACCACCTGGTTGGCCGCCTCCGGCGCCGGACGCCACCGCTCCTGCAGGGCGCGGCGGGCCGTGGCCAGGATCACGAAGGGCCGGCGGGCGAGCCGGACGAGGAGCGTGTCGACGAGGTCGAGCACCTCCTGGTCGGCCCAGTGGAGGTCGGACAGCGAGATGACGACCGGGCGGCTCTCGGTGTAGCCGTCGGTGACGGCCACGACGGCGCGGAGCACCTCCTCGCGGGCCCGGCCGACGTCGATGCCCCGGAGGCTGGACTCGTTGCCGAGCAGGTGGTGGAGCCCGGCCACGGTCCGGTCGAGCTCGTCGAGCCGGCCGGTCCGCTCCAGGGCGTAGGTCGCGGTGCGGCGCAGCCGCTGCTCGACCACGTCGGGCGGGGTCTCGGCCGTGATCGAGGCGGCGTTGCGCACGGCCTCGGCGACCGGCCACCACACGTTCGCCTCGCCGTAGGGCACGCACCGCCCCTCCAGCACCAGCGCACCGAGGGTCTCGGTCGCGTGCTCCGCCGTGGCCGCCGCCAGCCGCGACTTGCCCATGCCCGCCTCGCCGTGGACGAGCAGCAGGGCGGCCCGGGAGCGCTCGATCGCCGTGTCGGTGACCGCGGTCAGCAGGCCCAGCTCGGTGTCGCGGCCCACGAGCGGGGCCCGGCTCGACCGTCGCTGGCCGGGTGGCACCAGGGCCCGACGCGCCACCCAGGCCTGCACCGGGAGCCGCTTGCCCTTGGCCTCGACCGCGTCGACGTCGGAGTACTCCACGACGTCGCGGGTCGCGACCCACGTGTCCGGTCCGACGAGGACGGTCCCGGGCGCTGCGGCCTCCTGGAGCCGGCTGGCCGTGTTCACCACGTCGCCCATGGCCGTGTACTCCCGACCGCCGCGCACCGCCCCGACGAGGACCTCGCCGGTGTTCACGCCCACCCGCATCCGGACCGGCTCGCCGACCTCCTCGCCCATCGCGGCGATGGTCTCCTGCATGCGCAGGCCGGCGCGGACGGCCCGCTCGGCGTCGTCCTCGTGGGCCACGGGTGCACCGAACAGGGCCACGATGGCGTCGCCGACGACCTTGTCGACACGGCCGCCGAAGGACTCGATGTCGACCACGAGGCGCTCGAAGCACCGGTCGACGAGTCCCTTGACCTGCTCGGGGTCGAGCGTCTCGGACAGCGCGGTGAAGCCGACCAGGTCGGCGAAGAGCACCGTGGCGATCCGGCGCTGGTCCCCGACGACGACGAGCTCGTGCCCGCACGACGGGCAGAACCGCGCCCCGGCGGGCACCTCGGCTCGGCAGGTCGGGCAGGGCACGACGCCATCCTACGGGTCCCCGGGTGGTCGTCCGACGGAGATGGCCGTTCGGTCCGGATGGTCGTCCTGGACCGTCCGTGACGGATGACGCTCGCCGCGGCCCCGCGGCCGCTCGTAGCGTGACCGCCATGACCACGACCGGGACGACCTCCGGATCCACGCAGCCGACGGCGGCGGTCGCCGCCCGCACCGTCGGCGCGACGAAGGTGTACGGCTCGGGGGACACGGCGGTCCGCGCCCTCGACGGGGTCGACGTCTCCTTCGGGGAGGGGCGCTTCACGGCGATCATGGGCCCCTCCGGATCGGGCAAGTCGACCCTCATGCACTGCGTCGCCGGCCTCGACACCCTCACCGAGGGCCGGGTGCTGATAGGCGACGTCGACCTCACGACGCTGTCGGAGCGCCAGCTCACGGCGCTGCGCCGGGACCGGATCGGGTTCGTGTTCCAGGCCTTCAACCTGATCCCGACCCTCACGGCCGGGGAGAACATCACCCTGCCCCTCGACCTCGCCGGCCGCGACCCGGACCGGGACTGGGTGGACCGCGTCGTGCGCACCGTCGGCCTCGGCGACCGCCTCACCCACCGCCCCTCCGAGCTCTCCGGCGGCCAGCAGCAGCGCGTGGCCGTGGCCCGGGCCCTGGCCAGCCGGCCCGACATCGTGTTCGCGGACGAGCCGACGGGGAACCTCGACTCCTCGACCTCGGGCGAGATCCTCGACTTCATGCGCGGCGCCGTGGACGAGCTGGGCCAGACCATCGTGATGGTGACCCACGACCCGGTCGCCGCGTCGCACGCCCACCGGGTCCTGTTCCTGGCCGACGGGCGGATCGTGGACGAGATGGCGGACCCGACCGCCGAGCGCGTCCTGGACCGCATGAAGCGGTTCGGGGACTGACGTGCGCCGGGTCACGCTCCGCTCCCTCTGGGTCCACAAGCGGCGGCTGGTGTCGACCGTCGTGGCCATCGTCCTCGGCGTGGCGTTCATGTCGGGCACGTTCGTGTTCGCCGACACCATCGACCGCGTCTTCGACGACCTGTTCTCCGACGTGAACGAGTCGGTCGACGTCCAGGTCCAGGGCGAGTCCCTCTTCGACGGCGGCTTCGGCGGTCCCGAGGCGCGCCGGCTGCTGCCCGACGAGCTGGTCGACCTCGTCCGCGAGGTGCCGGGCGTCGTCCGGGCCGCGCCCTTCGTCCAGACCGTCGGCTTCGGGTCCACCAACCGGGTGCTCGGTCCCGACGGCGAGCCGCTCGGCTCCGCCCAGGGCCCACCGACCCTCCTCGAGTCGTGGGTGACCGACCCCGAGCTGTCGCCCTACCGGCTGGTCGGCGACTCCCGTCCGCCCACCGCCGACGACCAGATCACCCTGAACGTGGCCGCCGCCGAGGAGGCCGGCCTCGAGCTGGGTGACGAGGTGCGGATCCTGTCCCAGCTCGGCGAGACCTCCTACACGCTCGTGGGCACCTTCACCTTCGGCGAGGCGGAGTCCGCAGCGGGGGCGATCTCCGCCGACGTGACCCTGGCCGAGGCCCAGCGCCTCGCCGGGCTCGAGGGCCGGGTCCAGACCGTCCTCGTCGGCGGCGACGGCGAGGTCCCCGACGAGGCGCTCCGCGACCGCGTCTCCGCCGTGCTCCCGCCCGGCGTCGAGGCCATCACCGGCGAGCAGGCCGCGGCCCAGGACGCGTCCGACGTGCAGGAGGGGTTCTCGTTCTTCCGGCAGCTGCTGCTCGTCTTCGGGGCCATCGCGCTGCTCGTGGGCACCTTCATCATCTCGAACACGTTCTCGATCCTGATCGCCCAGCGGACCCGCGAGCTGGCCCTCCTGCGGGCCATCGGCGCCTCCCGCCGACAGGTCCTCGGCTCGGTGCTGCTGGAGGCGGGCGTGATCGGCGTGGTCGCCGCCGGCCTCGGCCTCGTCGGGGGCGTGGTCCTGGCCCAGGTCGTGACCGTCGTCCTCGAGGCCACGGGTGCCGACCTGCCGACCTCCGGCCTGGTCGTGGCCCCCCGCACCGTCGTGACGGCGCTGGTCGTCGGGCTCGGTGTGACCGTGGCGTCGTCCGTGCTGCCCGCCGTGCAGGCCACGCGGGTGCCCCCGCTCGCCGCGCTGCGCGACGTCGCCGTCGACCGGGCCGGCGCCAGCCGGGTCCGGGTCGTCGCCGGTGCGGTCCTCCTCCTCGGCGCCGGCGCCGGGCTGTCCTCCGCGTGGCGGGGCGGCGACACCGACGCCCTGCCGACCGTGGGGCTCGGCGCCGTCGCGCTGGTCGTCGGCGCCATCGTCGTCGGACCGGTGCTGGCCGAGCCGACCGTGCGGTTCCTCGGCGCCGGCCTCCCCCGCCTGCGGGGCATCACCGGACGGCTGGCGACCGAGAACGCGGCCCGCAGCCCGAAGCGCACCTCGGCCACGGCGTCCGCGCTGCTCATCGGCGTCGCCCTCATCGGGTTCATCACGATCTTCGGGGCCTCGGCCCGGGCCAGCATCGACGCCGAGGTGACCCGCGGCTTCACCGGCGACCTGATCGTCCAGTCCGACAGCGGCGGCTTCGGTCCGCCGTCGGGCTTCTCGCCCACGATCGCCGAGGAGCTCGCCGCCCTCGACGGCGTCGAGACCGCATCCCGCATCGGGTTCACGCCGGCCCAGGTCACCTTCCCGGACGGCTCCACCTCGACGACCTTCGTGCAGTCCGTCGACCCCCAGACGCTGTCGTCGGTGTTCGAGGCCCGGATGGACACCGGCCGCATCGAGGACCTCGCGCCCGGCGGGATCGTCGTCGACGTGGGCATCGCCGAGGACCGCGGGCTGTCGATCGGCGACCGCGTCGTGCTGACCGGCACCGGGGGCCAGCAGGTGGAGCTCGCCATCCAGGCGATCGCCGACGACCTGACGCTGCTCGGCTTCTGGACCGTCGACACCGCCGACCTCGAGCGGATCGTGTCGGAGCGCCAGCTGGTGCAGGTGGTGCTCTCGGTGTCCGACGGCGCCGACGTCGCCGCGGTGCAGGCCGCCGCCGAGGCGGTGGTCGCCGACGTCCCCAGCCTCGACGTCCTCGACCGGGACGGCTTCGTCGGGTCCGTCACGGACCAGATCACCTCGTTCCTCACGCTCGTCAACGGCCTGCTCGCCCTGTCGGTCGTCATCGCCATGATCGGCATCGCGAACACCCTGTCGCTGTCGATCCACGAGCGGACCCGGGAGCTCGGCCTGCTGCGGGCGGTGGGCATGACCCGGGCCCAGCTCCGGTCCGCCGTCCGGTGGGAGGCGGTCCTGATCGCCGTGCTCGGCACCGTCGTCGGCCTCGGGGTCGGCCTGGCCGTCAGCCGGGCCCTCGTCCAGGCCCTGTCCGGCTTCGGCCTGACCCGCTTCGAGCTCCCGGTCGGGACCCTGGCCGTCGTGGTCGTCCTCGCCGCCGCCCTCGGCGTACTCGCCGCCATCCGCCCGGCCCGCCGAGCCGCCCGCCTCGACGTGCTGGACGCCATCGCCCAGCAGTGACGGTCGCGTCCCCGCAGACGGGGCGGTAGGAAGGGGCCATGGCCCTCGACCCCGAGAACCTCGACGACGACGTGCTCGCCTTCCTGGCCGAGCGCCACCTGGCGACGCTCACGACGTTGCGACCCGACGGCACCCCCCACGTCGTGGCCGTCGGCTTCACCTGGGACGACGAGGCCGGCCTGGCCCGCGTCATCACCTGGGACGCCTCCAAGAAGTACCGCAACGTGGTCGCCACACCCGGGTCCCGGGCCGTCGTGTGCCAGGTCGACGGCGGTCGCTGGCTGTCGATGGAGGGCGTGGCCACGGGCACGACCGACCCCGAGCGCTGCACCGAGGCGACGACCCGCTACGCCCGGCGCTACCGGGAGCCCAAGGACCGCGACGACCGCGCCGTGATCGAGATCGCCGTCGACCGGGTGCTCGGCCGGGCCTGAGCGCGAGGCCTCGGTGCGGCACCCTCGGGGGATGACCCGAGCGAACCTGCCGGAGATCGCATCCCGCATCGCGGCCACCGACCGTCGGGTCGCGGCGTGGATGCGCCGGCACGGGCACCGCTGGGAGCGCCTGGCGCTCGGCGGCCTCTTCGCCTGGTTCGGCACCCTGAAGATCCTGGGCCACGAGTCGGCGACGTCGGTGATCGCCAAGACCGTCTACGCCGGTGCGCCGGAGACGACGACGACCCTCCTCGGGGTCTGGGAGGTCGGCATCGGGCTGTGCCTGCTGGTCCCGTCGCTGGTCCGGGTCGGCGTGGCCCTCATCGCGATCCGGCTCCCCGGCACGCTGCTCGCGCTCGTGCTGCGGGCCGACGTCTGCTGGACCGACGTCCCGGGCGTGCCGACGATCCAGGGCCAGTACCTGATCAAGGACCTCGCCCTCTTCGCCGCCGCCCTGGTCATCGGCGGCTCGGTCCGCTCCCGGGAGCCGGCGGGTCCGCCCGCAGCAGGATCCGGGGGCCCCGGTCCCAGGTCAGGTAGTTCCAGGCCCAGTTGACGAGCACGCTGATCCGGTTGCGGAACCCGACGAGCATCACCAGGTGGAGCAGCAGCCAGGCCACCCAGGCGGCCGTCCCGGTCAGGGGCGGCCCCACGGGCAGCTCGGCCACGGCGGCCCGTCGGCCGATGGTGGCCATGGTGCCCTTGTCCCGGTAGGCGAACGGGCGGGTCGGGTGACCGGCCACGGCGCAGCGGATGTTGTCGGCCACCAGGCGCCCGGACTGGATGGCCACCGGGGCGAGCTGGGGGACCGCCGTCCCGGCCGAGTCCCCGGCCACCGGCACGGCGTGCATCACGTCGCCCACCGCCCAACCGCCGGGGCGGCCGGGCAGCGAGCAGTCGGGGCCGACCACGAGGCGCCCGCCCGGCCCGGTCTCGGCCCCGACCGCCTCGGCCACCGCGCTGGCCCGGACGCCCGCGGCCCACACCAGCGTGTGGCACGGCACGACCTCGCCGCCGGCGAGCACGACGTGGTCGGCGGCCACCGATTCGACCCGGGTCTGGAGGCGGACCTCGACGCCGCGCCGGCGCAGGGCGTCGATGGCGTGGCGCCGGCTGCGGGGCGAGAACGGCGTCAGCAGGCTGTCGGCCATCTCGACGAGCACGACCCGGGCACGGTCGACGGGCAGGTCGGGGAAGTCCGTGCGCAGCACCCGGTCGAACAGCTCGGCCAGGGCGCCCGCCGTCTCCACCCCGGTCGGCCCGCCACCGACGATCACGAAGGTGAGCACGCCGTCGTCGACGAGTGCGGGGTCGCGGTCGGCGGCCTCGAAGCGGGCCAGGACCGTGTTGCGCACGGCGACGGCGTCGAGCAGCGAGTAGAGCGACAGGGCGTGCTCGGCCACCCCCGGCGTGCCGAAGTCGTTGGCCCGCGACCCGGCGGCGACCACGACGTGGTCGAAGGGCAGGGGCGCGCCCTCGGCGAGCCGGACGGCGCGCTCGTCCCAGTCGACGGCGACGACCTCCCCGAGCACCACGTCGACCTCCGGCTGGTCCTTCACGACGGCGCGCACGGAGTGGGCGACGTCGGCGGCGTTCAGGCCGGCCGTGGCCACCTGGTAGAGCAGCGGGAGGAACGTGTGGAAGTTGTTGCGGTCGACCAGGGTCACGTGGACCCGTCCGGAGGCCACGTCCTCGGCCAGGCCGCGCACCACGGCCAGCCCGCCGAAGCCGGCGCCGACCACGACGACGCGCACCGGGTCACCGTCCCGACCAGCGACCCCGTCCCCCCACTCGTTCGTGAAACTCTTCACATGACCCACGGTGCGAGTGTGGCACGACCCGGCCACGCCGTCCACGGGGTTGGACCCGGGGGCGCGGGCCGGAGGGGTCAGCGCTGGCAGGACGGGCACCAGTAGGTCGACCGGGCCTGCTCGCCCTGGCGCCGCATCCGGATCGGCGTCCCGCACCGCAGGCAGCCCTGGCCCCGTCGGCCGTAGACGGCGAGCCCACCTCGGTAGGTCACCCGGTTCGACCGACCGAGGTTGGCCCGGAGCAGCCGGTGCGAGGTCTCGTAGACCTCCCGCAGGCGACCGGGGTCGACGAGGCGGGCCGGGGTGGACGGGTCGATGCCGTGGAGGAACAGCACCTCGGACTTGTAGACGTTGCCGATCCCGCAGGCCGCCCGCTGGTCGAGGAGCAGCTCGGCGATCTCGGTGTCCGGTGCGACCGCCTGGGCGGCCCGGGCCAGGGCGAGGTCGAGGTCCGGCTCGGGACCGGTGAGGTCGGGGCCGAGCGAGGCCAGCGGCGCCGGCTCCCCCGCCGCCCGGTGGTACGTCTCGACGACGGGCGCCTGGAAGCAGACGCCGAGCCAGCCCGAGTCGGTGCCCACGACGGCCCGGGCGAGGTGGGCGCCCTTCCGCCACCGCTCGCCCTCCCGGTACACGTGCCAGGCCCCGGTCATCTTCATGTGGGTCCGGAGGCTGATGCCCCCCGAGAAGTGCACCAGGAGGTGCTTGCCCCGGGCCTCCACGTCCTCGACGGTCTCGCCGAGCGCCGGACGGTCGCCGACGAGGCGTCGGGCCTCGAAGCGGGTCAGGGCGTACCCGGCCAGCGCCGGCCGGAGCCGGATCGCCGTCCGCCAGATGGTGTCGCCCTCGGGCACGGCACCGACCCGCTCAGGGCGTCCCGGACGAGCCGCCGAACAGGCCGAGCACCTTCCAGCCCACGTCGGGGAAGCCCGAGGCGTCCGCGGTCCGGGCCGAGGCGACGTTGTCCTCGGCGTGCAGGTACAGCGGGATCGCCCCGTCGGCCAGGATGCGGCGGGCGGCCTGGGTCACGAGGCGCTGGGCCCAGCCCCGGCCGCGGAAGCCCTCCTCGGTCACGACGGCGACCTCGTGCCCGAAGGGGTCGTGCTGCTTGCGGCCGACCCCGGCGGCGAGCACGCCGCCCTCGTGACCGAGCAGGACGTCGCCGTTGAACGGGGTGAGCCACCGGGGGACGCGGTCGTCGTCGGTGGGCACCCAGGTGCCCGGGTCGTCGGACGGCGCGGGGTCCATCGACCAGCGGAACACGCCGGCGCCGAACACGGCCCTCGGCTCGCCGACCGCGGCCGGCAGGTGGGGGCCGAGGTCGGCGAGGTCCTCGCCGTGCTCCTCGACGGCAGCCAGGACGGCGTCGAGCACGCCGTGGGCCACCGACAGGACGGCACCGTCGGGGGTCGCCACGCCGTTGCAGGCGCGGACCACGCCGTCCCACCCGGGTTCGCTGCGGCGGGCCGACGCCACGACGTGGAGCCGGCGCTCGGGCGGCCAGGCGCCGTAGCGGTGACGGAGGTGGTCCTGCAGCCGAGACTCGACGTGGGCGGGGTCTGGCACCGGGACAGGCTACCGGTCGACCCCGCCGGGGCCCCCGGGCCCCCGGGTCAGCGTCGCCGGGCCGCCCGGTGGACCAGGCCCTTGTAGCCGTCCTGGAAGCCGGCGGCGGCCAGCAGGTCCCGGACCGGGGTCTCGCGCACCGGCTCGCCGTCGACCTTGCGGATCTCGAGCGAGCGGAGCCGTCCGGCGTCGACGAGGCCGGCGAGCGCGCCTGGCCAGTCGGGGAAGCGGTCGGTGTCGGGGAACGTCGACACGGAGTGCCCGCCGCGCTCGAGGTGCACCACGAGGTGGCCGTCGGCCAGCACCACGTGGGCGCCCGCCGAGCGGCCCGGGCGGCCCGCGGTCTCGGGCCACGGGAGGGCGGCGCCGTAGGGGTTGGCCGGGTCGGTCGCGGCCAGCACGACGTAGGTCGCCGGGTCGCCGTCCCGGCGCGCGTGGCCGCCGCCGTCGGCCACGTCGCGCACGGCACGCAGGCGGTCGACGGCGCCGGGCAGGGCGAACTGGGCGGCACCGAGGCCGGCCACGAAGTAGCCGCGGCGCAGCTCGCCCCGCTCCTCCAGGGCCTTCAGCACCGGGTAGACGCCGGCGAAGCCGCCCTCGCTCCCCTCCCCGAGGGCCGCCTCCCGGGTCAGGACGCCGTAGCGCTCCAGCAGCTGGCGGGCCTTGGCGTGGGCGGCCTCGGTCGGCGTCGGGGCGGGCTCGAGCAGCGGACCGACGAGCGACCAGCGACCGGCGCCGGCCGGCGGGCCGAGGCGGGACAGGCGCCCCGGGCGCGGGCGACCCCGGGCACCGCCGGAGCGACCGCTGCGGCCGCCGGTGCGGGACGCGCCGCCGGACAGGTAGGCCCGCAGGGGCCCGAGGGAGTCGTTGGTGACGTGGCCGGCCCACACCAGGTCCCACAGCGCGGCGAGCACCGAGGCGTCGTCGTGGTCGGCGCCGGCGGCGTGGCAGGCGGCGACCAGGTCCGACCAGAACACGGCGCCGCGGACGCCGAGGTGCTCGAGGATGGCCCGGTGGGCGGGTCCGTCGGGCGCCTCGTCGCGCTCGGGGACCAGCAGCCCGGCCTGGTCCCGGAAGAGCAGGCGCACCCGACCGTTGCGCGCGCCCAGGGATCCGGCCCCGACCCACACGACCTCGCCGGCCGAGCACAGCTGGTCGAGGTCGGCGGGCTGGAAGTCGCGGAGCCGGGCCGGCAGCACGTCGGCCTCGAGGACCGAGGCGGGCAGGGGCGCGCCCTGCAGCTGGGCGACGGCGTCGATGAGGGCGTCGACGCCTCGCCGCGACGGGCCGGCCTCGCTGGTGCCGACGTGGTGCCAGGCGGGGAGGAAGCGCCCGAGGGCGTCGGCCTCGACCGGCTCGACCTCCTTGCGGAGCGCGGCCAGGGAGCGCCGCCGCAGCGTGCGGAGCACGTCGGGGTCGGTCCACTCGCGCTCGTGGCCGTCCGGCCGGAACTCGCCGCGCAGCAGGCGGCCGGCCTCGCCCAGGCGCTCCAGGGCCGGGGTCGCCCGGTCGGCGCCGATGCCGAGGCGCGCCGCGACCTCCGCGGTGGTGAACGGCGCGTGGGTGCGGGCGTAGCGGGCGACGAGGTCGGCGAGGGGGTCCTCCACCGGGTCGGTGAACACGGCGGGCAGGCCGACGGGCACGGCGACGCCCAGCGCGTCGCGCAGCCGTCCCGCGTCCTCGGTCGCCGCCCAGCGGTCCTCGCCCGCCACGCCGGCCACGTAGGCGCGACGGGACGACTCGAGCTCGGCGAGCAGCGAGGCGGCGTCGACCCCGTCCTCGCAGCGCAGGTCGACCTCCTCGGTGGTGAGCGGGCCGAGCACCCGGAGCAGGTCGTGGACCTCGTCGAGGTCACGGGCCCGGCGCCCGTCGACCAGGCGCTGCAGCTCGAGCTCGAGGTCGACGAGGACCTCGCCGTCGAGCAGCTCGCGGAGCTCCTCGGCGCCGAGCAGCTCCCGGAGCAGGTCCCGGTCCAGCGCCAGGGCCGCGGCCCGGCGCTCGGCGAGGGGGGCGTCGCCCTCGTACATGTAGACCGCGATCCAGCCGAACAGCAGCGACTGGGCCATCGGCGACGCGGTCGGCGTGTCGACGGGGACGACGCGCACCCGTCGCGACCGGACGTCGCGCAGCACCTCCTTGAGCGCGGGCAGGTCGAAGACGTCGTTCACGCACTCCCGGGTCGTCTCCAGCAGGATCGGGAAGGTCGGGTACTTCGACGCGACCCGGAGCAGGTCGGCGGCCCGCTGGCGCTGCTGCCACAGGGGCTGGCGACGGTCGGGCCGACGGCGCGGCAGGAGCAGGGCCCGGGCCGCGCACTCCCGGAACCGGGAGGCGAACATGGCCGAGTCGGGCAGCTGGGACAGCACCACGTCCTCGATCTCGTCGGGGTCGATGGCCAGCTCCTCGACCGGCAGCTCGTCGACGGCCTCGGGCAGGCGGAGCACGATCCCGTCGTCGGACCACAGCAGCTCGACCGACATGCCCCACCGCTCGGCGAGCGTGTGCTGGAGGGCCATGGCCCACGGGGCGTGGACCTGGGCGCCGAAGGGCGACAGCACGCACACCCGCCAGTCGCCGATCTCGTC
>CAZCEZ010000077.1:5048-16992 GCA_964497795.1 uncultured Acidimicrobiaceae bacterium | reverse complement strand
CCGGCACCCGCCTCCGCCCGATCACCCACACCAGCGCCAAGCAGCTGGTGCCGGTGGCCAACAAGCCGATCCTCTTCTACGGGATCGAGGCCATGGTCGAGGCCGGGATCACCGAGATCGGGATCATCGTGGGCGACACCCGCGACGAGATCGTCGCCGCGGTCGGCGACGGGAGCCGCTGGGGCGTCGCCGTGACCTACCTGCCCCAGGACGAGCCCGAGGGCCTCGCCCACTGCGTGCTCATCGCCCGGGAGTTCCTCGGCGACGACGACTTCGTCATGTACCTCGGCGACAACATGCTCCAGCAGGGCCTCGTCACCTTCGTCGAGGCCTTCGAGTCGGCCCGCAAGGCCGCCGACGAGCCCCGCCTGGGCGAGGAGCACGGCGGCGCTCCCGTGGCCCAGATCCTGCTCGCCCACGTGGAGGACCCCCGCAGCTTCGGCGTCGCCGAGATCGGGCCCGACGGCCACGTCGCGAACCTGGTCGAGAAGCCCGAGGACCCGCCCTCGGACCTCGCCCTGGTCGGCGTGTACCTCTTCGACCGGACCATCCACGACGCCGTGCGCGCCATCGACAAGTCCGCCCGGGGCGAGCTCGAGATCACCGACGCGATCCAGTGGCTCCTGGACCAGGGCCGTCGGGTCCGCCACGAGGTGCTCGAGGGCTGGTGGCTCGACACGGGCAAGAAGGACCCGCTGCTCGACGCCAACCGCCACGTGCTCGAGACCGTGCGGCGCGACGTGCGCGGCGAGGTCGACGACGCCTCCTCCATCGAGGGCCACGTCGTGGTCGAGGAGGGAGCCCGCATCGTCGGCTCCCGCATCCGGGGCCCGGTCGTCATCGGCGCCGGGGCCGAGATCACGAACGCGTACGTGGGCCCCTTCTCCTCGGTCGCGGCCCGCGTCGTGGTCCGGGACTCCGAGATCGACCACTCCGTCGTGCTCGAGGACGCCCGCATCTGCGACGTGCCCCGCCTGACCGACAGCCTGATCGGCCGCTTCGCCGAGGTGCACCGCACCGAGCGCAAGCCCCGCGCCGTGCGCCTCATGCTCGGCGACCACTCCGTCGTCGAGCTGGACTGAGCGGCGTCGACGTGGTCGAGATCGTCGACTTCGCCGCCCGACGGACCGCCGTCGACGGCCTGGTCGTGTGCACGATGAAGCAGGTGACCGACGAGCGCGGCACCATCCGCGAGTTCTACCGGGAGTCCGCCTTCGTCGACGCCGGCCTGCCGTCGCTGGGCCCGTGGGTCCAGGTCAACCTGACCGAGACGGTGCGGGGCGGGATCCGGGGCCTGCACGGCGAGGCGATGACCAAGCTCGTCGCCGTCGCGTCGGGACGGGCGCACGGCGCCTACGTCGACGCCCGCCCGGGGTCGCCGACGTGGGGGACCGTGGTCGAGGTCGACCTGGCCCCCGGCGTCCAGGTGATCGTCCCGCCCGGGGTGTGCAACGGCTTCCAGGCCCTGGAGGCGGGCACCCAGTACGCGTACTGCTTCGACCGGGAGTGGCAGCCCGGGATGGCCGGCGTCGCCGTCACCCCGCTCGACCCCGACCTCGGCATCGGCTGGCCCCTGCCCGTCGACCCCGACGACCCGGTGCAGGTCTCGGCCAAGGACCGCGCCGCTCCCCGGCTGGCGGACCTGCCGGGCGCTCCGGCCACCTAGCGGAGCCGCCTACCCTCGCCGGCCATGAAGCTCCTCGTGACCGGCGGCGCCGGGTTCATCGGCTCGAACTACGTCCGCTGGGTGCTGGGCAACACCGACGACGAGGTCGTCGTCTACGACGCCCTGACCTACGCCGGGAACCTCTCCACGCTCAAGGACGTGGACGACTCGCCCCGCTTCGCCTTCGTCCGGGGCAACATCTGCGACCCCGCCGCCCTCGAGGGGGCGATGGCGGGCTGCGACGCCGTCGTCCACTTCGCGGCCGAGAGCCACGTGGACCGCTCGATCGAGGGCAGCGACGACTTCGTGACCACGAACTGCTTCGGCACCAACGTGGTGGTCGACACCGCCCGCCGGCTCGAGGTCGACCGGGTCGTGCACATCGGCACCGACGAGGTCTACGGCTCGGTCGAGGTCGGCTCGTCGAAGGAGACCGACCCCCTCGAGCCCCGCTCGCCCTACTCCGCCTCCAAGGCCGGCTCCGACCTGATCGCGCTGAGCTACCACGCCACCCACGGCGTCGACGTCCGGGTCACGCGCTGCACGAACAACTTCGGGCCCTACCAGTACCCCGAGAAGGCGATCCCGCTGTTCACGACCAACCTGCTCGACGGCGGGACGATCCCGCTCTACGGCGACGGCATGAACGAGCGGGACTGGATCCACGTCGACGACCACTGCGCCGGGGTCCACCTCGTGCTGACCGAGGGCCGGGCCGGCGAGATCTACAACATCGGGGCCGGCAACGAGACCCCCAACCGGGTGCTCGTCGACAAGCTCCTCGCCATCCTCGGCAAGGACGAGTCGAGCGTCACCTACGTCGAGGACCGCAAGGGCCACGACCGTCGCTACTCCGTCGACATCGCCAAGATCACCGCGCTCGGCTGGCAGCGGGAGCGGACCCTGGACGAGGCGCTCGAGGCCACCGTGGCCTGGTACCGGGACAACGAGTGGTGGTGGCGGCCCCTCAAGCAGGGCTGACGGCCGGTCCGGTGGAGGGCGGCGGCTACCGTCGGCGGTCGTGCGGATCCTGATCACCGGTGCCACGGGCCAGGTCGGCCTCGAGCTCGTCCGGACCTGCCTCGACGCCGGGGACGACGTGATCGGTCTGTCCTCCCGGGACCTCGACCTGGCCGACCGGGTCGCCGTGCGAGAGGCCGTGGCCGCCCACCGGCCCGACGCCGTCGTGAACACCGCGGCCTGGACCGCCGTGGACGACTGCGAGTCCGACCCGGAGCGGGCGATGCGGGTGAACGGCATCGCCCTGCGCTGGCTCGCCGCCGCCGCGGTCGAGGTCGGCGCCCACCTGGTGCAGGTGTCCACCGACTACGTCTTCGACGGCACCAAGCCCGAGCCCTACGACGAGTGGGACGCGACGTGCCCCGTCTCGGCCTACGGCCGGTCGAAGTGCGTCGGCGAGGAGGAGGCCCGCGCGGCCGGGACGGGCGCGACGGTCGTGCGCACCGCGTGGGTCCAGTCCGCGCACCGGCGGAACGTCGTCAAGACCGTGCTCTCGCTCCGCGACCGACCCGAGCTCGCGTTCGTGGACGACCAGCGGGGGAGCCCGACCTTCGCCGACGAGCTCGCGCCGCTGCTGCGGACGCTCGCCGCCGAGCGCATCGGCGGCACGTTCCACGCCACGAACCGGGGCGCGGTCACCTGGTACGGGTTCGCCCGTGAGATCCTGGCCACCGCGGGTGCGGACCCGGACGTGGTCCGTCCCATCACCACCGCAGAGCTCGACCCTCCGCGGCCGGCTGCGCGCCCAGCGAACTCGGTGCTCGACAACGCCGCCCTCCGGATGTCCGGTCTGCCCCTCCTGTCCGATTACCGTGAGCCGCTCGGGCGCGTCGTGCAGGCGCTCCTGACCTGAGCCAGCCAGCGAAGGAACACCGCACCATGAGCAAGATCGCCGTCATCGGGACGGGCTACGTGGGTCTCACCACGGGCGCCTGCTTCGCCGCCCTGGGCCACGACGTGGTCTGCGCCGACATCGACGAGGAAAAGATCCGCCGGCTCGACGCCGGCGAGATCCCCATCCTCGAGGCCGGCCTCGACCAGCTCGTCGCCGAGGCCGTCGACGCCGGCCGCCTGCGCTTCGTCCTCGGCGCCGCGCGCGCCGCCGCCGACTGCGAGTTCGCCTACCTGTGCGTGCCCACGCCCCAGGGGGAGGACGGCTCGGCCGACCTGTCCTACATCGAGGCCGCCGCCCGCCAGATCGCGCCGGTGCTCCCCTCGGAGTCGGTCGTGGTGAACAAGTCGACCGTGCCGGTCGGCTCGACCCGGGTCGTGGAGAAGGCCCTGGGCCGCGACGACGTCGCCGTCGTGTCGAACCCGGAGTTCCTCCGGGAGGGCTCGGCGGTCCACGACTTCATGCACCCCGACCGCATCGTGATCGGCGCCGACGACCAGTCCGCCGCCATCAAGGTCGCCTCCCTCTACCTGGGCGTCACCGCCCCGCTCGTGGTCACGGACCCGGCCTCGGCCGAGACCATCAAGTACGCGGCCAACTCGTTCCTGGCCACGAAGATCTCCTTCATCAACGCCGTCGCCGCCATCTGCGAGGCCGTGGGGGCCGACATCAACGACGTCGCCCTCGGCATCGGCTACGACAAGCGGATCGGCTCGGACTTCCTCAAGCCCGGACCCGGCTACGGCGGCTCGTGCTTCCCCAAGGACACCCGGGCCATGGTCAAGATCGCCGAGGAGGGCGGCTACGACTTCCACCTCCTGCGCGGCGTCATCCAGGTGAACGACGAGCAGTACGACCGCACCGCCGAGAAGGCCGTGCAGCTCATGGACGGCGAGGTCGAGGGCCGCACCGTCGCCGCCTGGGGCCTCACGTTCAAGGCCCGCACCGACGACCTGCGCGAGTCGCCCTCGCTGGAGGTGCTCGGCCGCCTCGCCGCCCGGGGCGCCAAGGTCAAGGCCTACGACCCGGCCGTCCCCGTCGACCGCCGGTCGGGCCAGCTCGACGGCATCGAGGTCGTCGCCGACCCCTACGAGGCCTGCGACGGCGCCGACGTGCTGCTCGTGCTCACCGAGTGGGACGAGTTCAAGTGGCTCGACCTCGACGAGGTCAAGGCCCGCCTCGCCCGCCCGGCCGTCGTCGACGCCCGCAACCTGCTCGACCGGGCCGCCCTCCAGCGCCGCGGCTTCTCCTTCCGCGGCGTCGGCCGCACCTAGGTGCAGGGTGGTCTCCGGCTCCGCCGGAGCCGTGTCGGCTGCTCGGAGGGCTTGCCGGCGCGCGCCCGACGCCGACCGCTCCGAAGGGATCATCTGGAATGTCACGCATAGTCGTCACCGGCGGGGCCGGCTTCCTCGGGTCGCACCTGTGCGACGCCCTGCTGGCCCGGGGTGACGAGGTCGTCGCCATCGACAACCTGGTCACCGGCAACGTGGCCAACATCGAGCACCTCTTCGCCCGGCCCGGCTTCACCTTCGTCGAGCACGACGTGTCGACCTTCATCTGGGTCCCGGGCGAGGTCGACGCCGTGCTGCACTTCGCCTCGCCGGCCTCGCCCAAGGACTACCTGGAGATGCCGATCCAGACCCTGAAGGTCGGCAGCCTCGGTACCCACAACGGCCTGGGCCTGGCCAAGGAGAAGGGGGCGCGGTTCTTCATCGCCTCCACCTCCGAGGTGTACGGCGACCCGCAGGTCCACCCCCAGACCGAGGAGTACTGGGGTCACGTCAACCCCATCGGTCCCCGCGGCGTCTACGACGAGGCCAAGCGCTTCGCCGAGGCGATCACGATGGCGTACCACACCCACCACGGGCTCGACGTCCGCATCGTGCGCATCTTCAACCCCTACGGCCCGCGGATGCGCCCCTCCGACGGCCGGGTCGTGTCGAACTTCCTCGTGCAGGCCCTGCGCGGCGAGCCCATCACCATCTACGGCGACGGCAGCCAGACCCGGTCCTTCTGCTACGTCGAGGACGAGGTGCGCGGCTTCCTCGCCCTGCTGGACAGCGACCAGATCGGCCCGATCAACATCGGCAACCCGGGCGAGTTCACGATCGCCGAGCTGGCCGAGCTCGTCGTCGAGGTCACCGGCTCGTCCTCCGAGATCGTCCACGAGCCCCTCCCCGTGGACGACCCGATGCAGCGCAAGCCCGACATCACCAAGGCCCGCGAGCTGCTCGGCTGGGAGCCGACGGTCGCCCTCCGGGAGGGCTTGGCGCGCACCGCCGAGCACTTCCGGGCCACGATCTGAGCGCGCCGGACGGGCCCGGGCGGGTCATTGGCCGCCCGGCGGACACCCGCCCTAGGTTGGCAACGCCTGTTACCCGATCGAGGAGCAACCCGTGTCCGAAGACGTCCTGCTGACCGAGCGCCGAGGGCGCGTCCTGGTCATGACCCTGAACCGGCCCGACCAGCGCAACGCCCTGAACTCCGAGCTCGCCGACTCGCTGGCCGCCGCGCTCGAGGAGCTCGACACCTCCGACGACCTCACCGCCGGCGTGCTCGCCGCCAACGGCAAGAACTTCTGCGCCGGCATGGACCTGAAGGAGTTCGCGACCAAGGGCCCGCCCGCCGCCCTCGGCCCGATCTTCCAGAACGGCTGCACCAAGCCCCTCATCGGCGCCGTGCACGGCCCGGTGTTCGCCGGCGGCTTCGAGATCGCCCTCGTGTGCGACCTGCTCGTCGCCTCCGACGACGCCTCCTTCGGCGTCCCCGAGGTCAAGCGCGGCCTGCTCGCAGCCGGCGGCGCCCTCATCCGGATGCCGGCCCGCCTGCCCTACGCCGTGGCCATGGAGCTCGCCCTGACCGGTGACCCCATCGGCGCCGCCGACGCCAAGGCCTACGGCCTGGTCTCCCGGGTCGCGCCCCGCGACGAGATCGTGGACGTGGCCGTCGGCCTGGCCGAGACCATCGCGAAGAACGCGCCGCTGTCCATCGCCGCGTCGAAGCAGATGATCCGCAACTCGGTGGGTCGCACCGAGGAGGAGGGCTGGGCCGAGCAGGGCCCCCTCGCCGGCAAGATCTTCACCTCGAAGGACTCGATCGAGGGCTCCATCGCCTTCGCCGAGAAGCGCGAGCCCAACTGGGCCGGCGAGTAGGTCGACGACGCCGTCGCGGCGCCCCGTCCCGTCAGGGGCGGGGCGCCGTGTCGCGTCCGGGTCGGGTCCGGTGGTGGGCCGGGAGCCGCTTGCCCAGGAGCCGGATGCGCAGCCACAGCAGGGCGAAGCGCAGCGCGAGGCCCACGATCACGGCCGGGTAGGTGACGACCCGCCAGCCCCGCTGGTACTTGCGCCAGTAGCGGAACAGGTTCGAGTGGTGCTGCCACAGCTGGCGGACCGGGTTCCGGGTGCTGCCGCCCCACGCGTGGGTGGCCACGGCACGGGGCTCGTACAGCATGTCGTGGCGGGCGTCGGCGAGGCGCCGGCACAGGTCGAGGTCCTCGACGTAGAAGAAGAAGCGCGGGTCGAACATGCCGACGGCGCGGAACACCTCGACGCGCAGCAGCAGGACCGAGGCCGACAGCCAGCCCACGGCGGTCGGCTCGTCGTCGGGTACGTCCGCGCACACGTAGGCCCGCGTCGCGGGGTTGTCGGGCCAGAACACGCCGACGGTCGCGTGGGCCGCGGCCTGGCTCCACGTGGGGAAGGACCGCTTCGAGGGCTGGATGGAGCCGTCGGGGTTCCGCACCATCGGCCCGACCGCGGCGCACCCCTCGTGGCCCGTGAGCGTCTCCACCATCCGGGCCACGGCGTCGGGGGCGAGGAAGGCGTCGGGGTTCACCAGCAGCAGGGCGCCCTCGGGCTCGAGGGTCTCCACGGCCAGGTTGACGGCGGCGCCGAAGCCGAGGTTGGTCCCGGCCTCGATCAGCGTCACGTCGTCCATGGCCCGCACGACGTCGGGGCTCCCGTCGGTCGAGCCGTTGTCGACCACGACCAGGTCCACGGGGTGGTCCTGGGCCCGGAGCGCGTCGAGGCAGTCGTACAGGTCCGGCGCCGAGTCGTAGTCGACGACCACGGCGGTCACGCGCACGCCCACCCCCACACCTCCAGGTGCCCCTCGGCGCAGGCGTCCCAGGTGAACGACGCGGCGCGCTCGGGGCCGGCGTCGCGGAGCCGGGCGGCGTCGCCGAGCAGGATCGTGCGCAGCGCGTCGGCCAGGCCGGCGACGTCGCCGGGGGCGACGAGCAGTGCGGCGTCGCCCGCCACCTCCTCGCAGGCCGAGCCGGTCGTCGTGACCGTGGGCGTGCCGCAGGCCAGCGCCTCGAGGACGGGCAGGCCGAAGCCCTCGGCCAGCGACGGGTAGGCGAAGGCGTCGGCGCCCGCGTACAGCGCGGTCTTGGTGTCCTCGTCGACCCAGCCGGCCCGCACGACCCGGTCCGCGACCGGGCTGGCGGCGAGGACGGCGTCGAGGGCGTCGGCACCCCAGGCGTCGGGTCCGGCGAGCACGAGGGAGTGGGGGACCTCGGCGGCCACCGCCTCGAAGGCCCGGACCAGGGTCGGGTGGTCCTTGCGGGGCTCGATGGCGCCGACGCCGAGCACGTAGGGGCCCTCGACGACCGCCGCGGCCAGGGCCGGGTCACCGGCGCCCGGGTGGTAGCGGTCGTGGTCGACGCCGAGGGGCACCACGTGGGTGCGGCCAGGGTCGGCCCCGGCCGCGTCGATCGCCCCCCGTCGGGTCGCCTCGGACACGCACACGACCCGGTCGGCCCGGCGCACGCCCGACGGGATGGCGTGGCGGAACCAGCGGACCTTGGCCGCCTCGTGCACCTCGGGCATGGTCAGCATCGTCGCGTCGTGGAACGTCACCGTCGACGGCACGCCGAGCAGGGGCGGCAGCGAGTAGTGGATGCCGTGGAACACGTCGGGGGCGTGGCGCCGGGCGAGCAGGCCGTCGACGGTGGCCTCGGCAGCCAGGCGGAGCGGGCGGGGCAGGTCCCGGGCCTCGTGGACCCGGGCGCCGAGCTCGGCCAGCTCGGCGGCGTCCCGGGGCTTGGCCAGCACCTCGAGCTCGCACCGGGGAGCCACGTGCTCGACCAGGCGGAGCACGTACTGGGCGACGCCGAGGCGGTGCGCGGGCAGGGCCCGGGCGTCGAGCAGGACCCGCATCACCGGTCGCGCCGGCGGGCGCGGGGGGCTCGGGGGGTCGACATCGCGGGCACCGTACCAACGGCCCCGGGCCCGCCCCCAGGGCCCGCCCCGGGGTCCGCTGGCCCGACCGGGACGCCCCGGCGGCCCGGGCGCGGCGTGGGAGACTCGCCGCCGTGCCGTCCCCGACCGACACGCTGCGCGTCGCCGTGCCCCTCGAGCAGTGCTGGCACGACGTCCCCGGCGGCACGGCCCGCTCGGCCCTCGACCTGGCCGCCGCCCTCGATGCGCGCGACGACGTGTCGGTGGTCGGCGTGTCGGCCCGCCACGCCGGTCCGCCGGCCGAGCCGTGGCGTCCCGCCGTGCCCGTCGCCTCGCTGCCCCTGCCCCGCCCGCTGCTGTACGAGGCGTGGCACGCGCTGCGGCGACCCCGGATCGAGCGGGCCACGGGGCCGGTGGACGTCTGCCACGCGGTGGGCGGCGCCGTCCCCGGCACCCGGGCCCCCCTGGTCGTCACCGTCCACGACCTCGCCTTCCTCCACCTGCCCGGGCTCTTCACGGCCCAGGGGCGGCGGTTCCTCCGCCGTGCCCTGCACCTCGTGCGGGACCACGCCGACCAGGTCCAGGTGCCGAGCCTGGCCACGGCCGCCGACTGCGAGGCCCACGGGATCGAGCGGGCGCGGATCCGGCACGTGCCCTGGGGGTGCTCGGTCGGCGACCCCTCGCCCGCGGAGGTGGCCGCGGCCCGGGCCCGCCACGGCCTGGAGGGGCCCTACGTGGTGTGCGTGGGCACGCTCGAGCCCCGCAAGAACCTGCCCCGCCTCGTGGAGGCGTGGCGCCGACTCGGGCGCGACGACGCCCGCCTCGTGCTCATCGGCCCCGACGGCTGGGGCGAGCTGCCCGACGGGTCAAGGCTCCCGGGCAACGTGTCGATGACGGGCTTCGTGGACGCTGCGACCCGTGACGCCCTGTACGCCGGCGCGACCGCCTCGTGCTACCCGAGCCTGCTGGAGGGGTACGGACTGCCCGTGCTCGAGTCGATGGCCCTGGGCTGCCCCGTCGTGACCTCGGCGGGGACCGCGACCGAGGAGCTGGTCGCCGGCGGCGCCGGCGTCGCCGTCGACCCGACCGACGTCGACGCCATCGCCGGTGCCCTCGCCGCGCTGCTCGACGACCCCGGGCACCGGGAGCGGCTCGCCGCCGCCGGCCGGGCCCGGGCCGCGACCCGCACGTGGGCCGGGGCCGCCGAGGCCGCCGCCGCCGGCTACCGGGAGGTGGTCCGGTGAGCGACCTGCGGATCGGCATCGACCTGACCGGCCTGGCACCCGACCCGGCCGCGGGCGCCGCGCACGCCCTCACCGAGGCCCTCCGGGTCCTGGCCCGCGAGCGGGCCGCCGGCCGCCTGCCGGGCCTGGAGCCGGTGCTCCTCGGCCCGGCCGACCTCGTGTCGGCCGCACCGGAGCTGGCCGGTCTCGCCTCGCGGACCACGCCCGTGCCGACCGGGTCCGCCGTGGTGCGGGCCGGCCTGGCCCGGACCTGGCTGCGCCACCAGGTCACGACCCTGGGCCTCGACGCCCTCCACCACGCCGGCGGCCCGCCGGCCGTGGGCGTGCCGGGCGTCTCCCGGGTCGTGTCGATCGACGACCTCGCCCCGATCGAGCAGCCCGGTGCCGTCGGCCCCGTCGCCGCCGCCCTGGCCCGTCGGGTGGTGCCCGCCGCCGTGGCCGGCGCCGACGCCGTCGTGGTCCCGTCGCCGTTCCTGCGGGACCGCCTCGTCACCCGGTTCGGGGCCCCGGCCGAGCGGATCCACGTGGTCCCGTGGCCGCTGCCCGCGCACGGCGAGGCGGCGCCCATCGACACGGTGCGGGCCGTGACCGGGATCATCGGCCGCTTCGTGCTGCTGCCCGCGCCCACCCACGCCCACGAGGAGCAGGTCGTCGCGGTCCGCGCCATGCGGTACCTGGCGTCCCGGCACCCCGAGACCACGCTCGTGCTGCTCGGGGAGCCCGGGCGCGCCGAGACGAGGCTCCGGGCCGAGATCGCCGAGGCCGGCCTCGACCACTGCGTCGTCCGCCTCCACGACGTGCGCGAGTCCGTGCGGGTCGCGCTCGTCGAGCACGCGGCCGCCGTGGTCCACCCCGCCGTGTACGGCGGGGCGGCCGAGGTCGTCCTCGAGGCGATGGCGTCGGGGGTGCCCGTGGTCGTCGCCGACGCCGGTGCCGCCGTCGACCTGGTGCGGGGCGCGGCCGCCGTCGTCCCGCCCGGGGACGCCGCGCAGCTCGCCGTCGAGCTCCACCGGATCCTCGAGGACGAGGAGTGGCGGGGCCGCATGGTGGCCGACGGGACGGCCCGCGCCGCGACCTTCACGGCGGAGCGCACCGCCGAGGGGCTGGTCGCCGCTTACTCGTCGCTGCGGGCCCTCCGGTAGCCTCGGCCCGCTATGGGTAAGGCCTCATCCTCCAAGAAGGTCGCGCGCGCCGCGAAGGCGGGTGGCGGCCGGGCACGCAGCGCCGGTGAGCGGAACGTCGTGTTCCCGTCCGCGCTGGCCGTCGTCGTGATCCTGGGCACGCTGCTCGTGGTCTACGCCCGCGACAACCGCTCGGCGGAGGCGCTCGAGGCGCCTCTGGCGTTCGACGACCACTGGCACTCGTCCTACGGGTTCTACGTGTGCGACGAGTTCCTGCCCGACCTGCCGGAGTTCACGGCGCCCCAGAACGGCGGCACCCACACCCACGGCGACGGGCTGATCCACATCCACCCGTTCTCCACGGCCCGGTCGGGCGAGAACGCCACGATCGACAACTGGCTCGCGGACGCCGCCACGGCCCTGGGCGGTGGCGACGACGTCACCGACGACGCCCTCGGCGTGCCCGGCGGGCAGACCTACACCGAGGGCGAGGACACCTGCGAGGGCCTCGACGGCGAGCCCGTCGTCCAGGTCGCGATCTGGGACTCCGGCGCCGACGCCCTCGCCGGCGAGGACCCCACGACGCTGCTGACCGAGGACATCGGCGACATCCGCTTCCTCCGCGACGGCCAGGTCTTCACGCTCGCCTTCGCCCCCGAGGGCGCGGACATCCCGGCGCCCCCGTCCACCTCCGGCCTCGCCGGCGTCGGCTCCGACCTCGGCGTCGACCCCGAGGACATCGAGGTCCCCGAGGGCGAGGACCTCACCGACATCGGTGGCGAGGGCGTGTCGACCGACGACGACGCCACCGAGGGCGACGC
>CAZCEZ010000077.1:0-4948 GCA_964497795.1 uncultured Acidimicrobiaceae bacterium | reverse complement strand
ACCGAGGGCGACGCGACCGAGGGCGACGCGACCGAGGACGCCCCGGACGCGGAGGCCCCGGTCGACGAGCCGGCCGACGAGCCGGCCGACGACGACGCGACCGACACGACCGACGCCTCCGACCGGTGAAGGCCGTCGTCCTCGTGGGCGGCTTCGGCACGCGCCTGCGCCCCCTCACGCTCACCACCCCGAAGAACCTGCTGCCCGTGGGCCACGTGCCCATGGTCGAGCGGGTCGTGGCCCACCTCGCCGCCCACGGCGTGACCGAGGCGGTGCTGTCGCTGGGCTACAAGCCCGACACGTTCCTCGAGGCCTACCCCGACGGGACCTGCGCCGGCGTGACGATGACCTACGCGGTGGAGGACGAGCCCCTCGACACGGCCGGCGCCATCCGCTTCGCCGCCACCGAGGCCGGCATCGACGAGCGCTTCGTGGTCGTGAACGGCGACGTCCTCACCGACCTCGACGTCACGCGCCTCATCCGCTTCCACGACGCCTCCGGCGCCGAGGGCACCATCGCGCTCCACACCGTCGAGGACCCCTCCCGCTACGGCGTGGTCGTCACCGACGTCGCCGGTCAGGTCGAGGCCTTCATCGAGAAGCCGGAGCGGGACGAGGCTCCCTCCAACGCCATCAACGCCGGCACCTACGTGCTCGAGCCCTCGGTGCTCGCCCGCATCCCGGAGGGCCGCAAGGTCTCCGTGGAGCGCGAGACGTTCCCGGCCATCGTCGCCGACGGCGGGCTCTACGCCCTCGACGGCAACGCCTACTGGCTGGACGCCGGCACGCCCGAGACGTACCTCCAGGCGAACCTCGACCTGCTGGCCGAGGGCGACGACCAGCCCGACTCCGACATCCACGCCGAGGCGACCGTGGCCGCCACGGCCCACGTCGAGCGCTCGGTCATCGGCCCCGGGTGCACGGTGGCCGAGGACGCGACCCTCACCGAGGCGGTCGTCCTCCAGGGAGCCCGCATCGGGCCGGGCGCCAGGGTGCACCGCTCCGTGGTCGGACCCCGCGCCGTCGTCGGCGAGGGTGCCGAGCTCCTCGACCTGTCCGTGGTCGGGGCCGACGTCGAGCTCGAGGCCGGTGCGCGCCTGACCGCGCAGCGGGTGCCCGACGAGGCCTGAGGCACGAGGGGACTCGACGTCGCGGTGCGGGTCCTCGTCACCGGGGGCGCCGGCTTCGTCGGCTCGACCCTCGTCGACCGGCTCCTGGCCGGCGGCCACCACGTCGACGTCGTCGACGACCTGAGCACCGGCGGGCTCGCCAACCTCGGGCCGGCCCGCGAGGCGGCCAGGCTCGACGGCGAGGGCCGCCTCAAGATCCACCAGGCCGACGTCGCCGACGCGGCCCTGGGCGACCTGCTCGCCCGGCGCGAGCCCGAGGTGGTGGTCCACCTGGCCAGCCCGACGGGCAAGGCCGGGCGCGACCCCGCCGCCGACGCCGCCCGCGCCCTCGGCGCGGCCGTGCGGGTGCTCGAGGGCGCCCGCCGGGCCGGCACCCGGTCGGTGGTCCGCCTGGCCGGGGCGCGCGCCCAGGCCGACCCGGTCCGCGGGATCCCCGACCGCGCCGTGCACGAGTACCTCGCCGCCTACGCCGAGGTCCACGGGGTCGCGTCGACCACGCTGGTCGCGCCGACCGTCTACGGGCCGCGGCAGACCCCGGCCACCGAGTCGAGCGTGGTCGCCACGTTCGTGGCCCGCTGCCTGGCCGGCGAGGCGTGCGTGGTCCACGGCGACGGTCGCCAGACCCGCGACCTCCTCCACGTCGACGACGCCGTCGACGCCCTCGTGCGCGCCGTGGAGCGGGACGTCGCCGCACCCGCAGCCGAGGTCGTCGAGATCGGCACGGGCGTCGCGACGTCCGTCGCCGACCTGCGGGCCGCCGTGGCCGAGGCCTGCGGCGTCGACGTCGCCCCGGTACCGGGTCCGGCCCGACCGGGCGAGCCCGGGGACGTCTCCGTCGACCCGTCCGGGGCGAGGGCGCTGCTCGGCTGGTCGTCGTGGACCACGCTCGCCGACGGGCTCTCCCTGACCGTCGGGGCGAGCCGGACCTGAGCGCGGCCCCGCCCTCGCAGGTCAGTCCCGGCCCAGCAGCCCGTAGCGGAGGATGCAGACGACGGCCCGCACGCCGTCGCGCCAGCCGATCTTCTTGCCCTCCTCGTAGGTCCGGCCGTCGTAGGAGATGCCGACCTCGTAGAAGCGGGCCCGACGCCGGGCGAGCTTGGCGGTGATCTCGGGCTCGAAGCCGAAGCGGTCCTCGGAGATCGTGACCGACTGGATCAGCTCCCGACGGAACGCCTTGTAGCAGGTCTCCATGTCGGTCAGGTTCAGGTTGGTGACCATGTTCGAGGCCAGCGTCAGGACCTTGTTGCCCACCGAGTGCCAGAAGTACAGGACCCGGTGCGACTCGCCGCCGGCGAACCGGGAGCCGTAGACCACGTCCGCGCTCCCGTCGAGCAGCGGTGCGAGCAGCTTGGGGTACTCGGCCGGGTCGTACTCGAGGTCGGCGTCCTGGACCACGACGTGGTCGAGCGTGCAGTGCGCGAAGCCGGTCCGGAGGGCTGCGCCCTTGCCCCGGTTGACGGGGTGGTGGTGGACGTGGATCCGGGGGTCGGTCCCGACCAGGTCGTCCAGGATGGCCCCGGTCCGGTCGCGGCTGGCGTCGTCGACCACGACGAGCTCGCCGACCCACGGCGACGCCAGCACGGCCTCGATCGCGGCGGCGACGGTGGCCTCCTCGTCGAAGGCCGGCATCACGACCGACAGGCACGGCCGTGGCTCGTGGACGTCGTCGAACCGGCGGTTCGGGGTGGCGCTCACCGGAACAGGTCCTCGCTCGGGTGGCGGACCAGGTCGGCGACCGACCCGGCGTCGGGCCCGTCGTCGAGCCAGAACGGGTCGACGCCCCGGCAGATGGCGACCGGGACGCCCGACGCCTTGCCGCACACGAGGTCGGCGGCCGCGGCCAGCTCGTCCACGATGCACACCTCGGTCACCTGGAGCTCCCGCCCGAGGGAGTCCGTCGAGCCCCGCAGGTCGGCGATGGGCCGGATGCCGGCGCAGCCGATGGCCACGTCGGTGAGCCCCCGCCGCCAGGGTCGACCGAAGGTGTCAGACACGATCACGGCCACCGTCACGCCGAACCGGTGGCGGATGGCGTCCCGGATGCGTCGGGCCGAGCGGTCGGAGTCCACGGGGAGCAGGGCGGCCTTGCCCGCCTCGATGTTGGACAGGTCGATGCCGGCGTTGGCGCACACGAAGCCGTGGCGGGTCTCGGCGATGATCAGGTCGCCCCTGCGGCGCAGGATCCGCACCGACTCCCGCTCCACGATGGCCTTGTGGCCCCGGGGGTCGTCGGGGTCGATGTCCTCGATCATCCCCTCGGCCTTGGAGACGACCTTCTGGGTGACGACGAGGACGTCGCCGTCGACGAGGGCCGTGGCCGGGTCCGCGGCGCAGGCCTCGGCCACGAGGCCGCCGAGGTCGTCGCCGACGCCGATCTCGCCGATCCCGCGCACGGGCAGGATCCGGAGCTCGCCCGGGGCGGGGGGTGGGGAGACCGTCATCGGGTCGCGGTGGTGGTGGTCACGGGTGCCAGCGTGCCAGGTGGCTCAGAGCCCGAGGCAGACCCCGGCCAGGGCGGTCGCCGCGCCGATCTCGTCCATGATCGTGTCGGTCACCTTGCACCGGACCCCGAGGGCCTCGATCGTCGGTGCGAGGGCGGCGTCGACGTCGTCGACGACGAAGGTGCCGACCACGTCGGCCAGCAGCCGGGCCACGCCCAGGGCGCTGGCCTCGTGCCCGAGCTCGACGAGCATGCGGGCGGCGGGCCCCTTGAGCGCGGCGCCCCCCACGATGGGGGACACGGCCACGACCGAGTCCCGTCGCCGGGCGAGGGCGTCCCGCACGCCGGGCACGGCCAGCACCGGCCCGATGGACACGATCGGGTTCGACGGGGCGAGCACGACCACGTCGCTGTCCGCGAGGGCCTCGAGCACGCCCGGTGCCGGGGCGGCCTGCTCGGCGCCGGTGAAGCGGACGCCGGTGATCGGGACGTCGTGGCGGCGCCCGACGAAGTACTCCTGGAACCCGAGGTCGCCCTCGGCGGTCTCCACGACGGTGCGGACCCGGTCGTCGGTGACGGGGGTGATCCGGCAGCGGAGCCCCCAGGCCCTGGCCAGGTGGTCGGTGACGACCGACAGCGGCTCGCCGTCGCGCAGGCGCCGGGTCCGGACCACGTGGGTGGCCAGGTCCCGGTCGCCCAGGTTGAACCACGACGGCTCGCCGTAGCGCTCGAACATGGCCATGGCGTGCCACGTCTCGTCGCGCAGCCCCCAGCCCCGCTCCGGGTCGATCGCCCCGGCGAGGGTGTAGGTGACGGTGTCGAGGTCGGGGCTGATGTGCAGGCCGTGCAGCTCGGTGTCGTCGGCGACGTTGACCACGGCGGTGACCGTGGACGGGTCGACGGCGCGGACCGCGCCGCGCAGGAACCGGGCGGCGCCGACGCCGCCGCACAGGACCGTGATCATGCGGCCGCTCGCTCCGCTCGCCGGCCTGCCGACGAGCGCCGCTGGCGCTCTGCTCGCTCGTCGGGGTCGATCACGACCTCAGCTCGAGATGCTCCGGAGGCCGCCCTCGAGCAGCTTGATGTCGGCGTCGACCATCATGGCCACGAGCTCGGGGAAGCTCGTCTTGGGCTTCCACCCGAGCTTCTGCTGGGCCTTGGTGCAGTCGCCGATGAGCAGGTCGACCTCGGCCGGGCGGTAGAAGCGCTCGTCGATGACGACGTGGTCCTCGTAGTTCTTGCCGACGTGCTCGAAGGCCAGCTTCACGAGCTCCCGGACCTCGTGGGTCTCGCCGGTCGACACGACGTAGTCGTCGGCCTCGTCCTGCTGGAGCATGAGCCACATGGCCTCGACGTAGTCGCCGGCGAAGCCCCAGTC
>CAZCEZ010000076.1:0-17806 GCA_964497795.1 uncultured Acidimicrobiaceae bacterium | reverse complement strand
GGATGGTCTTCATCAGCGTCTGACCGGTCTTGAAGTCCTTGCCGCCCATGGGCACGCCCTCGCGCTCGGCGAGCTCGAGCATGCACGGCAGGTCCGTGGAGATGTTCGGGGCGCCGTTGGCGAAGGGGACGCCGGAGACCAGCGCGGCGTACGCGTAGATCTGGCTCGGGCTGATCAGCGGGTCGCTGTCGCGCAGGCCCTGCTCGAAGGCCTCGACGCTCTGGTGGACGTCGGTGACGTCGCGGTACGCCTCGGTCGACGCGCACCACACCATCACGAGGCGGTCGCAGCCGTTCTCGGTGCGGAACCGCTCGATGTCGGCGATGAGCTGCTCGGCGAGGGCCATCTTGGACGCACCGGTCTTGACCCGGGTGCCGTCGAGCTTCTTGACCCAGTCCTGGTCGAACACCGCGTCCATGGCCACGATGCCCTCCATCTCGGAGGAGATCGGGGCGAGGTCGCGCTCCTCGAGCACGCCGGCGGTGCGCGCCGCCTCGAGGGCGTTGGGCGAGATGGGGTCCCAGGCGCCGAAGACGAGGTCGTCGAGGGAGGCCAGGGGCACGAAGTCCTTGATGAGGGGGTTGCGCCCCTCCTCCCGCTCCCCGAGGCGGATGTGCGCCATCTGCGACAGGGACCCGATGGGCGCCTGGCCCGACCTGCGGGCCTGGAGGACGCCGGCGATGAAGGTCGAGGCGACGGCCCCGAGGCCCGGGAGCAGGACGCCCAGCTTGCCGGTGGCGGGTGCGATGTCACGTGCGGTCATGGGCAGCAACGTAAGGGTTCGCTGGCCATCTGTCGTCAGTTGTGAAGCATCACTGAACTATTGTCGCGACGTGCAGGTGACCACCCAGCAGCTCGAGTACCTGGTCGCGACGTCTCGGGCGGACACCTGGGCCGAGGCCGCTGCATCGCTCGGCGTGACGCCGTCGGCGCTGTCCCAGGGTCTGGCCGAGCTCGAGCGCCGGGTCGGACTCGAGCTGTTCGAGCGGGACGGCCGCCGTCGGGTGCCGACCCGGGACCACGCCGAGGTCCTGCGCTACGCCGAGGCGGTCGTGGCCGCGACCGATGACCTCGCCCGGTGGGCCCGTCGACGACGTGACGGCCGCACCGGGACGATCCGGCTCGGGATGATCGACGCCGCCGCCACCCACCACTTCCGAGACGTGCTCCGCGACCACCGGCGGGCGCACCCCGATCTCACGCTGCGCCTGCGGGTCGGGCCCTCGGGCGAGCTGCTCCGGCGGCTGGCGTCGGCCGACCTCGACCTCGTCGTGTGCGTGGACCCGGACGGGCGGTCCGAGGGCATCGAGGTCCGCCACCTCCTCGACGATCCGCTCGCGGTCCTGGCCCCGGGGGAGGCCGAGGTCGGTGCGCCCGCCACCTGGGGCCCCTGGGTCGTGTTCCCCGAGGGCTCCCACACCCGGGCCGTCATCGCCGACGCCCTCGGTCGCCTCGGAGCCAGGATCGAGGTCGTGGCGGAGTCGCACCAGCCCGAGGTGCTGCGCGAGATGGTCCGGCTCGGTGTGGGCTGGACGGTGCTCCCCGTGGCCGGCCTCGGCCCCGTCGGCGACCTCCAGGTCGTGCGCCGGCGCCTCCTCGACCGCCGCCTGGTGCTGGCCCGGAGGTCCGGGGCCCCTGCCGATGCGGCCGTCGAGGACCTGGCGGCCGCGCTCGTCGCCGGCGTCTGAGCGCCCTGGATCGCCGACGGGTGGTGACGGCGTCGCTACGGTCGCGTCGTCCGACGTCGTCGGGAGGGACCGTGGAGATCTCGCTCGAGCAGAACACGAGCCATGCGCTGGCCCTCAACGGCGCCCACCAGGATCGTCGGATCGTCGTGCTCGGCTCGGGACCCCAGCTCGGCCGCCTGGGGGACGACGTGCTCTCGTGGCTCGCCGACCAGGTCACCATCGGCGTCAACCGGACCTTCTACGTGCACGAACCGACCTACTTCCTGTCGGCGTACCCGTCTGAGGTGATGCTGGCGCTGTCGGCCTGCGACGACACGACGGCCCTGCACATCCGACCGCGCTACGAGCCCCCGCTGTTCCACCAGACCATCTGCCTGCGACGGGCGGACTTCGTGTCGGGGACCAGGCTCCCCGAACGCCTGGAGGCGCCGGTCCCGACGGTGCTCACGTTCCGCAACGTCGCCTTGGCCGCCACCCACCTCGCGGCCCTGATGGGTGCCGAGGAGGTCGTCTACCTCGGCATCGAGCAGCAGGACGGCCGCCACTACTACGACCTCGACGAGGACCTGCGGGCCCGCATACGTGACGACCTCGCAGCCCTCGCCGACCACGAGGATCTGTTCGTCCTCGACCACCCGCACGCGACGATGGAGCTCCTGCAGTCGAACCTCCGGCGACCCGTCGACGAGCTCGCCGCCGTGCCCTTCTACGAGCTGGACCACACCCCGTCCTTCGCCGAGTACTTCGACCAGCTGACCGACAGGGGCATGCGCGTCACCAGCGCCGTCCGGGACAGCGTGATCACCGCCGCCGGCGGGACGTACCGGTCGCTCAGCGACCTGATCCGCACCTGAGGCGCTGCTCGTCCTTCAGGCTCCAGCGCCGAGGACCTCGCGCACGAGGGTCGCCTGCGCCACGTACGCGTCGGCCTCCAGACCGGTCACCTCGAGGGTGATGCGGGCCGCCCCGGGCTGGAGCACGGGCCAGAACCAGGAGGACCGGCGAACCGGGCCGTTGCTGTCGGCGCTCCCGTCGTTGTCGGACAGGTGGTACGCCCGGATCCAGGACTCGCAGGTCGCAGCGAAGTCGTGGGGGTCGAACCCGAGCGTCGCCCCCGAGACCTTGGCGTGGGCCACGTCGAGGAGGAGCCCCACGCCGCCCTCCAGCTCGGCGAGGACCTCGGCGCACTCCCGGGGGGTCGTGCACAGGAGCGGGTCCGTCCCGAATCGGGCCAGGTTCGCCCTCGACAGCACGTTGTTCTCGATCCACAGCGCGACCCCGAGGTCGGCGGCCTCGGCGGCCAGGGAGCGGACGCGCTCGGTGAAGCGGGCCAGCCCCTCGTCGCGGTCGGCCACCGGGAGCGGGCCGAGCGGACGACCGAGCTGGTCCGCAGGGGGGTCGACCAGGAACCCGGCATGGACCCCGTAGTCCGGCGCGCCGATCGCGGCCGAGAGGGCGAGTGCAGCGCGTACGTGCGCCACCGAGGCATCGGCCACGACCGGATCGGACGACGCGAGGTTCAGGGCGAACGGCGTCGGTGGCGGCGGGAAGTAGTTGTGCAGGTTCACCGGCACCTCGGACGCCAGCGCCCGCACCCGCTGCGCGAGGTCCGGCGCCCAGTCGCCTGCCGAGAGCTCGATGCCCTCGGCGCCTGCGGCGAGCAGCGGCTCGGCGAGGTCCGGGGCCGGGGCGCCCCGGAGGGTGCCGGTCGAGAGCACGACGGGGGTCTCGCTCACGCCAGGTCCCCCCAGCCGAGCCGGTGGCCGGCTGCCAGGTCCCTGCGGGTCGGGCGCCCGACGACCTCGTCGACGAGGAGGGGCGAGATGCCCAGCCCGGGCCGCCGCGTGGTGAGGTCGTCCCGGCCCAGCACCCGGCCGGCCGGGACGTCGCGAGCCAGGACGAGGCTCTTGCGGGACACCGCTGCCATCTCGGCCTCGACCGGCTGTGGGCCGACGACGGACGAGCCGAGCTGGAGCTCCGCGCGACGGATGGCGGCCACGTAGGCGGCGAGCTCCTCGGGCTCCGACGACGCACGGTGATCGGGCCCCTCGGCGCTCCGGTCGAGCGTGAGGTGGCGCTCGAACACGACCGCCCCGAGGGCCAGCGCCACCGTCGCTGCGGCCGGGTCGACGCTGTGGTCGGAGAAGCCGACGGGCCGTCCGAACGCCGCGGCCAACGTCGGCAGGGCACGCAGGTGCAGCGAGGTGTCCGGCGCCGGGTACGCCGACACGCAGTGGAGCAGGACCGTCGAGGCGTCGCGGTGGGGCACGAGGGCGGCCTCGATCTCGCCCAGGGTCGCCATGCCGGTCGCGAGCATGGTGGGCAGGCCGAGCGAGGCGACCGCCTCCTGGAGGGGCAGGTCGACCACGTCCGCCGAGGCCGTCTTGACCGCGTCCACGCCGAGCTCGCCCAGCGCTCGCGCTGCCGCGACGTCGTAGGGGGTCGAGATCGCGCCGAGACCAAGCGTCCTCGCCAGGGTGAGCAGCTCGGCCTGGTCGTCGAGGTCGAGGGCGAGCGCGCGGAGCATGTCCAGGTGGCTCGATCCGATCCCGCCTCGCTCCTGGTAGGCGACCAGCGGGGTGTCGGGCGCGGCCAGCGCCTCGGGCGTGAAGGACTGGAGCTTGACGGCGTCGGCGCCGGCCTCGGCAGCGGCGTGCACCAGCTCACGACCCTTGGCCACGTCCCCGTCGTGGTTCACGCCGATCTCGGCGACGACCACCGCCGGTTCGCCGGGTCCCGGGATGAGCGCCCTCACGGCGCCACGAGGCGCGGCGAGCGACCGGCCGTCCCGACCACGCGGTCCGCGCCGGCCGCGGCGAGCGCCCGGGCGACGAACAGGTCGTGGAGGGTGTCCACGTCCACCGCCTCGAGCTCGTCCACCTCCTCGACGGCGAAGGGGACCTCGAGCAACGAGTCCACGTGCGCCAGCGCCGACGTGCGGTAGGCGTCGACGACCCCTGCGAGGCCGACGGCGCGAGGGAGATCCTGCGAGCGGGGCGCCTCGACGAGCCGGGTGCCCGGCACGTAGGGACCCACGTGGCCGTCGACCTCTCGGAGCGCCCACGCCGGATGGTCGACGCCGAGCAGCCGACGCACCGTTCGGATCGCGACGTGGTCGGGCTCGGCGAGGAGCCGGCCGACGACGAGGTCGATCGTGCCGACCCGCCGGAAGGGCGCCGTCGGCCGGAGCAGCGCCACGGCGTCGGGCTCGGCGCCGTCGAGCTCGGCGAGGGCGTGGCGGATCACCTCGAGGTCGCCGGCCGTCGCCGTCGCGAGGGACGCCGGGCGCAGGAACGGCACCTCGGCACCCGCGGCGCGAGCGACGGAGGCGATGGCCTCGTCGTCGGTGGAGACCACGACCCGATCGACGAGGCGGGCAGCCAGCGCACCTTCGACGGCACGCTCCACCAGGCTCCGGCCGCCGACGTCGGCGAGGTTCTTGCCCGGCACGCGGATCGAGCCGCCACGAGCCGGCACGAGGCCGAGGACCGTCATCGTGCCGTGTGCGCTGCGACCGGTGGCCGGGCCGCGGCCACGATGGCCTCGACCGCGCCGACGACGGCTGCGACGTCGTCGGCCTCGAGGTTGACCGACGTGGGCAGCGAGACCCCCCGACGGGCGACGTCGTCGGACACCGGGTAGCCGCCGGCGCCGCACCACGGCGCGTAGAGCGGCATCTCGTGGGCGGCGTGGAACGCGGGGCGCGTCTCGATCCCCACGGTGCGGAGCGCGTCGATCAGCTCGTCCCGATCGATGCCGAGGTCGTCGTCGAGCAGGACGGTGTAGAGCCACCGGGCGCCGCCCGGTCGGCGTCGGTGGTCCTGCGGCGTGAGGAAGGGCACGTCGACGAGCTGGGCGTCGTACGCGTCGAAGAGACGGGAGTGGCGCTCGAGGAAGCGGTCGAGCTTGCCCATCTGGGCGACACCGATCGCTGCCTGCAGGTTCGTCATGCGGTGGTTGAAGCCGACCACGTCGTGCCAGTAGCGCCGACCGGGGGCCATGCCGTGGTCGCGCAGGACCCTGGCTCGGCCTGCGGCCTCCTCGTCCCGGAACAGCACCATCCCGCCCTCGCCGGTCGAGATGATCTTGTTCCCGAAGAAGCTGAAGGTGGAGGCGTCGCCGAAGGATCCGAGCGGCTCCCCGTCGAGGGTCCCGCCGAGGGCCTCGGCGGCGTCCTCGACGATGAGCAGGCCGTGGGCGTCGGCGATGTCCCGCAGCAGCGCCATGTCGCAGCCCATGCCGTAGATGTGGACGGGGACGATCGCCCGGGTCCGCGGCGTGAGCGCCCGGAGCACCGCCTCGGGGTCGATCGTCCAGGTCCCGGGCTCCACGTCGACGACGACGGGCGTCGCCCCGGCGTGGAGGACGGCGTTGACCGTGGCCATGAACGTGAACGAGGGAACGACGACCTCGTCCCCCGGACCGATGCCGAGCCCGGCGAGGGCCAGGTGCAGCGCCGTGGTGCCCGAGGAGGTCGCGAGGGCGTGCCCGAGGCCGACGCGGGTCGCGATGGCATCCTCGAACTCGGCGACGAAGGGGCCGACCGAGGAGATCCACGACGACTCGATGCAGGTCGCGAGGTTGGCGAGCTCCTCGGCGCCGAGGCTGGGCTCGAGGAGCGGGATCCGGCGGAGTCGCTCCGGGCGGGCCACGTCGACGACGACGCCACGCTCGTCGAGGAGGGGCAGGTGCGTGACGCCCGAGGAGAAGAAGCGGAGCAGCTCCCGGTCGTCCGCGGTGGCCGGCGCGGACCGAGGTGTGCGGTGCATGGCCTCCGAGACCGGATCGTCGAGCGAGGCATCCCGGAGCAGGGCACGGCGGAGGTCACCGTCGGTCACCGAGCCGAGGAGGACGCCGTGGTCGTCGACGACGAAGCAGGTCCCCTCTCCCGTGCGGTCGAGGCGCTCCATGGTCTCCCTGAGCGTCGTCTGGGGCCCGGTCACGAGCTGGTGGTGGTCCATGTCGCCCTCCTCGACCGGACCAATCGGTCGAGGCGGAAGCGACTTGAGCCCGCGCTCCCCCACCCGTCGCTACCGTCCACGCCCGTGACCATCGACCTCGACGCCACGAACGCCCTCGACCTCGCCGCGGCCATCCGTGCCGGGGTGCTCACCTCGGTGGAGGCGACCGAGGCGAGCCTGGCCCGCATCGCCGCCCGGGACGGTGCCCTCAACGCCGTGGTCTGGCTCGACGAGGACCAGGCCCTCACCGCGGCCCGGGCCGCCGACGCCCGCCTGGCCCGGGTCGGCGCCGAGGGCGTCGGCCCGCTGCACGGCGTGCCGATCCCGGTCAAGGACCTCTACCACGTGGCCGGGCAGCCGGCGACGTACGGCTCCACCGGGGCCGACGACGCGCCGAGGACCGACACGTCGCTGCCCGTGCAGCGCCTCCTCGACGCGGGCATGGTGCTGTGCGGGCGGACGAACACCCCCGAGTTCGGCACCGTCACCGCGACCGAGAACGACCGCTACGGCATCACCCGGAACCCCTGGGACCTCGACCGCACGTCCGGCGGCTCCTCGGGCGGGGCGTCCTCGGCCGTGGCCGGCGGCCTGTTCGCCATCGCCCACGCGAGCGACGGCGGCGGCTCGATCCGCATCCCCGCCTCCTGCACCGGCCTGGTCGGGCTGAAGCCGTCCCGCGGCCGCGTCGTGGACGAGGCCGTGTCGTGGGAGGGCGCGGCGACCCAGGGTGTGGTGACCCGGACCGTGTCCGACACGGCCGCCGCCCTCGACGCGCTGGCCGTGCCCGACCCCCTCGCCTGGTGGAACGCGCCCGCGCCCGAGCGCCCCTTCCGCGACGAGGTCGGCGCCGACCCCGGCCGGCTGCGCGTCTGCCTCTACACCGAGTCCCCGCTGGGCGGACCGGTCGACCCCGAGTGCGTCGCCGCGGCCGAGCGCTGCGCCCGGGCCCTGGTCGACGCGGGCCACGAGGTGGTCGACCACGTCTTCGCACCCCACCCCGAGGCCTTCGTCGCCGGCTTCGTCCACGTCGTGAACGCGGGCATGGCCGAGTACGACCTCGACTGGGACCGGGTCCAGGCCAACGACCGCGCCAACCGGGGCTACGCCCAGGCCGTGGACAGCCTGACCTACACCCGCGCCGTGGCCGACCTGCAGCGCTGGAGCCGGACGGTCAACGCCCAGTGGGGGCGCGACTTCGACCTGCTCGTCACCCCGACGATGCCGATCCAGCCGTACCCGGCCGGCCAGGTGCTGCGCGAGATCACCGACGCCCCCGCCGACACGTCCATGACGGTCCTGGCCTCGGTGTCGTACACGTCGATGTTCAACATGAACGGGCTGCCCGCCATCTCGCTGCCCGTCCACCACGCCTCCGACACCGGCCTGCCGATCGGGGCCCAGGTCGTGGCCGGGCCGTTCCAGGACGGCCTGCTGCTGCGCGTCGCCACGCAGGTCGAGTCGGCCATCCCGTGGCGGGACCGCCGACCCGACGTCTCCACCCTCAGCCGGTGACGTCGACGAGGCGCTCGAACACGGCCTCGTGCTCGAGGCGTCCGGTGACCCGCTCGGCGCCCGGGACCCGCTGGGGCACCGCCGAGACCTGGAGCAGCCGCCAGCCGTCCCGCAGCGCCTCGACCCCACGGCGGTAGGGCGGGGTCCCGGCGTCGTCCACGGCGAGGTCCTCGCCGGTGGCGGCTCCGTCGTGGAACGACCAGGCGACGACCCGGCCGTCGAGGCCGGAGTGCTCCAGGTAGAGGAACAGGACCTGCTGGCGCTGGGTGACGGCGTCCACGGCTCGGCCCCTCACGCCCCGGCCACGCGCGGGGCCAGGCCGGCCCGACCCTCGGATCGGGTCAGGTACCAGTCGACGTCGTAGCCGAGGTCGTCGGTCAGGTAGCGCCACAGGCGGGCCCGGTTGGCCAGCTCGAGGCGGAAGTCGGCCTCGCCCATCCACGGCTCCCGGGTGCGCAGGATCGCGCCGACCGAGTCGGTGCGGAACCGGGCGAAGGTGTGGTCGTCGGGGCCGTTGTGCATGGCCTCGAGGTCGCTCGTGTCCCAGCGGCGCACCTGGGGCACCGTCGGGTTGAGCCGGATCTTCCACATCCACCGGTCCCGGTCCGACGGGTTCGCCGTGCCCCGGTGCCACATCCCCTGGTGGAACAGCAGCACGGACCCGGCCGGGCCGTGCCACTGCCGCTGGCCGGCGACGTGCTGGTAGCGGCCGACGTCGGTCTCGTGGACGGTGCGCAGGTGCGTGCCGGGCACGAAGCCGGTGCCGCCGCCACCGGGCGCGACCTCGTGGGGGAAGTAGAAGAGCTGCACGTCGAAGGCCGTCGTCGGGTCGACCATGGCGTCCTGGTGGAGCGGCTGCGCGAACGGGCTGCCGGCCGGGTTCAGGTGGACGAAGTCGTGGTCGAAGACCGGCTCGGGCCCGAGCAGCGACTCGAGCGCGCCGGCGACCTCGGGCAGGCGCAGGACGGCGCCGATGGCGGAGGGCTCCGGGTACAGCTCCCCGAGGGGCTGGCCGCTGGAGGGCGCGTTCGGGCGCTCCGGGGTGCCCCACGTGGCCACGATCCGGGCCAGCTCCTCGAGCGCGGCCTCGTTGACCTCGTCGGGGACGACGGCGGGCAGCGCCAGGAAGCCGCGGGCGCAGAACTCCGCGACCTGGGCCGTGTCGAGCAGTCGGGACATGGCCGCGGACGCTACCCCGCGGCCCGGCGAGGGTCCCGAGGGCGACGCACCTAGCCTCGCCCCATGCCGGGAACGTCCAGGACCGCACGCGGCGTGGCCCTCGCCGTCGGACTCGCCGCCGTCGGATGGCTCGGAGCCCGAGCGGTCGTCCGCCGGGCGAGCGACGGCCCGGGGACCCCGTCGTCGGCGCCCGAGGCCGTCGTCGACGCCGTCGCCGCGCCCTTCCGGGTGCTCGCCGGCCGCTCCCGCACCACGCACCTGGCCCGGGTCGGCGCCCGAGCCGGCGGCGGCTACGCCCTCCACCGCGCCCGTCGGGCCTTCGCCGACGCCGAGCGACGCGAGGCCCTCGACACCGAGTTCGAGCTGCGGACGGCCACCGAGGTGGCCGAGGCGCTCGGGCACATGAAGGGGGCGATGATGAAGGTCGGCCAGATGGCCAGCTACCTCGACGCCGGGATGCCGCCCCACGTCCGCGAGGCCCTCGCCCAGCTCCAGGCAGACGCCCCACCGATGAGCGGCGCCCTGGCCGGTGACGTGGTCGAGGCCGAGCTCGGGACGCGGCCGGAGGCGCTGTTCGACGAGTGGGATCCCGTGCCCATCGCCTCGGCCTCCATCGGCCAGGTCCACCGGGCCATCACCCGGGACGGGCGGGCCGTCGCCGTCAAGGTCCAGTACCCCGGCATCGACGCCGCCATCGAGTCCGACCTCCGCTCGGCCGACCTGCTCTTCGGCGGCCTCGGCTACCTCTTCCCCGGGCTGGAGCCCGGGCCGCTCGTCGAGGAGCTCCGGGAGCGCCTGGTCGAGGAGCTCGACTACCGGATCGAGGCCGACAACCAGCGGCTGTTCGCCGACTTCTTCCGGGACCACCCGCGGATCCACGTCCCCGAGGTCGTGGGAGACCTCTCCACCCGACGGGTGCTCGTCACCGAGCTGGCCGAGGGCGTCCGGTTCGAGGAGGTGCTGGCCTGGAGCCAGTCCGAGCGCGACCAGGCCGCGGAGACCATCTTCCGCTTCGTGTTCCGCAGCCTCTACCGGCTGCTCGCGTTCAACGGCGACCCCCACCCGGGCAACTACCTGTTCCGCCCCGGCGGCCACGTCGTCTTCCTCGACTTCGGGCTCGTCAAGCGCTTCACCCAGGAGGAGATGGACACGTTCGCCTCGATGGTCGAGGCCATGGTCATCGACCAGGACGTCGCGACGTTCCGCCGGACGATCGAGTCGGTCGGTCTGCTCGAGCCCGGCCTCGACTTCTCCGACGAGCTGGTCGAGGACTACTTCGGCCACTTCTACGAGTGGGTCCGCGACGACGCCCCGGCCACCATGACCCCCGAGTACGCCTCGGAGTCGGTCCGGCGCATCTTCGATGCGTCCGGGCCCTACGGCGAGATCATGAAGGCCGCCAACGTGCCGCCGAGCTTCGTGATCATCCAGCGGATCAACCTCGGCCTGTTCGCGCTGATGGGCGACCTGCACGCCACCGCCAACTGGCGCCGGATCGCCGAGGAGCTGTGGCCCTTCGTCGACGGCCCGCCGTCCACGCCCCTCGGCGAGGCCGAGCACGCCTGGCTCCGGGCCGGGACGGGGGCCTGACGCCGAGCCGCCCGGATCCGCCCGACCCCCGGACCCGCCCGGCCCTCAGACCGGGTGCCCGAGCCGGTTGGGCGGGACCTTGGGCGGCGGCCGGCGCCGGGTCGGCAGCTCGGGGAGCAGCTCGGCGGTCGCCGCCGCGACGGCCTCGACCGCGGCTTCGAACACCGCCTCGGTCGCGGCGTTCGGGTGCCGGATCCCCGACACCTTCCGCACGTACTGCCGGGCCGCGGCCCGGATCTCCTCGTCGGTGGCGGGCGGCTCGAGCCCGCGGAGCTCCAGGATCGATCGGCACACGCCGGCGAGGCTAGGTCCGTCGGCCCGGACCGCGCGGGCCCCGGTGCGTACGATCGCCCGCCGTGCCGTCGTACGCGATCGAACCCGAGGACACCGGCGTCCGGGACCTGCGAGGGATCGTCGAGCGCGGCGCCCGCCGGTTCGGGGACGCACCGGCCATCGTCCTGCCGTCGGCGACGCTCACCTTCGCCGACCTCGACGAGCTCGCCCGGCGCGCCGCCCACGTCCTGGCCGGGCGCGGGGTCGGCGCCGGCGACGTGGTCGCCGCCCTCTGCGGGAACACGCCGGCCGCGCTCGCCACGTGGTTCGGCTGCGCCCGCCTCGGCGCCGTCTACATGCCGGTCAACCCGCTCCTGCGCCACGACCCGCTGCGGGCCGTCCTGGAGAGCGCGGGGACGGCGGTCGTCGTGGTCGACGCCGACCTCCTCGACGCGCTCGGCGAGGTCCGCGCCGCGCTCCCCCGCCTGCGCCACGTGCTCGTCGCCGGCTCCGCCCCGGTCGGGGGTGCCGAGGACTACGGCGCCCTCCTCGACGCGGCGCCGACCACCGACCTGGGCGCCCCGCCCGACGACTCCGGCGCCCCGGCCAAGCTCATGTACACGTCGGGGACGACCGGCGTGCCCAAGGGCGTGGTGTGGAGCCGAGCCTGCGAGGCCACCCACGGCATCGCCTACGGCGACGAGCTGGTCACGGTGGAGCCCGGCGAGGGCGTCTACTGCTGCCTGCCCCTGTCGCACGTGACCTGCCAGGGCACGACGCTCGCCACGCTGTGGCGCGGCGGGCGGATCACGCTCGACCCCGGCTTCGACGCCCTCGGCTTCTGGCGGCGCGTCCGCGAGGCCGATGCCCGGGTGTTCACCTTCGTGGGGACGATCCTGTCCGTGCTCGGTCGCCGCAGGCCCCGCCCCGACGACGCGGACAACCCGGCCCGGCTCGCGCTCGGCGCCGCTGCGCCCGCCGACCTGTGGCGGGAGGTCGAGGAGCGGTTCGACCTGCAGGTGGTGGACGTGTGGGGCCAGACCGAGACCGCCTCGTGCTGGACCCACCCCGCCTCGCTCCCCCAGGTGCCGGGCACGGTGGGCCGGGCCACGTCGCGCTTCGACGCCGCCCTCGTCGACCCCGGCGACGAGGCACCTCGTCCCGGCCCTCGCGACGACGGGGACGAGGTGCCGACCGGCGCACCGGGCGAGCTCTGGATCCGGCCGACCCGGCCGGACCTGCTCTTCAGCGGCTACCTGCAGGGCCGGGCCGAGGGACGCCTGACCGGCGACGCCCTGGACCGGTCGGCGTTCACCGCGGACGGCTGGTACCGCACCGGCGACCTGATGACCCGGACCGCCGACGGCGACCTCTGCTTCACCGGGCGGATCCGCGAGGCGATCCGTCGGCGCGGCGAGATGATCGCGGCCGGCGACGTCGAGGCGGCCGCCCGACGGCACCCCGACGTCGCCGAGGCCGCCGCCGTCGGCGTCCCCGCCGACGACGGCGTGGAGGAGGAGATCAAGCTCTGCGTGGTCCTCCACGACGACGCCGCCGTCGACGCCCCGGGGCTGCACGCCCACCTCGTCGAACACCTGCCGCGCTTCATGGTGCCCCGGTACCTCGACCTGCGGCCCGACCTCCCGAAGACGCCGAGCACGAGGGTCCGGAAGTTCGCCCTCGTCGCCGAGGGCGCGGCACCGGCCTGGGACGCACGCCACCCCGACCGGACGCCGGCACCTCCGGCTCCCGGAGCCCCCGGGTGACCGGGCCCGCACCCGGCCCGACCGACGACCGCCTCGACCTCGTCGTCATCGGCCTCGGCTCGGCCGGGCGGTCGGCGGCGGAGCTGGCCGCCGACCTCGGGGCCCGGGTCGCGGCCGTGGAGCGGGCCCGTCCCGGCGGCGACTGCCTCTGGGCCGGCTGCGTCCCGTCCAAGGCCGTCGTGGCCTCGGCTCGCGTCGCCCACCAGGTCCGCCACGCCGGCGCCCACGGCGTCGTCGTCGGCGAGCCGGCCGTCGACCTCGCCGCCGTCTGGGCGCGGATGCACGCCGTGCGCGACGCCGTCGCCGAGACCGACGACGATCCCGGACGGCTGCGCGCCGCCGGCATCGACGTGCACCTCGGCCACGCCCGCCTCGTCGCCCCGGGCGTCGTCGAGGTCGGCGACGGCACCTCGGGAGGACGCACCCTGCACGCCGACCACGTGCTCGTCGCGACGGGCAGCCGCCCGGCCGTGCCCGACGTGCCCGGCCTCGCCGAGCTCGCCCCCCTGACCACCGAGGCGCTCTTCGACGCCGACGCTCCTCCCCCGTCGCTCGTGGTCCTCGGCGGCGGACCGGTCGGCGTGGAGCTGTCGCAGGCCCTCGTCCGCCTCGGCGTGCCCGTGACGCTGCTCGAGCGGGAGCCCTCGCTGCTGCCCGGCGAGGAGCCGGCGCTGGCCGCCCGGGTCGGCCGTGCCCTCGCCGCCGACGGGATCGTCGTCGTCACCGGCGCGCGCGTCTCGGACGCCCGTCGGGACCCCGGCGGCGACGTCGTCCTCGCGGGCACCACGCCGAGCGGTCCGGCGACGTGGCGCGCCGCCGACGTCCTGCTCGCCGCCGGCCGCGTCCCCGTGACCGACGGGCTCGGTCTCGACGAGCTCGGCGTCGCGCTCGACGGGGGCCGCCCGGTCGTCGACGCGCTCGGACGCACGTCGGTGCCGGGGGTGTGGGCCGCCGGCGACGTCGCCGGGCCCCACCACCTCACCCACTGGGCGGCCACGGCGGGGACGACGGCGGTGCGCGCCGCGCTGCTCGGGGCGACCGGCGGCGAGGTCGGGGCCGTGCCGTGGTGCACCTTCAGCGACCCCGAGCTGGCCCGGGTCGGCGCGACGACGGCCCAGGCCCGCGCCCTCCACGGCGACGACGTGGAGACCTGGACGATCGACCTGGCCGAGGTGGACCGGGCCCGGGCCGAGGGCGCAGCGGGTGCCGTGGTGCTCGTCACGGGACCGCGCCAGCGACTCCTCGGCGCCCACGTCCTGGCCCCGGCCGCCGGGGAGGTGATCGGCGAGCTGGCGCTGGCGATCCACGACGGTCGACGCCTGAACCACCTCGCCGCCGTGCTCCACGCCTACCCGACGATCTCGTCGGCCATCGGCACGCTGGCGGCGCGCGCCGTGCGGGCCAAGGCGTCCCGCGTCGGGGCGGCGAGGCTCGCCCGCCGGCGACGCTGACGCCGGGCCCGGAGCACGCCAGCCCGCGCCCGGAGCACACCGGCTCGCCCGGGATGCGCCACACTCGCCGGGTGGCCCCACGTCGCTCGCCGGCCCCGCTCCTCCTGACCGCCGCCGTCGTCCTGGCGCTGACCCCGGTCCGTGCCCCCGACGCCCTCGCCCACGCGGAGATCCGGGACGCCGACCCCCGTCCGGGCGCCGAGGTCGCGTCCGGCATCGACGAGCTGACGCTGGCGTTCGTGGCCCTCGACCCGACCGGCCCCGTCGAGGTCCGCGTCCTCGACGACGCCGACGTCGACCACGCCGTCGGCGAGCCCGAGGTCCAGGCCCGGGACTCGGTCGTCACCGTGGCCACGGACCCGCTGGCGCCGGGCACGTACCGGGTGCGCTGGTCGGCCCGGTCCGACGACGGCGACGGCCCGTCCAGCGGCGGCTACGACTTCGACGTGGTCGACGACGACGGCAGCGGCACCGTGCTGTGGGTCGTCGCCGCCCTCCTCGTCCTCGTGCCGGCCGGCGTCGCGCTCGGGCGCCGGCGCCGGCGGACCCCGTGAGCACCCACCCGCCCCTGGCCGGCGTGACGACGATCGGCCTCGACTGCGACGACACGCTCTGGCACTCCGAGGACCGGTTCCAGGCCACCCACCGCCGCTTCCACGACCTGCTCGCCGACCACGTCGACCTGGGCACCGAGGAGCTCGAGGCCCGGATGCTCGCCACCGAGCAGGCCAACCTCGGCCTGTTCGGCTACGGCGCCAAGGGCTTCACGCTGTCCCTCATCGAGACCGCCATCGAGGTGACCGACGGCGCGATCCCGGCGCGGGACATCGCCACCATCGTCGACTTCGGCAAGGACCTGCTCGCCCACCCCGTCGAGCTGCTGGACGGGGTCACCGAGACCGTCGACGCCCTCCTCGGCCGCGGCCTGCGCGTCGTGCTCGTGACCAAGGGCGACCTGTGGCACCAGGAGGCGAAGGTCGCGGCGAGCGGCCTGGCCGATCGCGTCCACGGGGTGGAGATCGTGTCGGAGAAGGACGAGGCGACCTACCGGGCCGTCCTCGACCGCCACGGCGTCGAGCCGGCCGCGTTCTGCATGGTGGGCAACTCGGTCCGCTCCGACGTCCTGCCCGTCCTCGGGATCGGCGGTCGGGCGGTTCACGTCCCGTACCGCTACCTGTGGGCCCACGAGGCCGTGGACGAACCCGAGGCCGACTTCCCGGTGCTCGGCTCGCTCCCGGAGCTGCTCGACCTCCTGCCCCCACCCCCCGTGGGGTGACCGCGAGGGGCCTCGGGTACGGACCGGACCATGCCCGTGCAC
Organism: uncultured Acidimicrobiaceae bacterium; assembly: GCA_964497795.1. Classification (GTDB taxonomy): domain Bacteria; phylum Actinomycetota; class Acidimicrobiia; order Acidimicrobiales; family Salinilacustritrichaceae; genus Salinilacustrithrix. Next base: position 2,065 of record CAZCEZ010000076.1, on the reverse strand, counting down.
CGCGTCCTGTCCGAGCACCCCGTCGAGAGCCTCGCCGCCCACCGGGCCGCCGGCGGCCTCGAGGGGCTGGAGGGCGCCCGGGCCGTCGAGCCCGACGTCGTCGTGCAGGCAGTGGCCGACTCGGGCCTGCGCGGCCGGGGCGGCGCCGGGTTCCCGACCGGGACCAAGTGGCGGACCGTGGCCGACAACGCGCGCGAGTCCTCCATCGCCCCGACCGTCGTCGTCAACGCCGCCGAGGGCGAGCCGGGCACCTTCGGCGACCGCACGCTCATCCGCCGCAACCCCTACAAGGTGCTCGAGGGCGCGCTCGTGGCCGCCCACGCCGTGGGCGCCCGCGACGTCGTCGTCGTCACCAAGGAGCGCTTCGACACCGAGCTCGGGCTGCTGACCGTGGCCGCCCACGAGCTCGACGAGGCCGGCGTGTCCGGCGACGTCCGCGTCGAGGTCGTCGGCGGGGCGTCGCACTACCTGCTCGGCGAGGAGACCGGCCTGCTCGAGGCCGCGGCCGGGCGACCGCCGTTCCCCCGCCTCGCCGCCCCCTACCGCCACGGCGCCACCGAGGTCGGCGACCCGAGCGGCGGCGCCGCGACCCTGGAGCTGTCCGGCAGCGGCGTGGGCGTGCCGCCGACGCTGGTCAACAACGTCGAGACGCTCTGCCACGCCGCCGACGTGGCCCGCCACGGCGCCGAGTGGTTCCGCGAGCTCGGCACCACCGACTCGCCGGGCACGACCGTGTTCACGGTGTCGGGCGACGTCGCCCACGCCGGCGTCGCCGAGCTCCCGCTGGGCACGCCGATCGCCGAGGTGATCGAGACCGTCGGCGGCGGGATGGCCGAGGGGCTCCCCGCGTTCGTGCTCACCGGCACCGGCGTCGGTCCCGTGCGCGCCGAGGACTGGTCGACGCCGACGACCCACGACGCCATGGACGCGGTCGGCTCCGGGCTCGGCGCCGGCGGCCTGATCGTGTTCTCCACCGCCAGCGATCCCGTCGCCGTCGCCGCCGGCGTGTCCCGCTTCCTGGCCGTGGAGTCCTGCGGCCAGTGCACGCCCTGCAAGGAGACCGGCCTCGACGTCGCCGACCACCTCGCCGGCCTCTGCGACGGCGACGTCCGCCCCGACGAGGTCGAGCGGATCGGCGCCCTGCTCCGCCAGGTGCCCGTGGGGGCCCGGTGCGACCTGGGGCGCCAGCACGAGCGGGTGGTCGCCGGCATCCTGGCCGCCTTCCCCGACGTCGCCGTCGCCCACGCGACCGACGGGCTGGCCGCCGACCCCGTCCTGATCGCCCCGATCCTGGACATCGTCGACGGCGAGGCCCTGCTGGACGAGGACCAGGCCACCAAGCAGCCCGACTGGACCCACGACGAGCGGTGGTCCGGCGCCAGCCCCGCCGACCGCTACGACGTGGCGGTGTCGATCGCATAGGGGTCGATCGCGGGTCACGACCGCTCCCGCCGTAGCCTGGCACGTCCCCCTCGTGCCGCCCCACCCGTGCCGCACGTCCCCCGTCACCATCCCGGGAGCCCTCCTGTGACCTCCGCCGTCCGCGCCGACCTGCGCAACGTCGCCATCATCGCCCACGTCGACCACGGCAAGACCACCCTCGTCGACAAGATGCTGTGGCAGTCCGGCGCCTTCCGCGAGAACCAGGACGTCGCGGAGCGCGTCATGGACTCGATGGACCTCGAGAAGGAGAAGGGGATCACGATCCTGGCCAAGAACACGGCCATCCCCTACGTGCCGGTCGACGCCGACGGGAACCCCCGCGACGAGGTCAAGATCAACATCGTCGACACCCCGGGCCACGCCGACTTCGGTGGCGAGGTCGAGCGGGCGCTGTCGATGGTCGACGGCATCCTCCTGCTCGTCGACGCCAGCGAGGGCCCGCTCCCCCAGACCCGCTTCGTGCTCCGCAAGGCCCTCCAGGCCCGCCTGCCGGTGATCCTGGTGATCAACAAGGTCGACCGGCCCGACGCCCGCATCGCCGAGGTCGTGAACGAGGTGGAGGAGCTGTTCCTCGCCCTCGCCGCCGCCGAGGACCAGATCGACTTCCCCATCGTCTACGCCG
>CAZCEZ010000075.1:0-17874 GCA_964497795.1 uncultured Acidimicrobiaceae bacterium | reverse complement strand
GGGTAGCGGCCGGCGAGCAGGTCGAGGCAGGCGTGGAGCACCTCCTCGGAGAGCCCGGCGAAGGGCGCCGCCCGGCGCAGCACCCGTCCGAGGGAGGCCACGGTCCACTCGTCCATCGCGCACATGGCCACGACCTGCTGGCACAGCACGTCGAGGGGGTTGCGCGGGTAGCGGGTCGACTCGATCAGCCCCTCCTGCATCCGCTGCACGACGACGGCGGCCTCGAGCAGGTCCTGGCGGTGCTTGGGGAAGACCTTGCCCCGGCTCGGCTCGCCGACCCGGTGCCCGGCCCGGCCGATCCGCTGCAGCCCCGACGACACGCTGCCGGGTGACTCGACCTGCACGACGAGGTCGACGGCGCCCATGTCGATGCCCAGCTCCAGGCTGGACGTGGCGACCAGGCCCTTCAGCCGCCCCGACTTCAGCTCGTCCTCGATCTGCAGCCGCTTCTCCCGGCTGATCGACCCGTGGTGGGCCTTCACGAGTTCTCGGCTCGCTCCTGCCCCGTCGTCCGAACGGTCTACGTCCGCCGCTTCGCTGTCGCCTGCTCGCTGGCGCTCCCGACGGCGACCGTCGTCCAGCGCGTACGAGTCGGACCCCATGCCCTCCTCCGAGGCAAGGGGGTTGTGGTAGCTGCGCCCCATCGACCCGACCCCGTCGCCCGCGGTGCCCTCGTGGTCGCCGTGGGCCAGCTCGTTGAGCCGGGCCGACAGCCGCTCGGCCATGCGCCGGGCGTTCACGAAGATGAGCGTCGACCGGTGCTCCTGGACCAGCTCGAGCAGGCGGGGGTGCATGGAGGGCCAGATGCTCTTGCGGGCCGGGCCGAGCGAGGCCGGACCGGACACCGGCTCCTCGATCTGCTTGCCGAGCTCGCCCATGTCGTCCACGGGGACGATCACCTCGACGTCGAGCTCCTTGCGGACGCCGGCGTCGACCACGGTGACCGGGCGCCACGGCCCCGGCTCGGTGGAGCCGCGCCCGCCGTCCTCGCGGCCGCCGAGGAACGCGGCGATCTCCTCGAGCGGACGCTGCGTGGCCGAGAGGCCGATCCGCTGGAACGGGGCGTCGCACACCTCGACGAGGCGCTCGAGGGTCACGGCCAGGTGCGAGCCGCGCTTGGTGCGGGCCACGGCGTGGATCTCGTCGATGATCACGGCCTCGACGCCCTGGAGGGTCTCCCGGGCCTGGGACGTGAGCATCAGGTACAGGGACTCGGGCGTGGTGATGAGGATGTCGGGCGGGTTCCGGACCAGGCGGCGCCGCTCGTCGGCCGGCGTGTCGCCGGTCCGGATGCCCACGGTCGGCTCGTGGTAGGTCGTGACCCCCTCCTCGCCGAGCCGCTCGGCCGCGAGGCGGATGCCCTGGATCGGGGCCCGCAGGTTCTTCTCGACGTCCACGGCCAGGGCCCGCAGGGGCGAGAGGTAGACCACGCGGGTCCGGTGGGTCCGCGCCTCGGGGGCCGGGGTCGAGGTCAGGCGGTCGATCGCCCACAGGAAGGCGGACAGCGTCTTGCCCGAGCCGGTCGGGGCCAGGATCAGGGTGTGCTCGCCCCGGGCGATGGCGGGCCAGCCCTTGGTCTGGGGCGGCGTCGGCGCCGGGAACGAGGTCTCGAACCACGCCCGCACGGCGGGGCTGAACCGGTCCAGGACGGCGGGGTCGTCCGGGACGTCGGCTCCCGGTGTCGGCTCCTCGTCGGCCATCGGGCGAACGGTACCGGCGGTCGGCGGCGGTGCGGCCCGGACCCGTCCCGTTCCGGGCTCCGACGGTCGGTCGTGCCCGACGGACCGGTACCGTCGTGCCCATGGCGAACGGGGCGGGTCCGCAGACGGGGGTCGCCACCGGCGCGCCCGCGGCGACCGACCTGTCCCGCGCCCGCGACCTGCTCGGCATCTCGGCGCACGCGTCGCCCGCCGTGGTCAACGCCGCGTTCCGGGCCCGGGTCCGCGAGGTGCACCCCGACGCCGGGGGCACCGGCGGCGACGCCGCCGCCCTCGTCGCGGCCCGCAAGCTGTGCGTCGACGCCGCCCTGCGCGAGGGGACGGCGCCGACCAGGGCCGGGGCGCCGCTCGGGGGCACGTGGCCTCCACGGCGCCGGGCCCGGGTCACCTCGGCCGAGGGCTTCGTACCCCTCTTCGCCGACCCCGCGGCGACCACGGTCGACGTCGAGCTCTGACCGACCCGCACGGGACGGCTCCGCCGGCCCGGCGGGGCGGACGTCCCTGGCACCGTCCGTCGTCGACGAGACTGGCCCCCGATCCGAGCCCGGATCCCGATCCCCGAGGAGCCCCCATGGCCTGGACCGCCGCAGACATCCCCGACCAGAGCGGACGCGTCGCCGTCGTGACCGGCGCGAACGGCGGCCTCGGCCTGGCCACCGCGCTGGCGCTCGCGGCCAAGGGCGCCCACGTGGTCATGGCCGCCCGCGACCAGGCCAAGGCGGCCGCGGCCGAGGCCGAGATCCGCGCCGCCGTCTTCGACGCGTCCCTCGAGATCGTCGAGCTCGACCTCGGCGACCAGGCCGGCACGAAGGCCGCGGCCGCCGCGATCGTCGACGCCCACCCGCAGGTCGACCTGCTCGTGAACAACGCCGGGCTGATGGCCATGCCCGAGCGGCGGACCGCGGACGGCTACGAGATGCAGCTCGGCGTCAACCACCTCGGCCACTGGACCTTCACCGCAGCGCTCCTCCCCGCCATCGTGGCCTCGGCCGAGGCCGGCCGGGGGCCGAGGGTCGTGACGGTCTCCTCCGTGGCCCGCTTCACCGGCGGCCCGGTCGACCCCGACGATCCCCACATGCAGCGCGGCTACCGGCCCTGGAGCGCGTACGGGCGGGCGAAGCTGTCGAACTACCTGTTCGGCCTCGGCCTCCAGGAGGCCTTCGAGCGGGCTGGCGTGGCCGCCGCGTCCCTCGTCGCCCACCCGGGGCTGACCAACTCCGACCTCCAGGCCCGCACCCACCGCGAGGGCGGCGGGGGGATCTGGGGCCCCTTCTTCCACCACCTCACGTCGGCGGTGGGGATGTCGACGACGCAGGGCGCGACGATGCAGCTCCGGGCCGCCACCGACCCCGCCGCCCGGGGCGGGGAGCTGTACGGGCCGCTGTTCGGCTCCCACGGCCCGGCCGTGCGACGTCCCGTGCTCCGCCCCGGGCGGGAGCGGCGCATCCGCGAGCTCTGGGCGGTCTCGGAGGCCGAGACGGGCGTGACCCTCGACCTCGGGCGCTGACCCACCCGCCCCGGCGGGTCAGCCCCGGAGCTGGTCGAGGACCGACTCCAGCACGAGGGCGACGCCGTCGTCCTCGTGGTGGGCCGCCCGCTCGTCGGCGGCGGCCACGGCGGCGGGGACCGCGTTGCCCATGGCCACGCCCCGTCCGGCCCAGGTCAGCATCTCGACGTCGTTGCGGTTGTCGCCCAGGGTGACCACGTCCGCGGGGTGGATTCCCCACCGGCGGCACAGGACCGACAGGGCGTGGGCCTTGTGGACGCCCGCGCCGGTGATCTCGACCGTGTCGATGCCCGAGTAGGTGGCGAGCACGTCGCCGGGCACGTTCGGCTCCAGCACGGCCAGCAGCTCGGCCTCGTCGAGGTCGGGGTGGCGGACGAGGAGCTTGAGCATGTCGGCGTCGGTCGCGGGGCGGTCGCCGACCCGCTCCGGGAACGCGTCCGCGAGGTCGGGGCGCAGGCCGGCGTAGACCCGGTCGTAGCCGAAGCCGCCGTCGGCCAGCTCCCACGCCAGGCCTGCGTCGGGCACGGTCGCGACGACGGCCTCGACCAGGACCTCGGCCCGGCCCGCGGCGAAGGCGAACACGTCGGTGTTCGCCTCGCCGTGCACGTCGCGGACCAGGGCGCCGTTGGAGCACACGGCGACCGCGACCTGGGGGAGCGGCTCGAGCAGCGGGACGGCCGAGCGCCAGCCGCGGCCGGTGGCGACCACGACCCGCACGCCGGCGTCGTGCACGGCGGCGACCGCGTCCACCGTCCGGTCGGAGATGGTGAGGTCGGCGCGCAGCAGCGTGCCGTCCATGTCGGAGGCGACCAGGCGCACCCGGCCGGTGGGCTCGGGCAGCCGGGCCTCCTCCACCGGGGCCGGCTCGGTCACCTCCCCGAGGCCGCCTCGGCCAGCACGGCCCGCGTCGCCGCGGTCTCGTCCGGGTTCCCGCCCATGACCACGGCGGTGAAGTCGGTGGCGCCCGAGGCCCGGACCGACTCGACGCCCTCCCGGACCTGGTCGGCGGTGCCGACGAAGGAGAGGTCCTCGAGGCCGTGGATGCCCTCGATGTCGAGCATGGCCCGGTACGAGGGCAGCTCGGCGTAGGTGGCCAGGATCTGGGCGATGAAGGCGCGCGCCGCGTCGGGCTGGTCGGTCACCCAGCACGGGATGGACGCCACGATGGCGGGCTCGTCCCGGTCGGCGGCGTCGGCCGCCTCGTCGAGGCGGGGCTTGATGTGGGTCTCGATGGTCCGGGGTCCGACGCACCACAGGATCGTCCCGTCGGTGCGGCGACCGCAGATGCGCAGCATCTGGTCGCCGAGGGCGGCGAGCATCACCTTGGGGGCGACGTCGGTGGGTCGGGGCATCGGGCCGTCCGCGGTGAGGCTCCACGCCTCGCCGACGTGGTCGGCCCGCTCGCCGGCCAGGAGGGGCTGGAGCACGTCGAGGTAGTCGAGGATGTGGCGGATCGGCTTGGACCAGGTCATGTGCCACCGGTCCTCGACGACGGGCTGGTGGTTGAGGCCGATGCCGAGCACGAGCCGCCCGTGCGTGTTGGCCTGCGCCGTCAGCGCCGCCGCGGCGAGGGCGAAGGGGTGCTGGGTCCAGGTCGGCACGACGGCCGTGCCGAGCTCGATCACGTTGGTGCCCGGGCCGGCGGCCGACAGGACGCCGACCGCGTCGGCGAGGCCGGTCTGGGCCAGCCAGTACGAGGCGAAGCCCTCGGCCTCGGCCGTGACGATGTCGGTCGTGATCGCGTCGAGCTGCGGGTTCACGAGCAGGGACGAGCCGTTGATGCCGATGCGCATGCCGGGACCCTACGGCTCCCACGTCGCGGGCACCGGCGCCGGGGCCCGGGTCGCTAGAGGACCGCCTCGACCAGGAACGGCCCGTCGGCGGCCAGGCCCCGGGCCAGCCCGTCCCGCAGGCCGGCGACGTCGTCGGCGCGCACGGCGTCGACGCCGTAGCCCCGGGCGAGCGACACCCAGTCCGGGGCGGGGTCCCCCAGGTCGGTCAGCGACCGGGCCTGGGGCCCGGGGTCGTCGTGCCCGGTGCGGTGCAGCTCCATCTGGAGGATCCGGTAGGCGCGGTTGGCGCACACGACGACCGTGACGTCGAGGCCCTCCCGGGCCATGGTCCACAGCGCCTGGGCCGTGTACAGGCCCGAGCCGTCGGCCTGGAGCGCCACGACCGGCCGGTCCGGCGCGGCGACCGCGGCGCCGACGGCCACGGGCAGTCCCTGGCCGATCGCCCCACCGGTCAGCGCGTGCGCCTCGTGCGGCGGGGCACCGGGCGCCGAGATGGCCCAGCCCAGCCCCGACGTGGCCGCCTCGTTGACCACGATCGCGCCCTCGGGCTGGAGGGCGGCCACGGTCTGGCCGAGCGTCAGCAGGTCGAGGGCGCCACCGGCGGGCGCCTCGGGCGGCGCCGCGGCCGGGCTCGCCGTCGGCCCCTCCGGCGCGTCCAGGGCGTCGGCGAGGGCCTCGAGGCCGAGGTGGCCGCGGCTGCCGGGCGGGCAGAGCGTCCAGACGTCGCAGCGCTCGGGGACGAGGTGGCTGCGGCCCAGCGACCGGTACCCGAAGAAGGCGACCGGCGAGCGCGTGCCGGCGACCACCAGCGCGTCGAGGTCGGCGAGGGCGTCGACGGCCTGCTCGGGGAAGTAGGGCACGGCCGGGAAGGACGGCAGCCCGCTCCCCTGCTCGAGCACGGCGCAGAACGTGTCGACGTGGACCCGGCACCCGGTGGCGGCCGCGATGCGGGCCGCGGCCCGCAGCTCGGCGGCGCGGACGACACCGCCGAGGAGCAGCGCGGTGCGGGCGCCGCCGGCTCGCAGCGCCGCCGCCGCGCCGCCCACGGCGTCGCCGTCGACGGGGTCGTCCGGATCGGGGGTGGCGCCCACGTCGTGCAGGTCGGCGGCGCCCCAGGCCGCGTCCTGGGGGACGATCAGCGTCGACACGCCCGAGGGGGGCCCGAGCGCGGCGCCGATCGCCTCGACCACGGCCGCGCCGGCGTGGCTGGCGGCGTGGAGGCGGGCGACGTGCTGCGAGACCGGCCGGGCGAGGGACTCGATGTCGCTGGTCAGCGGGGCGTCGGCGCCGAGGTGCCAGGACGCGTGGTCGCCGACGAGGTTCACGACCGGGGTGTGGGCCCGCCGGGCGTTGTGGAGGTTGGCGATGCCGTTGGCGAACCCGGGCCCGAGGTGGGTGAGGGTGAGGGCGGGCGTCCCCGTCACCCGGCCGTAGCCGTCGGCGGCACCGGTGACGACGCCCTCGAAGAGGCCGAGCACGCCGCGCATGCCGGGGACGGCGTCGAGGGCGGCGACCAGCTCCATCTCGGTCGTGCCCGGGTTGGCGAAGCAGACGTCGACGCCGTTGGCGACGGCGGTCCGCAGGGCGAGCTCGGCTCCGTTCACCCCGCGTTGCCTAGTCGAAGCGCGCTGGGATCGCATGCCCCGAGGGCGGGGTCGCGCTCAGACGCCCCGCATCCGTCTCGGCACCTCGTCGACCACGTAGCCGTCGGTCCGCAGCGACGCCTGGAGCCGCTCGGCGGCCTCGGCGTCGCGGGTCTCGACCAGCAGCTCGATCTCGGTGACCCGGGCGGAGTGCACGCCGAACTCGCGGTGGTGCCAGAGGTCGACGATGTTGCCCCCGCCCCGGCCGACGGCGGCGGTGAGGGCACCGAGCGACCCGGGGGCGTCGGGCACCTCGAGCACGAGGCGGCACAGGCGCCCGGTCCGGGCCAGGCCGCGCATGATGACCGACGACAGCAGGCGCAGGTCGATGTTCGCCCCGGAGTGGACGAGGCCGACCGTGCGCCCCGCGAAGCGGTCCGGGTCGGCGAGGAGGGCGGCGAGCGGGGCGGCACCGGCCCCCTCCGACACGATCTTCTCGATCTCGAGGAACCAGACGACGGCCTCCTCGATCCGGTGCTCGGGCACGGTCAGGACGTCGTCGGCCAGCGCGCCGATGATCTCCGTGGTGAGCACGCCCGGCGCCTTGACCGCGATGCCCTCGGCGATCGTCGGCCCCCAGCTCGGGTCGGGGGGCTCGGCCCGACGGCCCGTGGCCTCGACCATGGCCGGGTACAGCTCGGACTGGACGCCGATCAGCTCGGTCCCGGGCGACATCGCCCGGGCCGCCACGCAGATGCCGGAGAACAGCCCGCCCCCGCCCACGGGGACGACGAGCGCGTCGAGGGCCGGTCCGTCCTCGAGCAGCTCGATGCCGCACGTGCCCTGGCCGGCGATGATCCGGGGGTCGTCGTAGGGCGGGATGAACGTCGCGCCCCGCTCGGCGACCAGGGCCCGGGCCACCTCCCCCGCCTCCTCGAGCGTGGCGCCCGACACCAGCACCTCGGCGCCGTTGTCCTCCGTGCGCGACACCTTGGTCGCCGGGGTCCCCTCGGGCATCACGATGGTCGACGGGATGCCGAGCACCGTGGCGTGGTGGGCCACGGCCTGGGCGTGGTTCCCGGCCGACACGGCCACCACGCCGGCCAGGGCCTGCTCCGGCTCGAGGGCCAGCAGCCGGTTGCGGGCGCCCCGCTCCTTGAACGCCGCCGTGTACTGGAGGTTCTCGAACTTGATCCAGACGTCGGCGCCGGTGATGGCCGACAGCGTCCGCGACCGCGCCATCGGGGTCCGGACGACGGCCCCGGCGATGGCGCGGTGCGCCGCCCGGACGTCGTCGAAGGTGACCGGGAGACGACCTTCGCGCACGGCAGCATCCTCCCACGGGGCGCTGCGGAAGGGTGTGCGGTGGCCCGTAGGATCGCTGTCATGTCGACCTACCAGACCCCGGAGTGGCATCCCGCCTTCGAGGAGTACTGCGAGGCGATCTGGGAGCTGGCCGAGGACGACATCGACGTGATCCAGGCGCGGATCGCCGAGCGGCTCGAGGTGTCGCGCCCCGCGGTGTCGGAGATGGTCCGCAAGCTCGACGGCGAGGGCCTGGTGTCCACCGAGGGCAACCGGATCGTGCTGACCGACGACGGACGGCGGCTCGCCGAGCGGGTCGTGCGGCGCCACCGCCTCGCCGAGCGCTTCATCGTCGACGTGCTCGGCCTGTCCTGGGCCGTGGCCCACCAGGAGGCCGGCAAGTGGGAGCACGTCATGTCCACCGAGGTCGAGGAGGCCCTGGAGCGCGTCCTCGGCATGCCCACCACCTGCCCCCACGGCAACCCGATCCCGGGCTCGGCCTACGACGCCCCCGACACGACCCCGCTCGCCGCCGTCGGCGTCGGGACCGGCTTCGTCGTCACCCGCATCCCCGAGGAGCTGGAGTTCACGCCCGGGCTGCTCGAGTTCCTCGAGGACGCCATGCTGACCCCGGGCACGTCGGGCCTGGTCACGGCCAGCTCACCGGACGGCACCACGACCGTGGAGATCGACGGGCGCACCGTCGGCATCGGCGCCTTCGCCTCCGAGCGGATCCTCGTCGCCGCCGAGGGCTGACCGGGACGGCCCCGCCGCCCCGGCGCCGAGGCGCCACCCGGCCCGGGCCAGGGCGACGACCACGACGAGCCAGCCCACGTACAGGACCCACGTCACCGGCACGTCGTCGCGCAGGTCGGGGAGCAGCGGGCGCCACAGGTGCTGGACGGGGGCGGTGACCCGGTCCAGGTCGACGATCAGGCGCATGCCGCCGGTCGAGGCCCGCCACGCCGTCCACGCCCACGTCGCCACGCCGAGCGCGGCCGCGCCGAGCGCCACCGGCTGGAGGCGGGGGGACCGGTCGAGGAGCACGGCGACGGCGAGCACGACCAGGGGGAGCACGACCACGACCTGCCGTCCCGGCCACCACCACCCGTGCATGGTGAGCGCCACCCACGTCGCCGTGGCCCAGCCGGCCAGGAGCGGCAGGCCCAGGACGGCGGCGACCCGGTCCCGGCGCCTCGCGACGAGGGCGACGGCCGGGACGGCGAGGAGCCAGCCCGGGGCCCACGCGACCAACCCGAAGTCGCGGTCGACGAGCAGGCCCAGGAGCCTGACGGAGCGGGCGAGGTGGTCGGGGTCCTCCCCCACCACGGTCAGCTCCCCGCCCACGAAGTGGTCGCCGGCCGCGTAGACGGTCCAGCCACCCCAGATCCGCTGGTGGGCCACGAGGTAGGCACCGCCGGCGACGGCGAGCAGCCCGGCGACGACGGCGGTCCGGCGCCGGGACCCGTGGCGCAGCTCCCGCCAGCCGCCGAGGGCGGCCACGGCCGCCGCCACGCCGACGTACTTCACGCCCAGCCACGGCAGGGCGACCACGGCACCGACCCAGCAGGCGAGCTCGGCCGTCGTCGCGCCCCCGTCGGCGCGGTGGTCGACCGGCGGGCGGGGCAGGAGCCCCGCAGCGGCCACGGCCACGGCGAGCGCAGCCGGCAGCTCGGGGTACAGCTGGTGGCCGTAGGTCACGAGCGGGGCGGTGACGCCCGCCCCGAGGACGGCGATCGTGGCCGCACGCGGGCCGACCCCGAGGCGGGCCGTCGCGAGGTGCAGGACCAGGGCGGCGAGGGCGGCGGCGACGAGTGCGAGGACGACGCGGGCGCCGGCCAGCTCGGCGTGGCGCCAGTCGTCCGCGATCCCGAGGGCGACCACGACGCCCTCGGCCCGCTGGCCGGCCCACACGCCGGGCGCGAGCAGCACGGGCAGGAGCGGGTCGTGCGGGCTGAGCTCGGAGCCGTCCGGGAGCGGGGCCGTCTGGCGGGGCAGCTCGGCGCGGTGCCAGTCCCGCCACCGCTGCTCGGCCAGCTCGTCGGCGACGTCGAGGTCGCCGTCCTCGACGAGGCTGAGCGCGCTCAGGAGGTACTGGGGCTCGTCCGCGGTGATGCGCCCACCGGTCGTGGCCCGCACGCCGGCGCCGGCCAGGCTGGCGAGCCCGACGACCAGGGCGACGAGGAGCAGCGCCGACCGGGGCGCGCCCGTCGTCGGGGGCGGCCCGGGGGACGTCGGCGTCGGGGGCGCGGCCACGCCGTCAGTCGAGCAGGTCCGCCCGGCGCACCACGAGCAGCCAGGTCAGCAGCCCCGACGTCACGAGCAGGACGAGGGCGACGAGGCCGGCCTCGGCCAGGGCGTTCGCCTCGGTCGCCGACCAGATCCGGGTCGCCAGCGTCTCGAAGCCGATCGGGGCGAGCAGGAGCGTGGCGGGGAGCTCCTTCATCGTCGACAGCAGGACGAGGCCGCCTCCGGCGGCCAGGCCGGGCGCCATCAGGGGCACGTCGATGCGCAGCAGCCGGCGCCAGCGGTCGGCGCCGAGCATCCGGGCGGCGTCGTCGAGCCGATCGGGGACCGAGCCCACGGCGACGGTCGCGGCCCGCACCGACTGGGCCCCGAAGTGGACCACGTAGGCCAGGACGAGCAGCGGGAACGTCTGGTACAGGCCCGAGAGCAGCGGGACGTTCACGGCGAGGAACACGATCGACAGCGCGATGACGATGCCCGGCAGGGCGAAGCCGGCGACCACGAGGGTCTGGGCGGGGCCCGCCACCCGGGACCGGTACCGCACCCCGAGGAAGGCGAGGGGCAGGACGACGAGCACGGCGACCAGGGCGGTCACGATGCTCACGCCGGCGGTGTTGAGCACCGGGGTCCACAGGTCGGCCTCGCCCAGGTCGAGGCTGCCGGAGGCCAGGCCGCGGCGGGTCCAGTGCACGAGCGAGGCGACCGGGGCGAGGATGGCGTTGGACAGGAACAGCACGACGAGCGCGAACGCCGGCCAGCGCCAGCGCCCGAGGGGGACGGTGAGCGAGCCCTTGGACCGCAGCGAGGGCGCCGTGGCCGCCCGGCGCCCGGCGCGCCGCTCGGCGATCGTCACGGCCAGCGCGACCAGGGCGAGGACCAGGCCGAGCGCGAGGGCGAGGTCTCGGCGCAGGACCCGGTTGGCGTAGATGACCCGGGTCAGGGTCGGGTAGCCGAGCAGGTCGACGGCGCCGAAGTCCGACACCGCGTAGAGGAACACGAGCAGCGTGCCGGCCGCGATCGCGGAGCGGGCCTGGGGCAGCACGACCCGGAAGAAGACGTTGACCGGGCGGCGGCCGAGCAGGCGGGCCGACTCCTCGATGTTCGGCCCGAGCGAGCGCAGCCGTGCCGCCACCGGCAGCTGCACGTAGGGGTAGGTGAACAGGGTCAGCACCAGCCACGACCCGAGCAGCCCGTCGACGGCCGGCAGCCGCTCCACGCCGAAGGGGCCGAGCAGCGACTCGAGCAGGCCGCCCGGGGCGACCGACGCGCGCAGCGCGAGGGCGCCGACGAAGGACGGGAAGACCAGCGGGAGGGGCACGAGCACGGCCAGGGCCCGCCGGCCGGGCACGTCGGAGCGGGCGACGAGCCAGGCGAGCGCCGTCCCGACGACGGCGGCCGACCCCGCCACCAGCGTGGCGAGGACGATCGTGTCGACGAGCGCGTCCTGGACGACCCGGTCCGCGATGACCGTGCGGAGGCGGACGTCGCCGGTCGCGACGCGGGAGACGAGGTAGGTGAGCGGGCCGACGAACAGCAGCCCGACGGCGACCGAGACGGCCGAGAGCGACCGGGGCGCCCGGCGGCGGGGACCCGAGGCCGCGGTCGCGGCGGTCACGGCGCGGTCAGCTCCGGTCCAGGCCGGAGTCCTGGATCAGCTCCGCCGTGCGGGCCAGCCCGCCGCCGAGGCCGTCGAGGTCGATGGTGGTGGTGTTCACCGAGGCCAGCGGCGGGACCGACTCGGCCGGGTCGACCCCGCGGGCGAGGGGGTACTCGAAGGTCTCGGTCGCGAAGAACGTCTGCGCCTCCTCCGACAGGAGGAACTCGACGAGGCGCTCGGCCTCCTCGCGCCTGTCGGTCCCCTCGATGATCGCCGTGGCCGTGACGATGAGCAGCGAGCCCAGGTCGCCCTCGGCGAAGAAGTGGTTGGCCGCCGAGATGTCGGGATCCTCGGCCTCGGCCCGCTCCAGGTAGTAGTGGTTCACGAGCCCCATCGGGACCTCGCCCCGGGCCACGGCCTCCACGATCGCCGTGTTGTTGGAGTACGTCGGCGAGTCGTTGTCGGCCATGCCCTGGAGCCAGTCGGCGGCGACGTCGTCGCCCTCCTCGATCCGCAGGGCGGTCACGAAGTCCTGGAACGAGCCGTTGTTGGGGGCCACGGCCACCCGCCCGGCGAAGCGCTCGTCGGTCATGTCGAGCACCGAGTCGGGCAGCTCGGCCGGGTCGACCTGGTCGGTGTTGTAGACGAGGACCCGGACACGGCCGGACAGGCCGACCCACTGCCCGTCGCCCGCCCGGAGGTCGTCGTCGACGAGGTCGAGCTGGGTGTCGGCCAGGGAGGCGAGCAGGCCCTCCTCGTCGAGGAAGCCGACGGCGCCGGGCGACTGGGAGATGAAGACGTCCACGTCGGTGGCCCCGCCCTCGGCGTCGACGAGCAGGGCGAGGTCGGCGGAGTCGCCGTAGCGCACCTCGATCCTGATGCCGGTCTCCTCGGCGAAGCGGTCGAGCAGCGGCTTGATGAGGTCGCGGGTGCGGCCCGAGTACACCGTCAGGCGCTCGCCGCCACCGGTGCTGCAGGCGGGCAGCGCGGCGAGGCCGAGGAGGAGCGCGGGCAGCAGGAGGGCACGCAGGACGCGGGTGCTGGCGGCGAGGGGGGTTCGCGGCATGCGGCGGATGCTACGGATGCCTCAGGGCAGATGTAAAGTCCGCCTAATGCTCGTCCGGAACCCCTGGCTCGACGACGTCGACACCGCCCGCCACGGCCCCGGTGACCCCGCACCCGTGGTCCTGTTCCTCCCCGCCCGGGACGAGGTCGCCACGGTGGCCGACGTCCTCCGGAGGGCCCCGGCGGAGGTGGTCCACGACGGGGTCGCCCACCCGGTCCGGTGCCTGGTGGTCGACGACGGCTCGACCGACGGGACCGGCGACGCCGCCCGGGCCGCCGGCGCAGCCGTGGTGCGCACCCCCGGCCTCGGGCTGGGCGCCGCCGTGGCCATCGGCCTCGGGACCGGCGCGGCGGCCGGCGCCGCCGCCGTCGCCTTCTGCGACGCCGACCTCGAGTACGACCCCGCCGAGCTGGCCGACCTGGTCGGGCCGATCCTGGCGGGCGACGCCGACTACGTCGTGGGATCCCGCTTCCTCGGCGGGCCCCGGCGGATGAAGGCCCACCGCGACCTGGGCAACCGGCTCCTCACCGCGATGGTCCGTGCCCTGACCGTCGGCGCCCGGGACCGACCGCTCACCGACGGGCAGTCGGGCTACCGGGCCCTGTCGGGCGAGGCGGCCGCCCGCGCCGTGGTGGCCCACGACTACAACTACGCCCAGGTCCTCACCCTGGACCTGCTGGGTCGTGGCGCCCGCTACGCCGAGGTCCCCATCACCTACGCGCACCGCACGATCGGGCGCTCCTTCGTGCGGCTGCCGACCTACCTGCGCCGGGTGCTCCCCGCCGTGTGGCGGGTGCGCCGCACCTGGGCGGACCTGCCCGCGCTCCACGGCGAGCCCGTGGAACCGCTCCCGCGCACCGCCACCTGACCGGCCGGCTCAGTCCTCGACGACGAAGGCCCGGAACCCGTCGCGGGCCTCGCGCCAGGCGGCGGCGTCGACGACGCCGTCGGGGCGGACCGTCCCCGCCGCGGCCAGGCCCATCTGCAGGACGTGGTGGGTGTTGTCGGGCGTGGCCAGGCCCTGGCGACCCAGCACCGTGAGCCGCGCCACGGTGGCGAGCCGCGCCTCGAGCTCGTCCTGGGCGGCCAGCGCCTCCGGGGTGAGCACCGGGTAGACCGAGCCCAGCCGCTCGACGTGGACCCCGACCGGGCGCGGGTCGGGCAGACCGCAGCGCACCAGGTCGTCCGCCACCCGGGTGGCGAGCGCGTCCGCCGGGGCGGTGTGGACCTCGTCGCCGGGCCAGCACGGGATCTCGGCGCACAGCACCGTGCGCCCCCTCGGGTCGGCGGCCCGGTCCCGGTAGTTCGTCGGCTCCGACAGCCGGGTGGGCAGGACGTGGCGCTCAGGGAGGTAGTGCGCGTCGAAGGGGGTGTAGGGACGCCGGTCCAGCACCAGGTACACGAGGACCATCGCCCGGACCGGCGGGGGCTCGGGCACCGGCCCCGGGGTCCGACGGGGGTCCGCGTCGCCGGCGCCGGCCCGCAGCCAGCCGTCCACCGCCGTGGCCGGCGCCGTCGCCCACACGTGGCTCGCCGTGACGACCCGGCCGTCGGAGCAGCCGACGATGATCCGGTCGTCGTGGGGCAGCAGCCGGGTCACCCGCCGCCCGGTCTCGACCGGGACGCGATCGGCGAGGGCCTCGGCGATCGCCCCGAAGCCGTCCTCGGGGTACCAGAAGGTCGGTCGGGTGCGCGCCCCGGCCACGACCCGCCGGGCCACGGCGCCCGCCGTGGCCGCCGAGACCCGCCGGCGGGCGAGCTCGGGGGACAGCGCGGCCGGGTCGGTGTCCCACAGCTTCCATGCGTAGGGCTCGTGGAAGGCCCGCCACACCGTCGACCCGAGCCCGGTCCGGACCACGTCGGCGTAGGACGCGGGCTCGCCGGCGAGGCGGGCCCGGAGGGGCCCGACGGCGGCGTCCCGGGCGGCCCGGGCCGCGAGGCCCGCGGGCAGCCCGCGCAGCAGGCCCACGGGGCCGAAGGGGAAGGGCACCCAGGAGCCGGCCATGCGGATCCGGCCGTTGCGGGGGCGGCGCTGGAGGCGGACCATCGACGAGAGCTCGGCGAGGAGGTCCGGGGGCGTGGAGGGGTGGAGGCGGTGGCTCCCCAGGTCGACCCGGACGCCACCGACGTCGAGGGAGGCGGCCATCCCCCCGACGCGGTCGCCCGCCTCGAGGACGAGGACCTCGTGCCCGGCGCGCCGCAGACCCCAGGCCGTGGCGAGACCGGCGGGCCCGGCACCGACGACGACGTGCACGGGGTGGCCGGTCAGCGGGACCGGCGCGGGCGACCGGTGGTGGCGACCGGTTCGCCGGCCGCCTCGCCCACCTCGGCACCGGGGCCGGGATCGGAACCGGCCGGGAACGCGACCGCGGCCACGGGACGGGCCGCGATGGCCGCGACCTCGCCCCGGTCGAAGCGGGGCACCGACACCTCCCGGACCCGGACCCGGGTCCCGTCGGCGAGGGCGGCCACGTAGACGGTGTCGTGCCCGTAGTACTCGACCAGCTCGACGGTCACCTCGCAGTCGCCGGGCTCGGGTCGGTGCTCGAGGTAGAGGTCCTCCGGGCGGAGCAGGACCTCGACCGACCCCGTCGGCTGCGGGACGGCGCCGTCCGCGCTCCCCGGGCCGCGCACCGGCACGTCGCCCACGGCGGTCCGGGCCACGGGGCCCTCCGGCGTGGCGCCGAGGTCGACCGTCGCCGCCTCCGCCGCGTCGAGCACCGCGCCGGGCACGAGGTTGGCGTCGCCCACGAAGCGGGCCACCCACGCCGAGGCCGGGTCGGCGTAGATCCGGTGCGGCGGGGCCTGCTGCACCACCAGCCCCTCCGACATCACGGCCACCTCGTCGCCGAGCACGAAGGCCTCGTCCTGGTCGTGGGTCACGAACACGGTCGTGATCCCGACGCGGTGGAGCAGCTCGTGGACCTCGGAGCGGACGCGGGCCCGCAGCGCGGTGTCGAGGTTGGAGAAGGGCTCGTCGAGCAGCAGGGCCGACGGCTCGGGGGCCAGGGCCCGGGCCAGGGCGACCCGCTGCTGCTGGCCGCCCGACAGGGTCGAGGGCATCCGGTCGGCGAAGCCGCCCAGACCGACCATCTCGAGCGCCGCCTCCACCCGCGGTCCCCTGCGCTCGGCGCGGGGCAGGCCGAACGCGACGTTCCCGCCGACGGTCAGGTGCGGGAACAGCGCCCAGTCCTGGAAGACCATCCCGACCCGCCGCCGCTCGGGTGCGACGTGGGCGCCGGGTCCCGAGACGGTCACGTCGCCGACGGTCACCGAGCCCGCCGTCGGCCGCTCCAGACCGGCGATGGCGCGGAGCAGCGTGGTCTTGCCGCAGCCGCTCGGGCCGAGCAGGGCGACGATGGCCCCCTCGGCGACGTCGAGGTCGACGCCGTGGAGGACCTCGGTGCCGTCGAAGGCCACGGTCAGGTCGCGCACCGCGATCGCGCTCATGTCAGCCAGCCTGCTCCACGCGCACCCCGTCGCCCGCACCGCCGACGGCGTCGAGGTCGAGGCGCTGCTGCTGCGCGGGCTCCGCGACGGGCGCCGGCACGCCGTCGGCACCGGCGCCGGCACCGGCGTCGAGCAGGCAATCGGGGAGGTCGCTGGCGTGGACGATGGCCAGCCGCTTCGTCGCCCGGGTCAGGGCCACGTAGAGGGCCCGGAGCCCCTGGGCCTCCTCGTCGACGATGGCGGCCGGCTCCACCACCACCGACGCGTCCACCTCGAGGCCCTTGACCATGCCGACCGGCACGATCGTCACCGACGCCCGGAGCCCCTGGCGGGTGGCCCGCCCGTGGGCGACGCCGACCGCGTCGAGCGCGGCCGACACCGGCTCGACGAGCGTGGCCGGCACGATCACGGCCAGCGACCCGGGCTCGACCGCGTCGCGCTCGACGACCGCCGCCTCGGCCACGGCCCGGGCCAGGGCGTCCTCGGCCTCGCCGTCGGACCCGGCGGGTCCGACCGGCACGAGCCGGGGGTCGTCCCCGCCGATGCGCACCGACGTGGGCGGCGTGAGCTGGGGGGCCGCCACCCGCAGCACGCGGGCGGCGAGCTCCATGTTCCGAGCCGGGATCCGGTAGCCGACGGTCAGCTCCACCTGGCGCGAGCCGCGCCGGGTGGGCAGGTGCTCGAGGATCTCGTCCCACGACTCGTGCGCCCACGCCCCGGTGGCCTGGGCGATGTCGCCGACCACGGTCAGGGAGCCCGACAGCGAGCGGCGGGCCACCATGCGGAGCTGCATCGGCGACAGGTCCTGGGCCTCGTCGACCACGATGTGGCCGTACGTGCGGATCTCGCCGTCCGTGGTCCCGTCCAAGCGCTTCCGCTTGCGCTTGGGCCCGAGCAGCTCGCGGGCCTCGTCGAGCAGCGGCACGTCGGACCAGGTGAAGACCACGTCGTGGACCGAGCCCGACCGGGGCCGGTGCAGGAGCGCCTGCTCCCGCTCCGACAGGTGGCGGCGGGCGGCGAGCTCGATCAGGGCGCGGGAGCCGAACAGGTCGTGGAGCAGCTCGGCGGGCGACAGCAGGGGCCAGCAGCGCTCCAGGGCCTCGACGACCGGCGGCTCCCGGCGCAGCGCCTCGCGCACGGCGTCGGCCTCGACCGGGTTGCGGGCCGACGCGGCCAGGGCCCGGAACAGCTCGGCCTCGACGTACCTCCGGCCCGCGTTGTGCCGGCGGAACCGGCGGCGCGCCTCGCGGACGATCTCGGCCGACTCGGCCACGGTGCAGCGGAGCGTCTGGGCGCCGAAGCCGACCCGGAGGTCCTCGCGCAGGGGGCGCTCCCGGTCCCGGATGGCCTTGCGCAGCACGTCGGCCATGCGGGCGTCACCCTTGACCCGGGCGGCCCGGGGCACGTCGTCGCCCGCCACCTGCTCGCGGTCCACGAGGTCGGCCAGCACGGCCAGCTCGACCCCGGCCTCGCCCAGGCTGGGCAGGACCTGGTCGATGTAGCCGAGGAACAACCGGTTCGGCCCGAGCACCAGCACGCCCTGCCCCTCGAGTGGGAACCGGTGCGTGTACAGCAGGTAGGCGGCGCGGTGGAGGGCGACGACGGTCT
>CAZCEZ010000074.1:6445-17903 GCA_964497795.1 uncultured Acidimicrobiaceae bacterium | reverse complement strand
ACCTACGCCACGTGGTGGATCCGCCAGGCGATCACCCGGGCCATCGCCGACCAGGCCCGGACCATCCGGATCCCGGTCCACATGGTCGAGTCGATCAACAAGGTGCACCGGATCCAGCGCCAGATGCTCATGGAGCTCGAGCGCGAGCCGACGGTGGAGGAGCTGGCCGAGCGGGCCGACCTCACCCCGGACCGGGTGCGGGAGATCCAGCGGATCTCCATGGACCCGCTGTCCCTCGACTCCCCGGTCGGCGAGGAGGACGACTCCAACCTGGCCGACTTCATCGGCGACGTGAACGCCGACGCCCCCGCCGAGGCCGCGGCGCGCAAGCTGCTCAACCAGGCGGTGCTCGACGCGCTCGAGGAGCTGAACGAGCGGGAGCAGGCCGTGATGCGGCTGCGCTTCGGGCTCGAGGACGGGCAGGCGCGCACGCTCGAGCAGGTGGGCCAGGAGTTCGGCGTCACCCGGGAGCGGATCCGCCAGATCGAGTCCAAGACCCTGGCCAAGCTCCGCCACCCGCACCGCTCCGAGAAGCTGCGCGACTACCTGGAGAGCTGAGCGTCCCGGCCGGCGGGTCGATCAGGCCGCGGCGCGGGCCTCGTCGACGAGCTCGTCGAGCGTGCGGCCGGGGCCGCCGACCACCGCCTCCACCCCGGCACGACGGGCCACCTCGGCCAGGGCCTCGGCGTGCTCGGCGGACTCCGGGTTCGTCACCGTGATCACGGCGAGGTCGGCGTCGACGTCGTCGGCCAGGAAGGCGGCGAACGACGCCGCGGGAAGGTCGGGCCCGAGGTGGTGGACGTGCCAGCCGTCCCCGCGCAGGACGGTGGCGGCCATGGCGGCCGGGAGGTCGTGGCGGTCGCCGGCCGGCGAGACGACCACGGCGGTGCCCCGGGGGCGACCGGGGCGCTGCCGGTCGATGACGGCGAGGGCGCGGGTGAGGATGGCCGACGCCCGGTGCTCCTGGGCGATCGAGATCCGCCCGTCGCGCCAGCCCACCCCGATCTCCACGAGGGCGGGCACGAAGAGCTCGGACAGGATGCGCACGGCGGGCTCGCCCTGGGCGTGGAGCCGCTCGACGGTGGCTCGGACGCGGCGCTCGTCACCCGTGAGGAGGTGGTCCAGGAAGCGGGCGCCGAGTCCGGGCCAGTCCCGCCGGGTCACGGTCGGCTGGGGATCCGTCGGCGTCGACAGCTCGCGGATCATGGCCTCGACGTCATCGGGGTCGAGGACGTAGCGGTTCCGGACCCTGCGCGCCGCCAGGCGTCCCTCCCGGACCCACCGGTAGGCGGTCTGGTAGTGGACGTCGAGGCGCCGCGCGGCTTCCTTGAGGTCCAAGCCGTCGTCGGTCATGCGGCGCGCAGGGTACCGGGCGCAGTGTTCGGCGGTGGGGGCGGGCAGGGCCCGGTCCGGGGCGGGCGCGGAGCCCGCAGCGCGGGTTCCCAGAAACCAGGACTGAACGGAACTGAATACGGGTACCCTTGGCTCCGTCGGAACGGCGACGTCGGGACGAACCGCCCTCCGACGCCGGCCCCGCACGCGGACCTCCTGCCCGTGTCCGCGGGGCCGGACCCCTCCACGGGCGGCGGGTGCAGGCTCCAGCACCCGCCGCCCCGAGGCTTTCCGCGACCCGGCGGACGGTTGCTATCGTCGGCCGTCCCTTCCGGGGTAGCTCAGCTGGCAGAGCAACTGACTGTTAATCAGTGGGTCGTGGGTTCGAGCCCCACCCCCGGAGCCACCAGATCGACGACGACGGGGCCGGCGCAGCAGCGCCGGCCCCGTGTCGCGTCGGGCCTGCGCCCGGTTCAGTGCCCCGGTTCAGTGTGCCCCCGGGTTCAGAGTGTGGCCGTGTACGGGCCCTCGGTCAGCTCCACGACGACCTCGACCACGACGAAGCCCTCGCCCCGGTCCTCGAGCACGACGGTGTCGCGGCCGAGCACGTAGTCCTCGGTGAGGGCGAAGGACTCCTCGCCCCGGCGGGCGATGCGGACGTCGTCGGGCAGGTCGGCCTCGGGGGTGCCGAGCAGTGCCTCGGCCTCGGCGATCTCGGCCGCCTCGTCGATCGAGGCGTCGGGGTCCTCGCCTCCGTCGCTGGCCACGGTGTCCTCGCAGTCGGGTGCGTCGGGCAGGCACATGGCGGAGGGGGCCGGCTCGTCGCCCATGGGCGTGTCCGGCTCGTCCGCATCGGGGGAGCCGGCCAGCCGGGTGCCGCCCGCCTCGTCGCCGGCGACGCCGGCGTCGTCGGTGGGCAGCTCGCCCGTGGCCACGTCGGGGTCGTCGTCCCCGCACGCGGCGAGGGCCAGGGCGGCAGCCAGGGTCGTGGCGGCCAGGCGGCGTCGGAAGGTGGTGTGCACGTGTGCTCCTCGTGTCGTGGTCGTGCGGATCGTCCGCCACCATCCGACGTCGGTGCGCGGGTCGCTGGTTCCCGTCGACCGCGAGGTCCGTCGCCATCAGGCCCGGTCGGCCACGAGCGCAGCGACGGCGGCGACCCGCGAGGCCACGATCTCGACCGCCCGGCGCTGCAGCTGGGTGATCGCAGCCCCGGACTCGAAGCCGGCCGAGCGGGCCACGAAGGACTGGCTGCACGAGACCCGGGTCCCGCCCGCGTCGGGCCGGAAGGCGTGCTCGTAGAGCACGTCGGTCCTCGTACCGGTCTGGCGCTCCATCGACGACCGGCGCCCGGGGTCCACCCAGTGCGCCGAGTCGTACCGGGTGTGGCGGCCCAGGCGGCGCGCCGCGACGGTGGTGGCCAGGTAGCCGTCGTCGAAGGTCGCCGTCACGTCGCGGTGCTCGAAGCGGGGGGAGAGCGCGGCGAGGAAGCGACGCTGGTGGTCGCCCTCGACCAGGGCGAAGACCTCGTCGGGCCCGGCCGGGACCACGACCTCGTCCCTGGCCAGGAACAGGAACGGGTCCAGGTCACCGATGTGCGCGAGCGCGCCGGTGGGCGCGTCCGGCACGGGGTCGGTCGGGTCGGTCACGTCGGCACCTCCGAGACGTCGAGCAGGACGGGGCCCCGGGCCGAGCCGAGCACGTTGCCGTGCAGCACCGAGGGGCGGGCGAGGCGGACCTCGCCGACCCGGCGCCGCAGGACCCGCAGGAAGGTGGCCACCTCGAGGCGGGCCAGGTGCGCGCCCAGGCAGTGGTGCAGGCCCCAGCCGAAGGACAGGTGGGGGTTGGGATCCCGGCGCCAGTCGTGGCGGCCGGGGTCGGTGAAGGTCCGCGGGTCGTGGTTGGCCCCGGCGATCGACAGCAGCACGTTCTCGCCCGCACGGACGGCGACGCCGGCCCGCTCGTGGTCGACGCTGGCCTTGCGGACCATGGTCCGGGCCGGTCCGGCGACCCGGAGCAGCTCCTCGACGACCGGGTCGAGGTCGGCGTCGGGGTCGGCGCAGGCGGCGGCCAGCGCGGGGTCCTCGGCGAGCAGGACGGCCGACGACTGGAGGACCGAGGTCGTCGTCTCGTGCCCCGCGAAGAGCAGCATCGTGCACAGCCCGACCAGCTCGGTGCGGGTGAAGGAGGCGTCGAGGTCGGCGATGCGGGCCACGAGGGAGTCGTCGCCCGCCCCCCGGGCCCGGTCGACGAGGTCGCCGAACAGCTCGTGGAAGGACCTCGCCGCGGCCACGACCGGCGCCGGCGGCGTGGCCGAGGGGTGGAGCGAGAACACGATGGCGGCGAGGTCGTCGGACCAGGCCTGCAGGAGCGGCCGCCGATCCGGGTCGACGCCGAGGAGCTCGCCCACGACGAGGGCCGGGACCGGCCGGGCGACGGCCCCCGTGAGGTCGGCGACCCCGTCGACGGCGCCGCGCACCATGTCGTCCACGGCGTCCTCGACGACCGCCTCCACCCGCCCGGCGAGCGAGCGGGTCCGGCGGCGGGTGAACGCGTCGCGCACCGGCGCCCGCAGCCGGGTGTGCGCCGGCGGGTCGCGGAAGATCGTCCAACCCGACAGCAGCTCGACCACGAGCCCGAAGTCCTCGTCCCGCGCCGCGGCGACCCGCTCCAGCACGCCGACCCGGTCCGCCGACAGCGTCTCTGCGTCCCGGAACGCCTCGGCGACGGCCTCGTGACCCACGATCGCCCACCCGGCGGGCGCGCCGTGGCGGTGCACGTCCCCACCCCCGCGGTCGGGGTCGAGCAGGGCAGCGAAGAACCCGGCCGGGTCGGTCAGCGACTCGGGCGCCCCGAGGTCGATCGGCACGGCGGCGAACCTACGACGTGGCGCGCCCTCGGGCGGCGACGGGGGAGTGGGGCGGGTGGGGATCGAACCCACGACCAAGGCATTATGAGTGCCGCGCTCTGACCACTGAGCTACCGCCCCGTGCGGGGCGGGACCCTAGGTCCCGGGACGGCCGCCGGCGATGCTCCCTAGGGTGCGGGGCGTGACCGACGCCCCCGACGGATCCACCCGCCTGCGCGCCCTCGCCGCCGCCCTCGAGCCCGTCGCCGGCCAGGTGTACTTCGCCCCCGAGTGCCACGCCGCCTACGAGGCGCTCGGGTTCGGCCCGAGCCCCGGCGAGTTCGGCGGGGTCGCCGGCCCCGACGGCGAGGCCTACTTCTGCAGCCGCGGCTCGATCCTCGGGCAGGTGCCGGGCGAGGTCGTGGCCTCCGCGTTCGGCGTGTTCGAGCACGGTGCCGTCGCCGCCCTCGTCGCGAGCGGGTGGCGGCGGACCGACGCCGCCACCATCTGCGACGCACGGGACACCGGTGCCGTGGCCCACCTGCGCCGGCTGCTCGGCGAGGCGCCCGCGGGCGCGGCCGAGGCCCGCGACCTCCTGGCCCGGGCCGCGGCACCCCTCGAGCCCTACGGGCGGCCGCTGTTCGCCGGCCTCCTGGCCCGGGACCGCTTCGACGACCCGCTCGCCGACGCCTGGCGCCTCGCCGACATGCTGCGGGAGTTCCGGGGGGACGCCCACGTCGCGGCCTTCACGCTGGCCGGCTTCGACGCCTGCCGGATCGGCATCGTCTCCGAGCTGTGGTGGGGTCTCCCGGCGCGCTCCTACTCCCGGACCCGCATGTGGCGCGAGGACGCCTTCCAGGCCGCCGAGGACCGGCTGCTCGCCGACGGGCTCGTCGCCCGGGACGAGGGCGGCCGGGTCCGGCTGACCGAGGCGGGCCGGGCCGAGCGGGAGGCGGTGGAAGCCGCGACCGACCGGGCCTGCCTCCCGGTGCTGGAGGCGCTCGGCGACGACCTGGAGCGCCTCGTCTCGCTGCTCGCGCCGTGGGGGCGCACGATCCGCGAGGGTCGTGGCTACCCGGCCTCGGGTCCCCACGACCTGGCCGACGCCGTCGCCCCCTGAGGGCGCCCGCCGGCCGGGGACGTCAGCGGCGGCGCTCGCCCACCGTGCGGGTCGCGTCCCGGATGGCGAGGAAGAGCTCGGTCGCGTCCTCGACGAGCCGGTCGGGTGCGACGTCGATCCGTCCGTCGATCCAGGAGACGAGCAGCTCGCTGAACCCGCCGACGAGGACGGCGGCGCCCATGCGGCCGGCCACGGTGTCGGCAGTGCCCGTGCGGCGTCGGGACGAGTCGGCCTGGACCAGCTCGACGAGGCCGACGCCCGTCTGGATCCGACGGAGGTTGAGCGCCTCGTTGCCGAGGGCCTCGATGTAGAGGATGCGGCCCCGGCGGCGGTCCTCGTCGACGAAGTCGACCGTGGCGCGCACGGCGGCGCGCATGGCCGCGTCGTCGTCGGGTGCGGCCGACACCTCGGCGGCCACCCGCTCGCGCAGGTCGCGCACGACGTCGTCGTAGACGGCGACGACGAGCTCGTCGAGGTCGGTGAAGGACTCGTAGAAGTAGCGGGGGTTGAGGCGCGCCTCGGCGCACACGGCGCGCACCGTCGTGGACGCCGACCCGTCGTCGGCCAGGAGGCGGAAGGCGGCCTCGAGGAGGAGGCTGCGCCGCTCCCGCTGCCGCTCCTCGGTGCTCAGGCCGTTCCAGCGGGACGGCGTGCGGGGCGCAGCGGCCCGGTCGTCCACGTCACCCTCGGGTGCGTCGGTGTCGGGTCGGGTGCTGGCCACGCCCCGAGGCTAGTTGTCAACGCCCGTTACCAACATGGACCGCTGCGTGCCCGACGTCAGACGTCGGGTTCCCGGGGGAAGCCGTCGACGGTGTGGAGCACCAGCCGCGTCGCGGTCTCGCGGACCCCGAGGTCCTCCTTCAGCCACCGGAGGAGCGCGTCCAGGTCGTCGATCGTGGGCGTGCGCACCCGGATCTGGTAGTCGAAGGAGCCGGTGAGGTGGACGGCGTCGACCACGTCGACCCGCTCGCGCACGGCGGTGTCGATGCCGGCCCACGGCGAGCCCGGGGCGAGCGCCAGCTCGATGAGCGCGTCGATCGGTCGGCCGACGGCCGCGCCCCCGAGGCGGATCGTGAAGCGGTCGATGGCGCCGGCGTCGCGGAGCCGCCGCAGCCGCTCCGACGTCGCCGACAGGCTCAGGTGCACGGCGTCGGCCAGGTCGGTGACCGATCGCCGACCGTCGGCGACGAGGAGTCTGAGGATCTTCCGGTCGATGTCGTCCACGGCCGTAGATCCTACGGCAATTGCCCGCATCTCGCCGTTGGTTCCGGAAGCGTTCTGCCGCCTTCACCGTCATCCTGGGGTCATGCTCCTGCTCGCCGGATTCGTGACCGGACTGGCCCTCGTCGCCCCCGTCGGCCCCGTGGCCCTGACCCTGTTCGGCCTCGGTGCCGAGCGCGGCCGCCGCGCCGCCCTCGCCGGCGCCGGCGGCGTGGTCCTCGCCGACCTCCTGACCATGCCCGTGGCCCTCGGCGGCGCCGGCGCCGTCCAGGCCCTGTCGCCGACGGCGCTGCGCGGCCTCGAGGTGGCGATGGGCGCCGCGCTGGTCCTGGTCGCACTGGCCACGGTCCTGGCCAGCGACCGGGCCCGTCGGGCCGTGGCCGGCATCCGTCGACCGACGCGCACGCTGGCGGCGATGACGATGGTGAACCCCCTCGGCCTGGTTGCGTGGGCCGGTCTCGCCCTCGCCCTGCCGACCTCGCTGCGCCATCCGGCGTCCCTGGCGATCTTCGGCGCCGGCCTCGTCCTCGCCTCGGCGGCCTGGCACGGCGGGCTGGCCCTCGCGTCGGGGACCCTCGGCGCCCGGATCGGCGACGGGGTGCGCACCGGGCTCACCCGGGCCAGCGGCCTGGTCCTGCTCGGCGTCGGGGCGATGCTCGTGGTCTGAGCGCCGTCTCAGCGGGTGCGGGCGTCGACCAGGTTCCCGAAGCGGTGGAGGGTCCGGCTGACCGCCTGCTCCCGGACGAGGTGGGCGAGCTCGATGCGCCCCTCGGCGGTGACCGGGTCGTCGGCGAGGTGCACGCCGTGCGCCGCAGCGACCTCCCGCCAGCGGTCCGGGACCGGCCCGAGGACGCGGACCCTGGTGACGCCCTCGGCGGCCCAGGCGGCGAGCTCGTCGGCGAAGGCGTCGTCGTCGCTGGCCGGTCCGAGCGCGCCGCCCGCCTCGGTCGAGATCCGCAGGGGCACGCCGGCGGTGTCGGCGGCGTGGCGGACGCGGTCCACGGCCCGGGGATCGGTGCCCGCGCCGACGCGGACGCCGAGGACGGGCAGGGGCCGGTGCCGCAGCACGTTCGACTCGCAGAACAGTCCGGTCGGGTCGTGGTCGACCCCGAACCACGTGTCCCAGGCCCGTCGGTCGGACGCCTCCCAGGTGCCGGGGTCCAGCTCGCCGTCGGGGTGCCAGGTGCCGAGCTGGGCAACGTAGCCCGGACCGCCGGCCTTGGCGCCCGGCCCGACGTTGGAGGCCTTCCACCCGCCGAAGGGCTGCCGCTGGACGATCGCGCCGGTGATCTGGCGGTTGACGTAGGCGTTGCCGACCTCGACGGCCTCGACCCAGACGTCCACCTCGTCGGGGTCGAGGGAGTGGATCCCCCCGGTGAGGCCGAAGGCCGACGAGTTCTGCACCGCGATCGCCTCCTCCAGGGTGGCGACGCGGACGATCCCGAGCACCGGGCCGAAGCACTCCGTGCGGCAGAACCACGATCCGGGGGCGACGTGGTCGCGCACCCCCGGCCGCCACAACCGACCGTCGAGCGCAGGGTCGTCGGCGTCGACCGGCTCGGGCTCGACGAGCCACGTCTCACCCGGCTCGAGGGTCGTGAGGGCCCGAGCGAGGCGCTCGTTCGGCGGACCGATGAGCGGGCCGACCGTGGTCGTGGGACGGTCCGCGGGACCGACGTCGAGGCTGGCGACGGCGTCGACGAGCTGGCGCCGGAACCGCTCGTCGTCGGCGACGTCGCCGACGCAGATGGCCAGGCTCGCCGCCGAGCACTTCTGGCCGGCGTGCCCGAAGGCGGATGCGACCAGGTCCTTCACGGCGAGGTCGAGGTCGGCGCTCGGCGTGACGACGAGCGCGTTCTTCCCCGAGGTCTCGGCCAGGAGCCGGAGGTCGGGCTTCCAGGACCGGAACAGGTCGGCGGTCTCGCTGGCCCCGGTGAGGATCACGGCGTCGACGGAGGTCACCAGGTGCCGTCCCACCTCGTCCTCGGGGACGCGCAGCAGCTGCAGGAGGTCCTCGGGGACCCCGGCGGCGTGCGCGGCCTCGACGACGACCTCGCTGCACCGGGGCACCTCCGGAGCGGGCTTGCACACCACGGCGCTGCCGGCGGCGAGCCCGGCCATCATCCCCCCGGTGGGGATGGCGACGGGGAAGTTCCACGGGGGCACCACGCCGACGACGCCGAAGGGCTCGAAGCGGGCGTGCTCGGCGACCAGCTCGGGGATGCGGTCGGCGTAGTAGCGGGCGAAGTCGATCGCCTCGCACAGCTCGGGGTCGGCCTGGTCGACGGTCTTGCCGGCCTCGTGGACCATGGCGGTGAGCAGGTCGCCACGTCGGCGGGACAGCTCGTCGGCCACGGCGCGCAGCACCCGGCGCCGCTCGCCGGGCGAGCGGCGCACCCACTCGTGCTGCGCGGCTCGGGCCCGGGTCAGCGCGCCGTCGACGCCGGCGGTCGTGGTGGTGACGGGGGTGGCCACCGGGTCGGGACGGCGGGCCAGGGCGGCGCGGGCCCAGGCCCGGGTGCCGGGCAGGGCCGGGTCGGACTCGGGGTCGTTGCGGAACGGGGCGTCGCCCCACGGCTCGACGGGGCGGGACCGGTCGACGGTGCGCCGGGTCCCGGTCGGCACCGACCAGCGGCGGGCGACGGCCTCGCGGAATGCCGTCGCCTGCGCCACGAAGGCGGGCGACCCGGGGGAGAGGTCGCCGAGCGCCCGCAGGAAGTTCCCCGCCTGGGCGTTCTCCTCCAGGCGTCGGAAGAGGTACGAGATGGCCACGTCGAAGTCGGCCGGGTCGACGACGGGCGTGTAGAGCAGGAGGCCGTCGCGCTCGTCGCGGATGGTGCGGGCCAGAGCGGGCGCCATCCCCTCGAGCATCTCGATGCCGACCCGGTCTCCGACGCCCCGCCGGTCGGCCAGCAGCAGCGCCCAGGCGACGTCGAAGAGGTTGTGGCTGCCGACCCCGACCCGCACCGCGGCCGTCCGCTCGGGCGTGAGCAGCCAGTCCAGGCACCGCTTGTAGGAGGCGTCGGTGTCGGCCTTGGTGGCGTGCGGGGCCTGCTCCCAGCCGTGGACCGCGGCGTCGACGCGCTCCATGGCCAGGTTGGCGCCCTTCACGAGGCGGACCTTGATCCCGGCGCCGCCCCGGTCCCGCCGGGCCCGGGCCCAGCCGACCAGGTCGGTGAGCACGTCGAACGCGTCGGGGAGGTACGCCTGGAGCACGATCCCGGCCTCGGTGGTCAGGAACTCGTCCTCGTCGAGCACCCGCCGGAAGGCGGCGGTGGTGAGCTCGAGGTCGTGGTACTCCTCCATGTCGAGGTTCACGAAGGTCCGTCCGCCGTCGGGCCGCTCGCCGGCAGCCCGGAGGACCGTGCGGAGCCGGTCGCAGATCCGGTCCAGGTCCTCGTCCCACGCCCACGGTCGCAGCTGCGACGCGATCCCGGAGATCTTCACCGACACGTAGTCCACGGACTCCTGGGCCAGCAGCTCGCAGGTGGCCCGCAGGCGGCGCTCGGCCTCGGCCTCCCCGAGGACCGCCTCGCCGAGCAGGTTGACGTTCAGGTCGAAGCCCTCGTCGCGCCGGCGGCCGAGGTGGCGGTCGAGGCCGGCCGAGCGGGCCGCGGCCCCCGCGCCGGCGTCGCTCGAGGCGCCGATGCCGGGTGCGTCGACGACGAGGTGCCCCACGAGCTGGCGCATCCGGCGGCGGGCGAGCGGCATGACGACGCGGGGCAGGCGGGGGGCGAGCGCCGCGCCGGCCCGGAGCAGGAGCCGGTCGACGGGACCGAGGAACCGCGGCAGGGTCGCGCCCCGGCCGGCGAGGCCGGCCAGGTGGGCGGCGGCCACGGCGTCGTCGTCGGGCCGGATCACCCGGTCCACGAAGGCCATCGTGAACCCGACGCCGTCCTCGTCGTCGACCAGGTCGTGGAGGCGGTCGCCGGTCGCCCGGTCGGCCCGTGTCGTGACACGGTCCGCGGCCAGGAGCCAGCGCTGGACCACGTCGACGGCCTCGTCGGCCAGCAGCACCTCGTCGTCGCTCCCGTCGTCGTGGGGCGCGGCGGTGTCGTCGGGCACGAGCGCGGACATGGCTCCATGATCCGACGGCGGACGGGGAGGGGTCTTGTACGATCCCGACGCAGATGGCGTCGGATCCCCCCAACGCCGGCGGTGGCGCCGAACCCGGGGCCGACGGGGACGATCCCTCGGCGGCGCTGCTCTTCGGCGGCACCACGGCCGAACCCGAGCTGCTCGAGCTGCTCGACGTGCTCGTCGACGTCATCTTCTGCGCCAAGGACCTCGACGGACGCTACGTCGCCGTGAACGGGGCCTTCGTCCGCCGGACCGGCCGTCGCTCCAAGCGCGACGTGCTCGGCCGCCGGGCGGGTGACGTCTTCCCGGCCGTGCTCGCCGACCGGTACGAGGAGCAGGATGCCGAGGTCCTCGGCACCGGTCGGCACCTGCGGGACGAGATCGAGCTGATCCGCCGGGCCGACGGCTCCCTCGGCTGGTACCTGACGACCAAGGTGCCCGTGGCCGACCGGGGCGTCGTCGTCGGCCTCGTCAGCGTCAGCCGGGACCTCGGCGTGCCGAGCGACGACGCCATCGCCCTCGAGTCGCTGGAGCGGGTCGTGGCCGTGGTGCAGGAGCGGCTGGCCGAGACGATCCGGGTGCCCGAGCTGGCCGAGGTCGCGGGCACGTCGGTGGCGACGTTGGAACGGCGCATGAAGGCGGTGTTCGGGATCAGCCCGAGCCAGTACCTGCTGAAGGCCCGCGTCGACCGCGCCGCCGACCTGCTCGCCGGCACCGAGGTGCCCCTCGCCGAGGTCGCGACCCGCTGCGGCTTCTACGACCAGGCCGACCTGACCCGTCGCTTCGCCCGGTTGACGGGCGAGACGCCGGCCCAGTTCCGGACCACGCACGCCGGACGCTGAGCCGGCCCTTCGCTGATC
>CAZCEZ010000074.1:0-6345 GCA_964497795.1 uncultured Acidimicrobiaceae bacterium | reverse complement strand
ATCCGGCCCGGCGCTCAGCGGGCGATGGGCGCGACGAGGGCGTCGCAGGCGGCGACCAGGTCTGCCGGGGCCAGGTGCAGCTCGAGGCCGCGGCGTCCGCCCGACACGTGGACCTCGTCGCCCACCACGAGCCGCTCGTCGACCACCACCGGGAGCCGGCGGCGCAGGCCGAGCGGGGAGATGGCGCCGACCACCGAACCGGACACCCGCTCGGCGTCGGCGGGGTCGGCCATGGCCGCCCGCTTGCCGCCCGTGGCCGCGGCCAGGGCCTTCAGGTCGAGGCTGCCCGAGACCGGGACGACGGCGACGACGTGGACGCCGCGGTCGGCGCGGTCGCCGGGGGTGCCGTGCACGACCGCGACGAGCGTCTTGCCGCACGCGTCGGGGTCGAGGCCGAGGGCGAGCGCCACGGTCGTCCCGTAGCCGTCGGGGACGTCGTCGGGCAGGGCGTAGGTCGTGGTCCGGTGGGCGATGCCGGCCGCGTCCAGCGCCCGGGTCGCCGGAGTCTGCACGGCCGTTCGACTAGAGCGGCTTCGGGTCGTTCGGGTCGCCGTCCTCGATGAGGACCTCGCCGTCGTCCTCGTCCCGGATGCGCCCGGGGTGCTCGGCGTCGAGGTGGAGCTTTAGCTCCCAGCGGGCCACGAAGCGCAGCTCGCAGAACGGGCACTGGGACGTCTCGGTCATCGATGCCTCCTCACAGCTCGTCCAGCCACACGGGGGCCCGGTCGAGCAGGTACTGGCTCACGGCCAGGCAGCGGTCCAGGGTGTCGCACAGCTGCTCCTGGCCGAGGAACACCCGGGCGAGGCTCACGTCGACCTTGGCCACGATGGTCAGCGAGCGCTCGGGGGCGTCGGTCACGGCCCCGAAGGAGTCGATGGCCGACACCTCGAGGGGCAGGTCGGGCCCGCCCTGGCCGGCCAGGTCGGTGGCCAGCACGAGCAGGTCGGGGCCCTTGGGCAGCGGCGGCAGCGACCAGGTGAAGATGAGCGGGAACCGGTGCTCGTCGGGCGGGTCCTCGTCCTCGTCGATCTCCAGCACCAGGTCCTCGAAGGCGAGCAGCGTGCGGGGGTCGACGTCGAGGGCCAGGTGCAGGTCGAGGGGGCCGCCGCACGCCTCCTCGGGGTGCAGGTCGACCTCCCAGGCCTGGCGCAGCGAGTAGGTCTCCACGAAGTGGCGCTCGTCGTGCACGTGGAAGCCGTGGTCCACGGCGTGGTCCTTGAGGTCGGCCACGAACCCGGCGACGTCGATGCTGGCCATGGCCCGAGCCTGCCACGGCGCGCCGCCGGGGTCGGTACCGTCGCCCGGCGATGAGCGACGACGACCTCCTCGCCGTGCTGCACGCCGCGGCCGACGCCGTGCGGCGGGCCCTGGACGACCTCGACGACTGGGGCCCGGCGGGCACGAGGCGGGGCCAGTACCGGTCCGACCTCGCCGCGGACGACGCCTGCCTCGCCGTCCTCGACGACGCCGGGCTCGGCTGGCTGTCGGAGGAGTCGGGCACCGAGCACCTGGACCGCGACGTCGTGGTCGTCGTCGACCCCGTGGACGGCTCGACCAACGCGAGCCGGGGGATCCCCTGGTTCGCCACCAGCCTGTGCGCGGTCGACGCGGACGGCGCCCGCGTCGCCCTCGTCGTCAACCAGGCCGACGGTCGCCGGTACCAGGCGGTCCGTGGCGGTGGCGCCACCGTCGACGGGCGCCCGCTCGTGCCCACCCGGGAGACGTCGCTGCGCCGGTCGGTGGTGGGGATGTCGGGCTACCCGAACCGCTACCTGGGCTGGAAGCAGTTCCGGGCGCTGGGCGCTGCCGCGCTCGACCTGTGCGCGGTGGCCGAGGGCGTCTTCGACGGCTACCTCGACGCGTCCCCGTCGGCGCACGGCGCGTGGGACTACGCCGGCGGGATGCTCGTGTGCCGCGAGGCGGGAGCCGTGGTCGCCGACGCCTTCGACCGTCCGCTGCTCGTGCCCGGTGCTGCGGGCGACCGGCCGGGTCCGGTCGGCGTGATCGGCCACGACGCGCGCCGCACCCCGGTCGCCGCCGCGACGCCCGAGCTGCTCGCCGACCTGGTCGAGGCCCGCCGGTCGCTGCGCTGGCCCGACGACCCGGCCGTCGACGGGCCGGGGTCCGGGACCGCCTGAACCGGGTCCGGGGCGGACCCACCCCCCGGTAGCCTCGGGCCGGTGCCCGCCCTGCTCCACCGCCTCCTGCTGTCGATCTACCGACGGCTCCCGGTGACGCTCCGGCGGCGCATCGTCCGGCTCGTGTCCCCGTCGTTCACGGTGGGAGCCATGTGCTTCGTCGAGCGCGACGACGGCGCACTGCTCCTGGTGCGCCACAGCTACCGCAACCGGTGGGGCGTGCCGGGCGGGCTGCTCGAGAAGGGCGAAGCCGTCGAGGACGGTGCACGGCGCGAGGTGCTCGAGGAGGTCGGGATCGACGTCGTGCTCCACGGCGAGCCCGCCGTCGTGGTCGACGCCGACCCGCAGCGCGTCGACGTGATCTTCCGGGCCAGCCCGGCACCGGGGACGGACGTGGACGCCGTGGCGCCCCGCTCGGCCGAGATCGTCGAGGTCCGCTGGTTCCCCGCCGACGCCCTGCCGGAGCTGCAGTTCGAGACCGCCGGCGCCCTCGTGACCCTGGCTCGGTCGGCGCGTTCGCCGATCAGCCGGGCGCTGCCCGACCCGGTCTGGCCCCGCTTCGCCCGCTGAGCCGCGCCCCGGCGACGGTCAGCCGGCGGCGCGCTCGGCGGCAAGGGGGAGGCGGACAGGTGTGGGCCGCGGCGCGGGGTCAGCTCGCGGCTGCCAGCCGGAACGCGAACGTCGTGTCCTCCGGTGAGGCGGGTTCCCCGTGCGCGTCGAGGACAGCCTCCGTTCGCAGACCCGCGTCAGCGGCGAGGGAGCGGAAGCCCTCCTGCGAGTGCCAGTGGAGCGTCCACGGTCGATCCTCGGAGGTGTGACCGGCGTCGGAGATCCGCTCGTACCGGAGCACCGTCTCCTGGATCCGGAGCTCCTCGTCCCGCGACTCGGAGATCGGCGTCACGCGGATCGTTGCGCCGTCCGGCTCGATCGCCTCCACCGGTCGTCCGAGGCGCTCGGTCGGTGTCGGGATGAACAGCGGCACGAGCACCGATCCGTCGAGCTCGAGGTGCGCCCTGATCCTCCGGAGCGCCTCGAGGGCGTCCTCGTCCGTGGCGAGCAGGTTGAAGGTCGGACCGGCGAGGTAGATGCAGCGGAAGCGCCGCGGCAGGTCCAGCTCCTGCATGCGCTGCTGGTGCACCACGACGTCGACGCCCCGGTCGGCGGCGGCGGCTCGGCATCGATCGAGCATCGCAGCCGACGAGTCCACGCCCTCGACGTCCAGGCCCCGAGAACGGAGGTCGATGATGGGATCGCCGCCACCGCAGCCCAGCTCCAGGGCCGGCTCGCCGGCCGCTCGGACGAACGCCGCGTAGATGTCGGGGTCTGGCACCGCCGAGCGGAGCGGTGCGTAGAGCTCGGCGACGATGCCGGTGTAGAACTGGTCGGGGTCCATGGCGAGCAGTCTCGTCCGCGTGGACGCGTGGGAGATCCCGACGTCCTGGTGATCTGCCCCCGACCTGCGCTCGGCAGCCGAGATCGTGCGGGAGCCGACGCCGAGGAGGCGGTCGATCGAGACCCGGAGCCCGGTCTCCTCTGCGACCTCGCGAACGACGGTCTCGCTCGGGTCCTCGCCGTGTTCGATCCCTCCACCGGAGCCCGCACCGAGAGCACCTCGGCTGCAGGTTGACGGCGTCGCGGGAGACCATCGTCCATGCTGAGTCCG
Source organism: uncultured Acidimicrobiaceae bacterium (assembly GCA_964497795.1). Lineage (GTDB taxonomy): Bacteria > Actinomycetota > Acidimicrobiia > Acidimicrobiales > Salinilacustritrichaceae > Salinilacustrithrix. The sequence continues at coordinate 2,543 of CAZCEZ010000074.1, read as the reverse complement.
TGGCCCAGAACGAGCTGCCGTTGCGCCGGCCCCGCATCGTGCTGATCACCGGCGTGCCCGGCAGCGGGAAGACGACGCTCGGGACGAGGATCTCCCGAGCGCTCCAGATCCCGTTCATCGCACGCGACGACGTCCGACGCGGGCTGTACTTCACGACAGGTGGATGGTCGAGCTGCCCAGGTCCTGCGCCATCTCGGTCCGAATCGGTGGAGACGTTCCTGCGGCTGGCCGAGGCGACGGCCGCGCTCGACATCAGCTTCGTCGCCGAGTACGTGCTCGGCCGGGGCCGGACCGACGAGTTCGAGCGGCTCGAGGCCGTCGGCGACTGCGGGGTGATCATGACCGAGTGCGCCCAGGCTCTCGACCGATTCGAAGCTCGCCACCGGGACGACAGGCTCCTGAACAGGGAGCCGGTGCTCGATGCACTGGGCTACGAGACCATCGAGACGCACACCGCTGATGCGCTCGACCGGATGAGATCCGTCGCCGCGGACATGCGCACCGACTTCGACGTCCCCTCGATGGTCGTTCGTACCGAAGGCGACTGCGAACCCGACCTGAGCATGGTTCTCGACTTCGTGACCCACACGTTGCCCTGAACGCCGGTTCGTCACCGGTCCGTGCCGCCCCCGCACCGAGTTCTGGGTTCGTGTGGGCCGCCTGCGACGAGGGACAGATCTTCGGGGCGGCCAGTGCGCCGGCTGGGAGCATCGAGGTGACTCGTGGAGCACCTCGGGGCGTGAAACCTGCCCGGCGCGCGAGACTCCGGCCGTGCTGATCGTGCTCGCCTCGCTCCTGCGACTCGTCGTCGTAGCGATCCTGCGGCTCGCTCCCGGTCCGCCTCTGCTCCTCGTCCCGCAGGGGACGTACCGAGCGGCTGGAACGATCAGCTGCTCGTTCAGGCTTGACGCACGAGTCGAGCCTCTGCGGCCACGCGGTCCCTGACCGGTCCTCCACCGACCGATCCACGCACCCGCAACCGAGGAGGACCCCTTCATGACTCGCGCCCCGTCGCGCCCCGAGCAGCCTGCCGGCATCGACGCGCTGCTCGCAGCCACAAGCCCGCCCAAGGGCATCCACGCCGTCACGATCGTCCACGCCGACCACCCGACGGAGACCCGCACGACCGGCAGCGATCCATCCGCCGAGCTCTTCGAGATCGGCTCGGTCACCAAGACCATCACCGCCACCCTGCTCGCCGCACTCGTCCTCGACGGCCAGGTCCGCCTCGACCACACCGTCGGCGACCTCCTGGGACCAGCAGCCGGAGGGGCCGCTGACGTGACGATGCACCAGCTCGCCACCCACACCTCTGGACTTCCTCGCCTCGCGCCCAACGCCTACCGACGGCTGTTCTGGACCCGAGACCCCTACCGCTTCTACCGACGGCGTCACCTCGACGCCGGGCTCGCCGACGTCGGGCTCGACGGACCCGGGAAGCGCTGGGAGTACTCGAACCTCGGCTACCAGCTCTTGGGCGAGTGCCTCCGGGTCGCAGCGGGTGAGGACTTCGCGTCGCTCGTCACCGACGCGGTCCTGCGTCCCGCCGGAATGCGCACCGCCAGGTGCCAACCGTGCCCGAGGACGGACCTCGTCCGAGGCCACGGCTCCCTCCTCCTCGGTGGGCGGCGCTGGCACCAGCCACTCCCTGGCGCCGGCGGCGTCGACGCCTCGATCGTCGATCTCGCCGCCTGGACGCGAGCCAACCTCGTCCCGGACTCGACCCCGCTCGGACCAGCCATCCGCCTCGCCCACCAGGCACATGCGACCGACGAGCAGACCGACGCTCTCCACGGCCTCGCGTGGCTCCACCGCGGCGCCGCCCGCTGGCACAACGGCGGCACCGGTGCCTTCAGCAGCATGATCGCCGTCGACCCCGCAACCGGCACCGGGTACGGCGTGCTCGTCGCACACGCCGCCTCGGACCGCTACACGCCCGATGGCTTCATCCTCACCGCGCTCGGTCCCACATGAAGCGAAGCGGTCGACCACCCATCGCTCTCGCCAGCCTGCGCGCGGGAGGACCCTCGAGGGGGCCAGCTGCCGCTGGCCATCCGGTGGGTTCACGAGTGGCTGACGCGGGCGGCAGGCCGCGACAGCTGCGGCCCGCTCGCCGTCCGAGCTGCTTGCGGGTCCGCCGGATAGCCCGCAACAGAGCTGTGCCTCCGCTGCCTTGCGCTAGAGACGGGACCGTGCTCTTGAACGTGACGGGTTCATCTTGTGCAGGGAAGTCGACCCTGATCTTCCGCGCCGCCGCCCTCCTGAACCGCCACGACGTGGTGGCAGCAGACTTCGATGACATCGGGGTCCCGGACGGCGCGGACAACGACTGGAGACACGCCGCCAACGAGCAGTGGCTACGACGTGCACTTGAACTCGAAGCCGATGGCCACCACCTCCTCCTTTCTGGCCAGACGCCGCTCGGTGAACTGCTGTCGACTCCATCCGCAGTGGAGCTCGAAGGGATCGCGAACGTTCTGGTCGATGTCAGCGACGAGGTCCGCCTCAGCCGCCTCGATGAGAGGGACCCCGGGAAGTGGCCG
>CAZCEZ010000073.1:0-18032 GCA_964497795.1 uncultured Acidimicrobiaceae bacterium | reverse complement strand
CATGGCCGACGTCGAGATGCCGCAGCTCGGAGAGACCGTCACCGAGGGAACCATCACCCGCTGGTTCAAGCAGGTCGGTGAGGCGGTCGCGGAGGACGAGCCGCTGTTCGAGGTGTCCACCGACAAGGTCGACTCCGAGGTGCCCTCGCCCATCTCCGGGACGCTCTCCGAGATCCTCGTCGCCGAGGGCGACACCGTCGACGTCGGCACCGTCCTCGCCCGCATCGGCGCCGGCGCCCCGGCCGGTGGCGGCGGGTCGGAGCCGGCCGCCCAGCCCGAGGCCGCTCCCGAGCCCGCGCCTGCTCCCGAGCCTGCGCCGGCCCCCGAGCAGCCCGCAGCCGCGTCGCAGCCGGCCCCTGCTCCCTCGGCTCCCGCCCAGCAGGGCGACAACGCCAAGAAGCTGCTCTCGCCCGTCGTCCGCAAGCTGGTCAACGAGAACGACCTCGACGTCGATCGGATCGAGGGCACCGGCCCCGGCGGGCGCATCACCCGGGACGACGTGCTCGACGCCATCGACGCCGGCACCGCCACCCGCAGCGGCGCCCCGGCCTCCACCCCGGCTGCCGGTGCATCCGCAGCACCTGCCCCGGCCGGCGGCCATCCCGCCACGGCACCCAAGGCCGCACCCCAGGCACCCGCCCCCAAGGCCGGCGAGCGAGACACCGTCGTGCCCCACACCCGCATCCGTCGGGCCACGGCCGAGCACATGCGCCGCAGCGTCGACACCTCGGCCCACGTGTACGCCTCCATCGAGGTCGACTACGACGCCGTCGACCGGGTCCGCCTCGCCGACAAGGACGGCTTCAAGGCCGACGAGGGCTTCTCGCTCACCTACCTGCCCTTCGTGTCCCGGGCCGTGATCGACGCCATCCGCGACTTCCCCCACGTCAACGCCTCCTTCGCCCCCGACGAGCTCATCGTCCACGACTACGTGAACCTCGGCATCGCCGTCGACCTCGACTTCAGCGGCCTGCTCGTGCCGGTCATCGCCGGCGCCGACGGGCTGCGCATGCGGGCCATCGCCCGCTCCATCTCCGACCTCGCCGCCCGCGCCCGGTCCAAGAAGCTCAGCCCCGACGAGCTGTCCGGCGGCACCTTCACCATCACCAACCCCGGCCCCTACGGCACCACGATGACGATGCCGATCATCAACCAGCCCCAGGTGGCCATCCTGTCCACCGACGGCGTGAAGCGGCGTCCCGTCGTGGTCGACGTCCCCGGCGGCGGCGAGGCCATCGCCATCCACCCGACCGGCAACCTCACCCTCACCTGGGACCACCGGGCCTTCGACGGCGCCTACGCCGCCGCCTTCCTCAAGAAGGTCAAGGACCTGCTCGAGTCGATGGACTGGGCCCAGGAGCTCGCCTAGGAGCCCGCACCCGCCGGGTCCGCCCGCCGGGCCCGGTGCCAGGCGACCTGGGCGGCGATCCCGTCCACCAGCGACGTCTCCGGCGCCCACCCCAGCAGCCGCCCGGCCGCCTCGTTCGAGCCGCCCGTGCGGGGCACGTCGCCGGGCTGGGCCGGGCGCGGGTCCACCGGGACCGGGTGCCCCACCGCGTCGCCCACCGCGTCGAGCACGTCGGCCAGCACCGTCGCCCCGCCGCCGGCCACGTTGACCACGGTCCCCGGTGCCACGTCGGCGTCGAGCGCGGCCAGGTTCGCCCGCACCACGTCGCCGACGAAGGTGAAGTCCCGCACCTGGTGGCCGTCGCCGAAGCGGGGGAACGCCACCACGTCACGCCCCTCGGACGCGTCCAGCGCCGCCTCGACCATCCGGTGGAAGGCCATGTCCGGCCGCTGCCTCGGCCCGTAGACCGTGAAGTAACGCAGCGACACCGTCGACAGCCCGTGGTTGGCCCCGTACAGGCCGCACAGGTGCTCGGCGGCCAGCTTCGTGACGCCGTAGGGCGAGTGCGGCGCCGGCAGGTCGGTCTCCACCACCGGGAACCGGTCGGCCCGCCCGTACACCGACGACGACGACGCGAACACCACCCGGCCCACCCCGGCGCCCACGCACGCCTCCAGGAGCCGCTGCGTGGCCAGCACGTTGCAGGCGTCGTAGGTGGCGAACCCGTCCGACCACGACAGCCGGATGCCGGGCTGGGCCGCCTGGTGCACGACGACGTCGGCGCCGTCGAGGTGGTCGGCGAGGTCGTCCGAGCGGAGGTCGACCTCGGCGAGGGTGAAGGCACCGGCTCCGGCGGCGGAGGCGGCCGGACCGTCGGTCGGCGCCGTCAGGCCGTCCGTCGCGAGCAGCGCTGCCAGGTTGGCCTCCTTGGTCGTGCGCTCGTAGTACGGGGTGAAGCAGTCGACGCCCACGACGGCGTGGCCCGCGGCGACGAGCGCCTCGGCGACGTGGGAGCCGACGAAGCCCGCTGCGCCGGTGACGACGACCCGCATCAGCGGATGCGACGGATCCTGGTCGGGTCGACGTCCCGCCCGGCGAAGGCCGCGGCCAGCACCTCCACGCCCTCAACCACCCGCGGCCCGGGGCGCACGACGAGCGCGTCGGCGTCGATCGCCCACACCGCCGCGCCGGCAGGGACCCGGTCCAGCACCGCCTCGGCCTGGGCCGCGGCGCCGTCCAGGTCGTAGCCGCACGGCGCGACGACCACGTGGTCGAGGCCATCGGGAAGGACCGACCAGTCCACGGCCGCCGACCGGCCACCGGGGTGCCCGGCCACGTGGGTCGCGCCGGCCGCCTCGACCAGCTCGGGGATCCAGTGCCCGCCGACGAAGAGCGGGTCGGTCCACTCGACCACCACCGCCGTCGGGCGGCCCGGATCGCCGACCGGCAGCGGCGACCGACCGGCCACCGCCACCAGCCGCTCCCGCAGCGACGCCAGCAGCGCCGTGGCCTCGGCCTCGGCGCCGATCGCCGCGCCCACCGCGGTCACGCAGGCCAGCACGTCGGGCAGGGTCATCGGGTCCAGGCGGACCACGGTCGCGTCGGTGCAGCCCAGGCGGGCCACGGCCTCCTCGGCCGCGTCGGCGGGCAGGGCGCACACCCGGCACAGGTCCTGGGTGAGCACCACGTCCGGGTCGATGGCGGCCACCGCGTCCTCGTCGACGGCGGCCAGCGGGGTCAGCGCCTCCGACGCGGCCCGGACGGCGGCGTCCACGGCCCCCGGGTCGTCGTGGTCGGCGGCCAGCAGGTCGCGGGTCACCACGGCCGGGGTGACCCCCTCGGGCACGTCGCACTCCCAGGTCACGCCGGCCAGGTCGCCAGCCCGTCCGAGGGCGACGACCAGGTCGGTGGCGGCGGGGAGCAGGGACACGATGCGGGCCACGGCCCGACGCTAGATGCGACCCCGGTGCCGACCCCACACCGGCACGCCCCACCCGGCGCCGCGCACGGGACCCCACCCCCGAGCCCAGGCCGAACGCCCGGCCCGGCGGCCAGGTACGCCATGGCGCACTCGCAGGTCTCGGCCGTGGTCCGAGGGCGCGGCCGTCAGGTCAGCGTGATCCGGCGGGCCGACCAGCCCTCGGGCACGTCGGGCCACGCCCCCGGCGATCCGGGCAGCACGACCAGGGCCCCGCCCGACCCGGCGAAGTTCACCGACGCACCGGCCGCCCGGAGGCCGGCGACCGGGGCGAGCGGCGCCTCGGGCACCTCGCCCAGCGCGAGCCGGACGTCGAGCGACGCGTCCAGGCACGAGGCCAGGCCGGCCCGGTCGCCCCCGGCCAGGGCGGCGGCGGCGTCCGTCGCGATCGTCGCCAGCGTGGCCATGCCCTCGGCGATCTCGGCCGCCGCGTCCCCGCCCTCGGCCAGGCGGGCCCGCAGCGCCCCGTGGTAGCCGCCCGAGGGCGCGGCCGCGCCCGGCGACCACAGCAGCAGCGCCTCGAGCGGGCGGGCCGCCGTCACCGACGACACCGCCACCACCTCGTCCCGGCAGTCGGTGAGCACCGTGCGGCCCGCGACCTGCACGACCCGGTCGGCCAGGCCGGCGGCGATGGCCAGGTCCTCGGTCTCGGCCACGAGCGCGGCCTCGGCCAGCTCGTGGGCCGGCACGTCCAGACCCCAGCAGGCCAGCGCCGCCTGCATGGCGGCCACCACCACCGCCGACGAGCCGCCCAGGCCGACCGAGCGGGGGATCGTCGTCGACCAGGCCAGCGACAGCGGCGGCCGGTCCAGCTCGGTCGGGAGCAGGCGGTGCAGGGCGGCCAGCGCCGCGGTCACCAGCCGGTCGCCGCCCTCGTGCCCGGTGCGGGCGCAGTCCTCGGCCAGCTCGTCGAGCGAGCCCCACGCCCGCAGCGGCCCGGCCACCGAGAAGCGGGCCGCGGGCACGGCCCGCACGACCGCGGCCATCGCCGGCACCACCGTCGACAGCACCGCGCCGCCGTAGCCGTCGGAGGGGTTGCCGGCCAGGTGGACGCGGGCCGGGACGGTGGCCACGACCTCGCCGTCGATGCGCACCGGTGCGGCCATGGCCGGATGCTCTACCACGGCCCGTAGCCTCGGCAGGTGCCCACCCCCCGCCGTCGCCCGGCGCGCCGCCGAGCCCTGCTCGCCGCGGCCGTGCTCGTGGTCCTCCCCGTCGTCGTGCTCGGGGTGGAGGTGCTCCTCGCCCTCCAGGCGCCGCGCCTCGACGACGAGGAGGGCGAGCGGCCGACCCGCCGGACCGTGCGGCCCGGCCCGGATCCGCTCCACGTCGTGTGGCTGGGCGACTCGACCACCTCCGGGGTGGGGGCCGACGACTTCGCCGACGCCATGGCCGCCCGGGTCGCCCGGGGCCTGACCGACGGCCCGGTGGAGGTCACGGTGCTCGGCCGCTCCGGCGACCAGGTCCACGAGGTCCTCGACGGCCAGCTGCCGCTGCTCCTCGACGGCGTCGGCGTCGACGGCACCCCCCTCGGCGACGTCGACGTCGTCCTCGTGTCGATCGGCGCGAACGACGTCACGGCCCTGACCCGGGTGCCGACGTTCCGCAGCCGCTACCGACGCATGCTCGACGTCGTCACCGCCACCGTGCCCGACGCCCGCGTCGTCGCCGTCGGCATCCCCGACATGGGCACGGCGCCCCGGCTGCCCGTGCCGCTGCGCCAGCTGGCCGGGGCCAGGGCCGCGACCCTCGACGACGTCGTGCGCGAGGTGGCCGTCGAGCGCGACGTCGCCTACGTCGACCTCGCGGCCCGCACGTCGGGCACCTTCTCGTCGGACCCGGAGCGGTACTTCTCCGGTGACGACTTCCACCCGAGCGGCGACGGGCACGGGATCTGGGCCGAGGCCGTGCTCGCTAGCCTCGGGGTGTCATGACGCTGCGCATCCGCTGGCTCGGCACCGTCCCGTACCGGGAGGCGCACGCCCTCCAGCAGGGCCTGTTCGCCCACGGCCGCGACGACCACCTCCTGCTGCTGGAGCACCCGCACGTCTACACGCTGGGCGTCCGGGCCGACCCGGCCAACCTGCTCGTCCCGCCCGGCGACGTCGGCGCCGAGCTGGTGCGCGCCGACCGGGGCGGCGACGTCACCTACCACGGCCCCGGCCAGCTCGTCGGCTACCCGATCCGCTCCGTGCCCGGGAAGCGGGGCGGGGGCATGGCCGACACCGTCGCCTACGTCCACGACGTCGAGCAGCTCGTCATCGACGCCCTGGCCGAGCTCGGCCTGCCGGGCGCCGGGCGCCTCGACCGGTACCCCGGCGTGTGGGTCGACCCCGACGGCGAGCACCCCCGCAAGGTGGCGGCGATCGGCGTGCGCCTGTCGCGGGGCCGCTCCATGCACGGCTTCGCCCTCAACGTCGACCCCGACCTGGGCATGTTCGACCACATCGTGCCCTGCGGCATCCCCGACAAGGCCGTGACCAGCGTGCACGCCGAGCTCGCCGCCCGGGGCGTGCCCGAGGCCGAGCGGCCCACGATGCACGCCGTCGTCGACGTCGTCGCCCGGCTCGCCGCCCAGCGGTGGGCCAGCCCCGACGCCGAGCGGGCCGACGTCGTGTGGCGGGACCGCCGGGCCGGCGACGCCGACCTGACGCCGTTCTCCCGGGGCGAGGGCCCCGGCGAGACCGTCGGCCGGACCGGACACGCGGCACCGGCAGCTGCAGCTGCACCCGTGCCTGCCGAGCCCGTCGCCCAGCCGGTCTCGCTGTCGGGCCGCCTCGCCAGCCGCATGGCCGAGGCCGGCGTCGACGCGGGCCTGCCCATCGCGGATCGCAAGCCGGACCACGTCAAGGCCCGGTTCAGGATCACCGACGACTACGTCCGCCTCGAGCGCACGATGCGCGACCTGGACCTGGTCACCGTGTGCCAGGAGGCGGGCTGCCCCAACATCTTCGAGTGCTGGTCCGAGGGCACGGCCACCTTCATGGTCGCCGGCGAGCGCTGCACCCGGAAGTGCGGGTTCTGCCTGGTCGACACCCGCAAGCCGGAGGCCCTCGACCCCGACGAGCCCGCCCGCGTCGCCGAGGCCGTCGAGCGGATGGGCCTGCGCTTCGCCGTGCTCACGATGGTCGCCCGGGACGACCTGCGCGACGGCGCCGCAGCCCACGTCGCCGCCACCGTCGAGGCCATCCGGGCCCGCACGCCCGACGTCGGCGTCGAGGCCCTCATCTCCGACCTGCGGGGCGACGCCGACGCCCTCGACGCGATCCTCGCCGCCCGCCCCGACGTCCTCAACCACAACGTCGAGTCGGTGCCCCGCCTCCAGCGCGTCGTCCGCCCGAGCGCCGGCTACGCCCGGTCCCTCGCCGTGCTGGCCCGGGCCAAGGCCGCGGGGCTGACCACCAAGTCGTCGATCATCGTCGGCATGGGCGAGACCGACGACGAGGTCGTCCAGACCCTGGCCGACCTCGCCGGCATCGGCGTCGACATCGTCACCATCGGCCAGTACCTGCGGCCCACCACCACGCACCTGCCCGTGGCCCGCTGGGTCGAGCCCGGCACCTTCGAGGAGTGGAAGCGCATCGGCGAGGACGACCTCGGGATCGCCCACGTCGAGTCCTCGCCGCTCACCCGCTCCAGCTACCACGCCCGCGACGCGGCCGAGGCCGCGGTCGCTACGTGAACGTGATCCCGTCCAGGACCCGGTTGACCTCGTCGACCTGGGCCCGGCGGGCCAGCTGCTCGGCCAGCACCACGTAGAGCACGAAGGCCCGGCCCCGGGCGTGGAAGAACGCCTGCGTGCCGACCTGACCGGTCCGGGGCCGCTGCATCGCCTGGGCCGAGAACGACGCCGGGTCGAGGCGGGGGACGCCCGTGGCGCCGTGCAGCGTGGAGCCGGCCGCGGCCGGGGACTCCTCGAGCAGGCAGATCAGCGAGTCGCCGGCCCGCATCCGCTCCACCGCGTTGGAGCCGAAGTCGCCCCGGGTCGGGGGCAGGGCGAAGTTGGCGACGTGGGTGCGGGGCGTGCGCAGCGGCGACGGCTCGACGCCGGCGCCGCCGTCGACCTCGGCCTCCCATCCCGCGGGGAGCTCGATGCGGATGCCGGGTGCGGTGAAGGTGGTCATGTCAGCTCCCAGAGGGCGGCGGAGGTGGCGGCGACGGCGAGGAGGCCGAGCGTGGTGGAGGCGAGGCGCTGCACGGTCGGTGCGGTGGCCTGGAGGCGGCGGTGGACGGCGACCAGCCGGTCCGGGGTCTCGATGCGGCGGGCGGCGAGGAGGCTCGCGCCCCGGACCGCCCCGAAGGCGACCGGGATCGACAGCGCGACCACGGGGTGGCCGACGAGCACGGCGGCCACGAGGGCGACGTACAGGGCGCCGGTGGTCACGAAGGTGAGGACGCCGGCACCGAGCTGGAAGCCGAAGCCGGCGCCGTACACCCAGCCCCGGTAGGCCTGGAGCCAGTCCTCGTCGACCTGGCGGTGCAGGGACGGCAGCCGGCGCCCGGTCGCCTCCGTCCACGCCGCGACGGCGGCCACGGCGGCGACGACGCCCACGGCGGGCGTCGACCCGGGCAGACCCGTCGGCCCGAGCGCCGCACCGACGAGCGCGACGGCGGTGCCGGTGGCCGCACCGCCGAGGACGGATCCCACGGCGAAGGCCCCGGCGGTGAGGCGGAACGAGTTGCCCTTGGCCCGCTCACCGAGCGGGTGGATGCTGGACAGCATCGACTCCCCTCACGGCGACCAGGTGGAGCGGACGGCGGCGAGCACGGCCGCGGTCCAGCCGACGGCGAGCAGGACCCCGGTCACGACGGGTCGTGCTCGGAGCCGTGGAACAGGCGGGGGTCGCCCGGCTCGATGCCGGCCGAGCGCAGGCCCTCGTCGATCCGCTCGGCCCGGGCCCGGCCCGAGCGGGCACCGGCCCGCCCGGTGAGCAGGGAGCGGCGGTCGACGGCGCCCTCCTCGGCCTCGGCGTCGCGCAGCGCCCGGGACAGCAGGTCGCGGACCCGGTCCCACGACGCAGCCGCGCCCTCGCCGACCACGACGCCCCGGCCGCCGTCGACGAGCACGAAGTACGGGGCGACGGGGATGCGGTAGTCCTCCCACGCCTCCGACGACTGCAGCGTCACCACGCCCTCGGGGGCGGTGGCGGCCACGTCGGCCGGGCTCTCCAGGTCGGGGCCCTTGGTGACCACGACCAGGCGCAGGCCGGCGGGCAGGCCGAGGGAGGCGACGCCGTCGGGGTGGGCGCCCGCGGTCCGGAACGCGTCCCAGAACGCAGCGCACGTGGAGCAGCCGGTGGTGAGGAAGGCGAGCAGCGTCGGGGACCCGTTGCCCATGGCGACCGAGCGGGTCCCGCCCGACGGGGTGCGACCGGTGACGTCCGCGGCACGGGTGCCGGTGGTGCCCGCCGGGCCGGGCACGCCGGCCACGGTCCGGACCTCGGCGTCGCCCGCGGCCACGTCCCGATCGGCGCCCCGTCGGGTCGGGGCCGGCAGCCGGACCGGTCCGGCGGACCCGGGCCCGTCGGGGTCGAGGTCGATGCCCGCGTCGTGCAGGGCGCGCAGGATCGTGGCGTGGGAGCGGAGCAGGCCGACGACGAGCACGGCGAGCACGACGACGACGGCGGCGAGCAGCCAGACGAGCGCGGTCACGGGACCAGCGTCCGGTCGCCGGAGCCGTCCGGGTCGGCGCCGGCGTCGGGGTCGGCGCCGGCGTCGGGGTCGGCGGGGAACCGGCGCAGCGCCCGGTCGTAGTACTCCCGGCTGGCGGCCAGGAACAGGGCGAGGCTGATGTCCTCGCGGGTCTCGAGCACCCCGACCCAGTAGTCGCGCCCGTCCGGCTCGGGGTCGCGGCCCAGGAAGCGCTGGTACAGGTCGCCGACCCGCAGGCGGCGGGACTCCTCGGCGTCGAAGACCTCCCGGGCCACGCGGTCCCGGGTGGTGCCCCGGGCCATGGCCTCGACCCAGCCGTCGACCTCGCGCCGGCCGGGGTCGCGTCGCAGCACCCGCCGGTAGAGCCGGGTGACGAAGCCCTCGGGCGTGGACCCGGCCCGCTCCCAGAACTCGTCGCTGCCCAGGAACACCACGGCCAGCTCGGAGGGGGTCATCCCGCCGAGCAGCTGCCGGGTCCAGTGGTCGCGCCCGGCCCGGTCCGAGGTGCGGCCGAACGCGGCCTCGTACAGGTCGTCGACGACCACGCCCGCGTACTCGGTCGAGAACGCGAACGACTCGCCGATCACGTCCCGGATGGGGTCCTCCAGGTGCCGGGACCGGACGAGCAGGTTCCCCCAGTACGACAGCCCGGTCATGTCCGCGTCGCGGCCGAGGAAGTCGGCGAACAGGGCCCGGACGAAGGCCTCCTCGGCGGGGGAGGGGTCGTCCTCCAGGCACGGGCGGTGGTGGAAGCGGGTGTTGTCGTCGGTGCGGGGCACCTGGGAGCAGTTCGGCTCGATCTCCCACGGCTTGGTGCAGGTCACGACCCGGCACATGATCGGGCCGACGCAGGCGATCTGGTTGTTGCAGTTGCCGTAGCGGAAGACGGTGCAGCCGTCCTTGCGCGAGTCGCAGTCGACGCAGCCGCAGCCGGCCGGATCGTCCTGGCAGGCGCCCGAGGACCCGCACCCGCAGCCCGGGGACGCCTTGTTGCAGTCCATGTAGTAGCGGGCCGTGCCGAAGCAGAAGTCGGAGCGGTCGACCTTCCACCAGCCGGCGAGCAGCGTGCCCGGCGGGCAGTCGTTGCCCGTCTCCGGGTACACGTGGCAGCAGAAGTCGGTGTAGCCGTCGCAGCACAGCGAGCCGGGCGGGCAGTCCCGGCAGCGGGTCCGGGTGACCGCGGCGTACGCGGTGCCGGGGCGCAGCACGTAGTCGCCTCCGGCCACGGCCACGGCGCTGCCGACCACGGCGGAGCGGCCGAGGAAGCCGCGCCGCGACGTGCGGGTCTCGACCATGGCGACGGCTCGGGCGGTGACCCGCTCGGCGAGGGTGGTCATCGGACGCTCCCGAAGGTGCGGGGGCGGGATCGGTCGATCCGCAGCCCGGCGAGCAGGGTGGGGGCGAGCAGCACCAGGACGGCGCCGGTCGCGACGAGCGCGGCGTAGGGCAGGGCCACGCCGACGCCCTCGTCGAGCACGTCGACGACGTCGACGCCGCCGGCCAGGGTGGCGCCGGCGGCCACGAGCGCGGCGGCGGCGTTGGCGACGACGTGGGCCCGCGTCGGTGGCGTGTCGGCCGAGCCGAAGCAGCCGCAGGAGGCCACGTCGCCCCGGCGCAGCAGCAGGACCACGAACCCGGCCAGGGCCAGGTAGGCGACGGCCAGCCAGGCCGGAGCCCAGGCCGCGGGCACGGCGATCGCGGCGAGCCCTGTGGCGGCCTCGCCGGCGCCGACCACGACCCCGGGCACGACCCCGAGGCGGCGGGGGAGGGGCAGGCCGGCGTCGCGCAGCGCCCGGGCGGCGGGCGCGGGCGCGACGAGCTTCTGGAGGCCGCTGACGACCAGGACGAGTGCGACGACGTGGAGCGGTCCGGCGAGTGCGGGCACGGAGCGCGAACCTACCGACGGGGGCCCGCTGCGCCGACGCGGGCCGGCTCAGTCGGCCAGCAGCCGGTCGATCGCCTCGGACACCTCGTCGACGGAGTACACGCCGTACTCGGTGCGGGTGGTGGTCCCGTCGTCGTCGAGGAAGATGAAGGCCGACCGTGTGATGGTCCCGAAGGCCTGCCAGATCGAGCCGTCGGCGTCGTAGACGTGGGGGAACCCGGTCAGGCCGTTCCGGTCGACGAAGTCGAGCATGGGGCCCGTGTCGTCGAGCCCGGCCATGCCGAGGAAGGCGATGTCATCGCCTCGGAGCGCGTGCACCTCTGCGACCGCAGGGGCTTGTCGGAGGCACGACGTTCACCACGGCGCCCAGAACCACAGCACCAGGTCCTGGCCGGCGTAGTCGGCGCCCACGATCTGGCTCCCGTCGAGGTCCGGGGCGGTGAAGTCCAGGAACTCGGGGACCCCGTCGACCGCGACGCCGTCGGTCGCGCCCGGGCCCGGCGTCGAGACCCCGGCGTCGGCCACGGGTTCGCTCGGCGCCGTCTGCGACGAGGCGACGGGGGCGTCGTCGCTGCCGCACGCGCCCAGCAGCACCGCCGCGGCGGCGAGGGACGCGGCGAGGGGGCGCAGGCGGCTCATCGCCCCGCAGGCTACGGGGCCGCCCTGCCGCTTCCACGTCGGGGGCCGGTAGGTTCGCGCACCTGTGAGCACCCGCCGGCTGATCATCGCCTCGCTGCTGTGCGGCCTGGCCATCCTCGTGGCCTTCTCCGTCCAGCTGCTGCTCGTCCTGTAGCCGGCTAGAGCCGGGTGTGCGCCCGGCGACCGAAGTGGACGTAGGCCGGCGGGCCGTCCTCGTCGTCCTCGTCGGGGACCACGGTGACCAGGGCGTCGACGCCGGTGTCGGGCAGCGTCGTGCGGTAGCGGTGCTCGTCCACGGGCCGCAGGGTGAGGGTCCGCTCGGCCATGCCGGCCAGGGCGAACAGCTCGTCGGGGATGATCGTCATCCGCAGCGTCCCCTCGCCGCCCGAGGCGATGGCGAGGCGCTGGTGCATCCGCTCGTAGATGCCGGTGCAGCGGTCCGGGTCGGGTGCGGCGTCGGCGTCGACCGGCTCGGGCAGCGACGGCAGGGGCACGTGCAGCAGCTCGCCGGCCACGACCTCGACCGCGGCGCGGGCCACGTGCTCGCCCCGGGGCGAGTTGGTCAGCACCACGACGGCCACGTCGGCGTCGGGCAGGACCCGGAGGAAGGCGCGCTGGCCGACCGTGTCGCCGTCGTGGGCGAGGACCTCGGTGTCGCCCCAGCGGAGCAGGCGCCACCCGAGGCCCTGCTCCTCCTCGCCCCCGGGGATCTCGACCTCGCCCTGGCGCATCTCGGCCAGGGCCCGGGAGGGCACGACCTGGCGGTCCTCGGCGGACTTGCCGCCCCGCAGGTGCAGCGCGGCGAAGTCGAGCACGTCGTCGGCCGAGGCGATGATGCCGCCGATGGGCACGTTGAAGCGGGCCAGCGTCCAGGGCGAGACGCGGGCCTCGCCGTCGACGTGGTGGTGACCGGCCGCGACCCGGTGGACGATGGCCTGCTCGGCCAGCGTCACCGTGCGGGTCAGGCCGACGGGCTTGACGATGCGCCGCTGCAGGGCGCGGGCGAAGTGGTCGCCCGTGGCCTCCTCGACCAGGCGGCCGAGCACCCCGTAGCCGGCGTTGCAGTAGGAGAACAGGTCCTCGGGCGGGTGGACCTGCCCGACCTCCTCCAGGGTCGACACGTAGCGCCACAGCGCGTCCGGGTTGCGACCGCAGTCGAGGAAGTGGTCGCCCTGGATGCCCGACGTGTGGCTCAGCAGGTGGCGGGGGGTGATGGTCAGGGTGGCCGTGTCGTCGGCGACCCGGAACTCCTGGAGCGCCCCCCGCACGGGCTCGTCCAGCTCGACCAGGCCGGCGTGGACGAGCTGCATCACCAGCGTGGCCGTGTACACCTTCGAGATCGACCCGAGCTGGAACAGGGTGTCGGGCGTGGCGTCCACGCCCGTGCCGGCGTTGGCCAGGCCGGCGGCGACGACGGTCCGGTCGCCGCCCCGGAGCACGCCGACGACGGCGCCGGGCACGCCCTGGGCGGCCAGGGACTCCTCCAGCGACGAGCGGAGCTCGGAGGCGAGTGCGTCGAGGGCGGGCATGACGGCGCACACGGTAACCCCCTCTAGCCTGGGGGGCATGCCCGTCGCCCCCGGCCAGCCCGCCCGAGCCGACGCCCCCTTCGCCGACCGCCTCGAGCGCGTCCGGGCCCGCATGGCGGACCTCGACGTCGCCGCCCTGGCGCTGTCCGTGGGTCCGGAGCTGCCGTACCTGACCGGCTACGAGGCCATGCCGCTCGAGCGGCTCACGATGCTGGTCCTGCCCGCCGAGGGCGAGGCGACGCTGCTCGTGCCCCGGCTGGAGGCGCCCCGGGTGGTCGAGCGCCCCGACGTGTTCCGCCTCGAGTCCTGGGGCGAGACCGACGACCCCGTGGCCCGCACCGCGGCGCTGCTCGCCGAGGCCGGCGCCGCCGACCCGGGTGCCGGGGTCGCGATCGGCGACCGCACCTGGTCCCGGTTCCTGGTCGAGCTGCTGCCCCACCTGCCTGCGGCCCGCTGGCTGCGGGGCAACGACGTCGTCGGCCCCGTCCGGGCCGTCAAGGACGCTGCCGAGGTCGAGGCGCTGCTCGCCGCCGGCGCCGCCGCCGACCGGGTCGCGGCCCAGCTCCAGGGTGGCGACATCCCCCTCGCCGGGCGCACCGAGGCCGAGGTGTCCGCCGACATCGGCCGCCGCCTCGTCGCCGAGGGCCACCACCGGGTGAACTTCGCGATCGTCGCGGCCGGCGCCAACGCGTCGAGCCCCCACCACGAGCCCGGCGACCACGTCATCGGTCGCGGCGAGGCCGTGCTGTGCGACTTCGGCGGGACCATGCACGGCCCCGGCGGCGTCGGCTACTGCTCCGACATGACCCGCGTCGTGGTCGTGGGCGACTCCCTCGACGCCATCGACCCGGCGTCGGCGGACCTGCTCGAGGCCTACGCCAGCCTCCAGGCCGCCCAGGCCGCCGCGGTCGGCGCCGCCGTCGTGGGGGCCACGTGCGAGTCGGTCGACCGGGTCGCCCGGGACCGCCTCGCCGCCGACGGCTGGGGCGAGCACTTCATCCACCGCACCGGCCACGGCATCGGGATCGAGGAGCACGAGGACCCCTACATCGTCGAGGGCAACGCCACGCCCCTCGTGGCCGGCCACGCCTTCTCCGTCGAGCCCGGCGTCTACCCGGCCGGCCGGTGGGGCATCCGCCTCGAGGACATCGTGATCGCCACGGACGACGGGCCCCTGCCCTGCAACCGCGCCGACCACGCCATCGTGGCCGTCGACTGCTGAGAGGGACGCACCTCGTGATCGACCTCTCGGCGGCCACCTTCTGCCTCCAGTGGGCGACGGGCGGCCTGCTCTTCCTGTGGGTCACGACCCGGCGGCGCGAGGTCGGCATCGGCTACGGCTGGCTGATGCGGGCCACGTTCGGCCTGATCGCCCTGCTCGGCGCGTTCCTCGGCTTCCGCTACGGCGCCGACCCCGGCCGCGAGGCGGCCGGCCTCGGCGTGGCCGCCGCCGCCGGCGTCGCGCTCGCCGTGTCCGTCCAGCGCCGCAAGGCCGGGGTGGCGGGGGAGCGCGAGCGCGTCGCCGTCCGCAGCGCCCGGGTGTCGGCCATGACCGGCATCGACCGGGTGCCCGACGGTCCCCGCGACGACGTGCCCGAGTTCCCGCCGGTCCTGGACCTGGTCGCCCCCGCCATCGGCGTGGTCGGCCTGCTCTTCGCCGGCGTGGCCGACGCCGGCACCGGGGCGGGTGCGGGCGACGTCGTCGTCTCGGTCCTGCGCGTCCTGTCCGGGGCCGCGTTCCTCGGCGCCGTCACCGACGCCATGCTCCTCGGCCACTGGTACCTCGTGCAGCCCGGCCTGGCCCGGGGACCGCTGCTCGAGCTGGTCCGCTGGACGGGCTGGACCTGGCCGGTCGAGACCGTCGTGTTCCTGCTGCCCACCGGCATGGTGTCGGTGCTCTCGGGCGACATCGACGACGGCTACGGCGGCATCCTCGGCTGGTTCTGGGTCGCCTGCGTCGTGGCCACGATCGTGCTCGTCGGCGTGACCCGGGCCGCGCTCCGGGAGCGGTACTACTCCGCCGTAATGGCGGCCACGGGCCTGCTGTACCTGGCGATCCTCACCGGGTTCGGCCAGGACCTCGTCGCCCGCGCCGTCCTCAGCTGACCGGCCGCACCCGCCAGGGTGGTCACGGGCGCTCCGCTGCGGTGTACTGACGGCATGCCTCGTGCGATCTGGAGCGGCTCGATCTCCTTCGGGCTGGTCAACATCCCGGTCAAGCTCTACAGCGCGGTCTCCCGCCGGAGCGTCAGCTTCAACCAGATCGACCGGAACACCGGGGCGCGCATCCGGTACAAGAAGGTGTCCGGCGAGACCGGCGACGAGGTCGCCAACGACGACATCGTGAAGGGCTACGAGCTGCCCTCGGGCGACTACGTGACCCTCACCGACGACGAGCTGGCCAGCCTGGACCCGAAGGCCAGCCGGTCCATCGACATCGAGGCCTTCGTGGACCTCGTCGACATCGACCCGATGTACTACGACTCGGCCTACCTGCTGGCCCCGGACAAGGCGACGACCAAGCCCTACGCGCTCCTGCGGGAGGCCATGGAGGCCTCGGGCAAGGTCGGCATCGCCCGGGTCGTCATGCGCTCCAAGCAGCACCTGTGCGCCATCCGGCCCGTCGAGGGCGCCCTGGTCATGTCCACGATGGTGTACCCCGACGAGATCAACGACCCGGCCCGCATCCCCGAGCTGGGCGAGGTCGCCGAGGTCGAGGTCAGCGAGAAGGAGCTGGCCATGGCCGAGCAGCTCATCGAGGGGCTGAGCGAGGCCTTCGACCCCGCCGCCTACCACGACACCCACCGCGAGAAGGTGCTCGAGATGATCGAGCGGAAGGCGGCCGGCGAGCAGGACGTCGTCTCCACGCCCGAGCCCCAGGAGGACAAGGTCGTCGACCTCATGGCCGCGCTGGAGGCCTCGGTCGCCGCGGCCAAGGAGGCCCGCGGCCGCCACCCGGCCACGTCCACCGACCGGACCACCGTGTCGAGCGACGAGATCACCGGCGCGGAGGCGCCCGACGGCGGATCGGCCGACGACGAGGTCGGGGCAGCCGAGAGCGCGTGAGCGCCCACGTCGTCGAGCTGGACGGGCAGCGCCTCCGGCTCTCCAACCTCGACAAGGTCCTGTACCCCGAGGTCGGGTTCACCAAGGCCGAGGTCATCGACTACTACGTGCGCGTCGCACCGGTCCTCCTGCCCCACGTGGCCGGTCGGGGCCTCACGCTCCAGCGCTTCCCCGACGGCGTCGACGGCGGCAGCTTCTTCGAGAAGCGCTGTCCCGGGCACCGCCCCGACTTCGTGGGCACCCTGCCCGGTCCTGGCGACCGGGGCGGCGCCATCGACTACTGCCGCCTGGACTCGGTCCCCGCCCTGGCCTGGGCCGCGAACATGGCGGCCCTCGAGCTCCACGCACCGATGGCGGAGGGGGCCGACGTCGAGTCGCCCCTGCTGTGCGTGTTCGACCTCGACCCGGGCGAGCCGGCCACGATCGTCGAGTGCGCCCGCCTGGCCCTCGTGCTGCACGACGTCCTCGCCGGCATCGGCCTCGACTGCGTGGCCAAGACCTCGGGGTCCAAGGGCCTCCAGGTCTACGTGCCGCTCAACACCCCCCACACCCACGAGGCGACCGGCGCCTTCGCCCACGCCGTGGCCCGGGTGCTGGAGCGGGACCGCCCCGACGAGGTCACGTCGAACATGGCCAAGCGGCACCGGGCCGGGCGGGTCCTCGTCGACTGGTCGCAGAACAGCCGCCACAAGACCACGGTTGCCGTCTACTCCCTGCGGGCCCGGGCCCGGCCGACGGCGTCGACCCCCGTCACCTGGGACGAGGTGGCCGACGCCGCCGACGGGGCGCCGCTGTCCTTCGGGGCCGCCGACGTGCTCGAGCGCGTCGCCCGCCTCGGCGACCTGTTCGCCCCGGCCGCGACGCTCCAGCAGGTCCTGCCCCACGTCTGACCGATCCGTCCGGTTCGGGTGGTGTGCGGCGTTCGCGCCCGTCGGGTGCGCGCCGACGGCGCGCACGGCCCACCGCGGCCCGTGGCGATGCGTCACAGATGCCCCGATCGGGTCATTCCGCATGGCCCGGGCACCGGGGGAGGATGGACGCATGGCGCTCCTGGTCCTCCCCGCCCTGCTCGTCGTCGTCGTCGCCGTCGTGGTCGTCCGGCGCGAGCACGCCGCAGCGTCGGGTCGCCCCCCGGTGGGCGACGAGGTCCCGGAGGTGGACCTCGCCTTCCTCCGGGCCAGCGGCCCGCAGGAGGCGCCCCGGGCCCTCGCCGGCACGACCGGGTCGCTCGGCGGTCGCCTGGCCGACGCCCTCGCCGTGGAGCGCGCCGAGGCCGAGCGGGCCCAGATCCCGGCAGCCCAGCTTCCGGGCGCCGGCGACCCGGTCCCGGCCCGGTCCCGGGTGGTGGTCGGCCGCCGGCGGCGGCAGCCCCTCGTCGCCTCCCGCTAGGGGCGGCCCGGCCGACCCGCGTCAGCGGGCGACGAAGTACTTGGCCCGGGGGTGGTGGCAGATCAGCGCCGAGGTCGACTGCTCGGGCTGGAACTGGTACCCGGTGTCCTCGGAGACCTCGAGGCCGATGCGGTCCGCGCCGAGCAGGTCGGCGACGGTCTCGTTGTCCTCGAGGTCGGGGCAGGCCGGGTAGCCCCACGAGTAGCGCCCACCCCGGTACTGCTGGCGGAACAGCCCGGACAGGTCATTGCCGTCCTCCCCGTCGATCCCCAGCTCGGACCGGATGCGGGCGTGCCACAGCTCGGCGAGCGCCTCGGCCATCTCGACGCCCAGGCCGTGGAGGTACAGGTAGTCCTGGTAGCGGTCGGCGGCGAACAGCTCGGCGGCCCGCTCGCTGACGGCGGCGCCCATGGTGACCACGTGGAAGGCGGCCACGTCGACGCCGCCGGAGCCGTGGGGTCCCTGCCCGGCGGGGCGGAAGAAGTCGGCGATGCACAGGAACGGGTGCTCGGACTGGCGGGGGTAGGAGAAGCGGCACCGCTCGGT
>CAZCEZ010000072.1:9563-18261 GCA_964497795.1 uncultured Acidimicrobiaceae bacterium | reverse complement strand
ACAACACCGAGGCCCGCATCTGGTGCGAGAACATCGTCGAGGAGCTCGGCGAGGGCGCCACGGTCGCCGGCGTGTTCATGAACAACGACTTCGGCAAGGCGTACCAGGAGGAGGTCGAGGCCTGCTCCGACGAGGGCATCATCGACCTCGTCGAGAACGTCGTCCACGACCCGGCTGCCCCGGACATCACCAACGAGATGACCACCGCAGCCGGCTCGGGTGCCGACGCCTTCATCCTCGGCTCCACCGCGGCGTTCTGCCCGCAGGCCGCCGTCGCCGTCGCCCAGGCCGACTGGGACCCGATCTTCTACATGTCCAACACCTGCTCCAACACCGCCGCCTTCCTCGACCCCACCGAGGGTGCGGCCAACGGCGTGCGGCAGGCGTCGAACGTGAAGAACTTCACCGACCCGACCTACGACGACGATCCCGCCGTCCAGGCCGGCAACCAGATCCTCGCCGACGCCGGCCGTGACGCCACGGAGGGCTCGCTGTCCACCGGCATCCTGTTCGCCCAGAACGTCGAGCAGCTCCTCCGGGACACGCTCGAGAACGGCGAGCTGACCCGCGGCAACCTCATGGACACCGTGTGGAGCTGGAACTACGACTCCGACCTGCTCCTGGACGGCATCGTCAACATCACCGACGGCGCCAACGACGCCTACCTCGTCGAGGGTGCCCGCATCGAGGAGTACCAGTACGACGCGGCCTCCGGCCGTGGCTCGTTCTCGCCGCTGACCGACCTGATCAGCGTCGAGGGCGAGACCGGTTCCGTCACGGGCCCGGTCGAGTAGCGATCGTCCCGCCGGGGTCCGCCCCGGAGGAGACCGCAGGCGGTGGCCGGCCCCTCGGGGCCGGCCACCGGCGCGTCCGGGGCCGGGCTCGGCCGGGTCCCCCTCAGGCCAGCAGGTCCTCGGCGGCCTGTCGGACCTGCCGGTCCCGGTCCTCGAGGCAGGACCGCAGGGCCCGGTCGACCTCCGGACCCTCGAACGCGGCGAGCGCGAGCACGGCGCGGCGGCGGATCGTGGCCCGCTCGCCGAGCGCGGCGAGGACGGCGGGCAGGCCGGCGGGGTCGCCGACCGCGCCGATCGCGGCGACGGCGGCCTCCCGGACCAGGTGCTCGGGGTGGCCGCCGGCCAGGTCGGCGAGGGCGGCCGCCGCACCCGGCTCCGGGGGCTGGCGCTCGCCCTGGGCCCAGGCCGCCGTCTCGGCCACGACCGGGTCGGGGTCCTCGAGCAGCGGGAGGCCCGAGGGGCCACGGTCGCCCGGGACCGTCGCGAGCACGGCCAGCGCCCGCCGCCGCACGGCCGGCGCCGGGTCGGCGAGGGCGGCGTCGAGCTCGTCGTCCGCGAGGTCGCCGAGCCGGGCCAGCGCTCCCACCGCCGTGGCCCGCACGGCCGCGTCGTCGTCGGCGAGGCCGGCGCGGGCCACTGCGGCGTCGCCGGCGTGACCGGCGGCGGCCACGACCCGCCGCCGCTCGGCCCGGGCCAGCGTGAAGCGGGTCCCGTCGGGCCCCTCGGTCGCGGCCGGGTCGGGCTCGGTCCCGGGCATCGGTCCGCTCAGCCGACCGCGCCGCCGAGGAGGCCGCCGACGGCGGCCACGGCCGCGGCGAGCACGACGGCGACGAGGGCAGCCAGGGCGAGCAGGATGCCGACGAGCGCGAGCGCGCTGCCCGTCCGGCGCAGCACCGACGCCTGCGCCACGTGCCGCCACTCGCCCTCGATCGCCGTCCTGGCCGCCGGTGCTCGCCGGGTGCCCCGGCGGCGCCCGTCGCCCGGGGTCGGGACCGACCGCGGCGCGACGACGACCTCGGCCCCGACGGTGGCCAGGGTCCGGGCCCCCGAGGTGGTCGGCCCGGGGGAGGTCCGTTCGGCGTCCACGCGGTCGAGCCAGGGCCCCTCGTCGTCGGCCGTGCCCGTGGGAGGGGCACCGTCGGCTCCTAGGCTCGGGCTCTCGGACCGGTGGTCGCTCGGGGTCGCCGGGTCGTCACGACCGGTCAGCGACACCGCCAGGAGGCCGGTGCCGCCCGCCAGGAGCACGAGCAGGACGACAGTGAGCACGGAGCAGCAGATGGTACCGGGACCCGACGGCGTGCCCGGTGCGGCCGCGCCCGGTGCAGGGGCGTCCTCGGCGCCCGCCACGCCGCCCCCGCCCGCCGCCCCGCCCACGGGGCGCCGCCGTCGGCTCTGGCCGTGGTGGCTCGGGCTGGGCGCCGTCGTGGTCCTCGTCGTCGGGGCCATCGTCAGCCTCACCGTCGAGATCGGCTACTACGAGTTCCGGCCCGGTTCGGCCCGACCGACCGCCGGGCTGGTGATGGTCCCCGACGACGTCGAGTCGTACCCGCCGGGCGGGACGATCGCCTTCACGACGGTGACGCTGCGGCGGTCCACGATCGCGTCCTACGTGGGGGCCTGGTTCGACGGTGACGTCGAGGTGGTCGAGGAGGAGCTGATCCTGGGCGACCGGTCGCCCCAGGAGAACCGCCAGTTCAACCTGGCGCTGATGGACACCTCCAAGCAGGACGCGATCCGGGTCGCCCTCCTCCAGCTCGGCTACGAGGTGCCCGTCCGCGCCGACGGCGTCGTCGTGGTCCAGGTCCAGGAGGGCTCGGCCGCCGACGGCGTCCTCGAGCCGGGCGACACCGTCGTGGCCATCGACGGCGAGGTCATCGACGACATCGACGACGTCGGGCGGATCATGGGACCCAAGGGCCCCGGGACCGAGGTCGTCCTCACCGTCGAGCCCCCGACCCGGGACGCCCAGGAGACCGTCGAGGTCACCCTCCAGCCCTCGCCCGACGAGCCCGAGCGGGGCCTCATCGGCATCCTCCTCGAGCCGCGCAACCCGGTCTACGAGTTCCCCTTCGAGATCGACATCGACTCCGGTGCGGTGGGCGGCCCGTCGGCCGGCCTGGCCTTCACCCTCGCCGTGCTCGACCGCCTGACCCCGGGCGAGCTCACCGGAGGACTCGACGTCGCCGTCACCGGCACCATCGACGGCGCCGGCAACGTGGGCGAGGTGGGCGGCGTGCTCCAGAAGACCGCGGCCGTCGTCGACGCGGGCTACGACGTGTTCCTCGTGCCCTCCGCCGAGGTCGACATGGCCGCCCGTCGCGCCGGGGACGCGGTCCAGGTGATCGGAGTGGATACCCTGGACCAGGCGCTCGAGGCGCTCGCGTCCCTGGGCGGAAGTGGGCTGGGGAGCCCCGCAGGGGCGGGCTGACACTCCGACGATCCGGTAGACCGACATGACGACCCAAGCGGCGCAGCTGCAGTTCGCGGCGGAGTTCACGCTGTTCCTCGCCGCGCTCGCCGCGGTGGCGGTCACGGCGCTGCGCCCCGACCTGCTGGTGCGCCGCACCGTGCCCCGGGTCGCCCTCGTGCTCGGCGCCTCGTCGCTGGCCGCCGGTGCGTTCCTGCACGGTTCGCTGCTGCTCGACGACGCCGACGACCCCGTGCTGCTCGCCCTGCGGGGCGTCGGGATCCTGGCCACGGCCGTCGCCGTCGCGGCCTGGACGGGCGTGGCCCCGGCCCGGGCGGCCGCGGCCGGCTCGCTCGTCGTCCTGTCCGCCGCCGAGGTGCTGGTCCTCACCGACGCCGAGCGCCTCGCCGACCTCGTCCGCGGGGTCGGCGCGCTCCTGCTGGCCGTGGCGATGGTGCTCGCCAGCCGTCGGGCCATCGCCGCTCGCGTCGCCACCAGCGCCGCAGCCGTGGTCCTCATCGTCATCACCGCGCTCTCCCTCGCCCTGAGCGTGGTGATCTCGACCAACATCGAGGACGAAGCCGCCCGTCGGTACGAGGCCCGGGCCGAGACCGAGTCCCAGGTGTTCGCCGACACCGGCGACGCCACCGGACGCGCCGCGAGCCTCGCCGCCCAGTCGCTGCCCTCGCCCCGCCTCGTCGAGGCGATCGGCGTGGTCGACGACGGGTCGGCGCCGCCCGAGGACGTCGCCGCCGCCCGGCAGGCCGTCTCGACGGCGCTGCTCGCCTTCCGCGAGAGCCTGCTCCAGGTGCCGTCGCCGGGCCCGCTCCTCGTCGTCGGCCAGCAGACGATCGTCGCCGACCTCGACGCCACCGAGCTGGTCAGGATCGAGCTGGCCGGCACCGCGCCCGTGGCCCGGGCCCAGGCCGAGCGCCTCCCCGCCGACGGGATCGCCATCGTCGGCGACCAGCTCCTCGCGGTGGGGGCCGCGCCCGTGAACGATCCGTCGTCGGGCCGCTTCCTGGGCGTCGCCGTCGTCACCTCCCGCCTCGGCGACGCCTACCTGGGCGAGCGGATCGACGACCCGGCCTCCGTCGAGCAGGGCGTCGGCCTGGCCCTGGCCGACCGCACGACCGTGTTCTCGCGGGCCGGGGCCCAGCCCGGGCTCTCCACCACGCTCGGGTTGGCGGGAGACGCCCTCCGGACCGGGAAGCGCCAGGCCGACGTGGACGGCGACCGCTTCGTGGTCTCGGTCCCCCTGGTCGACGAGGACGGCGCCCCGATCCTCGCCGTCACCGTCAACGTGCCCCAGGCCCGCATCGACGCCACCCGCCAGGACCTGTTCCGCCTGCTCTTCGTCGTGGCCCTCGGCGGTGCCCTCGTGGCGATGGTCCTGGCCGGCTACGCCGGCAACCGCATCGGCGTCGGCCTGGCCCAGCTGACGGCGGCGGCCGAGTCGCTCCAGCAGGGCCGCCTCGACGCCCGGACGGACCTCGAGACCGAGGACGAGCTCGGCGTGCTCGGCTCCACGTTCAACCAGATGGCGTTCTCGCTCGAGTCCCTCACCCGGGACCTGCGCGAGGCCGCCGACGCCGAGGCCGCCCTGCGCGCCCGGCTCGAGGGCGTCGTCGGGGGCATGGGCGAGGCGCTCGTGGCCGTGGACGTCGACGGTCGGATCACGGACTTCAACGCCGCCGCCGAGGAGCTCGTCGGCGTGCCCGCCCGCATGGCCCTCGGTCGCCGCGTGGGGGACCTGTGCCGCGTCACCGGCGAGGACGACCTGGACCTCACGGCCCGCTTCAGCCGGCCGGTCCTGGAGTCGTGGAAGGCTGCCGGCGACCTCACCGGCGAGGCGGGCGAGCCGGTGCCCGTCGCCGTGTCCGCCGGCCCGCTCCGCTCGGCGTCCGGGACCCTCACCGGCGCCGTCTTCGTGGTGCGCGACGTGCGCCGGGAGCGCGAGATCGAGCAGATGAAGTCGGACTTCATCGCCAACGTGTCCCACGAGCTGCGCACGCCCCTGACCCCGGTCATGGGCTACTCGGAGATCCTGCTCAACCGGAAGGACCTCTCCCCGGAGATGGTCGAGCGGTTCGCGGCCGAGATCCACACCGGCGCCCGCAACCTGAACCGCATCACGAACCAGCTCGTCCAGTTCGCCACCGCGGCGGCCGGTCGCCTCCAGCTCAGCCGCGAGCAGGTGGCGCCGGCCGAGCTGCTCGACGAGCTGGCCCAGCGGTGGGCGCCCCGGATCCCGGAGCGCATCCAGCTCGACGTGGACCCGGCCCCCGACGCCCCGACGGCGCGCCTCGACCGGCGCTACGTGGCCGACCTGCTCGACGAGCTCGTCGACAACGCCACCAAGTACTCGCCCGACGGCGGGCGGGTGGAGGTGCGGGCGCGGGCCCTGACCCACGCCGGCGAGACCCACCTGCTGCTCGCCGTGTCGGACGAGGGCGTCGGGATCGACCCGGCCCGCCGAGAGGTCATCTTCGACGACTTCGCCCAGGGGGACGGCTCGGCCACCCGCCGCTTCGGCGGCCTCGGCATCGGCCTGGCCCTCGTCAGCCGTCTCGTCCGGGCCCACGGCGGCCTCCTGCACTGCGAGTCCGAGCTCGGCGGGGGCACGACCGTGCGCGTCCTCCTGCCCCTCGACGAGCGGGCCGACCCGCTCCCCGCCGACGACGGCTGGGTCCGGGGGGACCTGGTCGCGCCCGCTCCGCCTCCGACCCGGAACGGGCACGCGGCGGCGGACGCCCCCGTGTCCGGCACCCCTGTGTCCGGCGCCCCTGGGTCTGGCGCCCCCGGGTCTGGCACACGGCCGGTCCCCGCCACGAACGGGCAGGCGCCGCGCCGGCGCCGTCGGCGCCCGCTGGGTCGAGCAGACGGTGGAGGGGCGCGCCGGTGACCCGCCGACCGATCGCCCTCGTCATCGTCGCCCTCGTCGCGACCGGCCTCGCCGCCACCGGGCTCGCCGCGTGCGGCGACGACGGCCCCGACGCCGACCAGGCCCGCCTCGAGCTCGAGGGCACCGCCGCGGTGGTCGCCGCAGACGGCGCCGAGACGGTTCTCGACGACGACGCCACCCTCGACCTCGGCGACACGGTGACCCTGACGGCGGGGTCGGCGGACCTGGTGCTCGCGGACGGCTCCCGGTTCTCGCTCCGCATGGTCGACGACGCCGGGTCGTCGGTGACCGTGGACCGGCCCCTCGTGCTCGTCGCCGGCGACCTCCTCGCCACCGACGGCTTCCCGGCGCCGATCCGCGTCGGCGACGCCACCGTCACCGCCCTCGGCGCCACCCGCGTCGACGCGGACGAGGCCCGGGTCGAGGTCTACACGGGCCGCGCCACGCTGGCCGGCGTGGGGGACGTCGAGGAGGTGCGGGCGCTGCGCCAGCGGATCCTGTCGACGTCGGCCACCACCGTCCCGGCCGACTACGACGCCGAGGACGACTGGGACCGGGCGTACCTCGGCGAGGCGATCGCGTTCGGTCGTCGGCTCGAGGCCCTCGCCCGCGGCTACACCCAGGAGCTGCGCGGCGACGGCTCGCGGTCCTTCTTCGAGGCGGTGCTGCCGCAGCTGGACCGCGAGGCCGAGTTCGGCGACGACCTGCTGGACCCGGACCGGCCCGCGGGCGAGACGCTCGTGGGTGCCGCCATCGTGGTCCAGGGCCGCGACGGCACCTTCCGCGGCCGGTGGGAGGACGTCTTCGGCTTCCGGGCCCAGGGCGCGGCGTGGGGGCTCGTCGCCCTCGACCAGGGGGTCAGCCAGGCTCCGGTGCTCGACACCATCGAGCAGGCCGTCGCCGCCACGCCGACCGCGCCCACGGCGCCACCCCCGACCGCACCCCCGCCGACGGCGCCGCCCACCACCACCCCGCCCGTCGGCCCGCCGACCACGGCCCCGCCGACCACGCCGCCGCCCGATCCCGACGGGGACGGTGACGGCGACCCCGACGACGGGCTGCTCGAGCCGGTGATCGACCCGGTGCAGGACATCGTCCGGGAGCTGATCGACACCCTGCTGGGCTGAGCGCCGCCAGCGCCCGGACGCCTCCACGGCGGACGGCGGTGCGCGATCTAGGTTGACCGGATGATCGAGGACGACCCGCGCATCGATCCGGCCGACCTGCGGGGAGTGCGCTTCCCCGGCTCGTCCCGGCGCTACGAGGCCCGTGCCGTCGACCGCTTCCTCGACGAGGTCGCCCAGCGGGTGATCGCGACCAACGCGCTCGTCGACGACCTCGCCCGGCGCCTCGCCGACGCCGAGGCGCGCGCCGACGCCGCCTCGAGCGGCCAGGCCGCCCCCGGCCCCCGCGCCGTCAGCGCCACCGCGGAGGCCGCGGCCGCACTCGCCGCCCTCGACGACGCCGAGCTGGTCCGCCTCATCGGCGAGGAGACGACCACCGTCCTGACCACGGCCCGGAAGGCGGCCGAGGACATCCGCTCCAAGGCCGAGACGTCCGCGGCCCGCGTGATCCGTGAGGCGACGGCCGAGGCCAAGCAGATCGTCGACGGCGCCAAGGACGAGGTCGCCGACCTCACCGCCGAGGCCCGGTCGGCGCGAGACGTGGCCACCGAGCAGGCCGAGGCCGACGCCGAGCGGATCCGCCAGGAGGCCGAGCGCGACGCGCACCGGCTGCTGGCCGACGCCCGCGAGCAGGTCCGGGCCCAGCTCGCCTCCGTCGACGGACGCCGGGCCGAGGCCCAGGACGAGGCCGCCCGCATCCTGGTCGAGGCCCGGGAGGAGGGGCGGGCCATGGTCGCCGAGGCCCGCGAGGTCCGGGGCAAGGTCCTCGACGACCTCCAGCGCCGGCGCGACGCAGCCCGGACCCAGATCGACCGGCTCCGCGCCGGACGGGACGAGCTCCTGGCCGCCTACGCCGAGGTGCGCCGCAGCCTGGACGGCATCACGGACCACCTCCGCCGCCTCGACCCGGACGACGCGCCGGCCGACGAGCCGGCCGGCTTCGTGGGCGCGGTCCGTACCGAGGCCGCTCCCGCCGCGGTCCCCGAGGCGGGCCAGGAGCCCGACGGCGCGTCGGCCGAGGGCGACGGTGCCTACGTCGACGACACGGTCGCGCCGGCCGTCCCCGGCGACGAGGGGGCAGCCGACGAGGAGCCGGCTCCCGACGAGGACGGCGCCACGACCGTCGACGACGCCGAGGCGGATGCGACCGAGGGCGACGTCGGTGACGGCGAGGGATCCGACGCCGTGGCCGACGACGCCGACCCGGACCCGATCGAGGCCGAGGTCGACGACGCGGCGCAGGCCGACGAGGTCGTGATCGACGCGGACGAGGGCGAGCTCGTCGACGCCCCGGAGGACGAGGACGCGCACGAGGACGAGGACGACGTGCCGGCGCCGGTGGCCGACGAGGCCGGTGACCCGGCCGGCGCCGACGACGCACCAGCGGACGAGGCGGCCGCCGTCGAGCCATCCGAGACCGAGGCCCCGGTGGACGAGGCCCCGGTGGACGAGGCCCCGGTGGACGAGG
>CAZCEZ010000072.1:0-9463 GCA_964497795.1 uncultured Acidimicrobiaceae bacterium | reverse complement strand
CGAGGCCCCGGTGGACGAGGCCCCGGTGGACGAGGCCCCGGTGGACGAGGTCCAGGAGGACGAGGTCCCGGTGGACGAGCCCGAGCCCGAGCCGGTCGACGAGGCCGCCGGGACCGACGACCCGCAGTCCGGCGACGCCGTGGCCGGCGACCCGGCAGCCGGCGACCCGGCAGACGGCGACCCAGCAGACGCCGATCCGGCAGACGGCGATCCGGCGGGCGGCGACGTCGACGCCCTCTTCGCCCGCATCCGGGCCGACCGGGAGGCCTCGGTCGCCCGCGCCCAGGAGGTCCTCGCCGAGGAGGCCGACCCCGCCCCGGGAGGTGCGCCCACCGAGGCGCTCGCTGCGGGCGAGGAGGCCGCGGCACCGTCCGACGACGAGCCGGTCGGGGACGTGGCGACCGCGGCGGCCCACGGGTCGGGAGGCGTCGACGTGGAGCAGGTGCCGGCCGAGCTGCTCGCCCCGGCCGAGCTCCTCGCGGCCCGCGCCGCCGTGCTGGACAGGCTCGTGCCCTCCCTGGCCCGGTCGCTCAAGCGCCACCTGGCCGACGAGCAGAACGCGGTCCTCGACCGGCTCCGGCGCACGGCCCCGACGGGCGACGCCGGCGTCGACGCGCTGCTCGGCGACGAGTCCGACCACCTCGCCGGGTGGCGGTCGGCGGCGACGCTCGACCTGGCGTCGGCGGCCACGGCGGCCGCCGACGACGCCCGGGACCGCCTGGGCGACGCCGCCGTCGACGTCGACGACGACGCGGGCAGCGGTCGTCCCGACGTCGAGGACCTCGCCGGCGCCCTCGCCCGGACCCTCGTCGAGCCCTTCCGCCGTCGGGTGGCCCGTTCGGTGACCGACACCGGTGGCGACCACGACGAGCTCGACGAGCGGCTGCGCGCCCTCTACCGGGAGTGGAAGGTCCAGCACGTGGCCGCCGCCGCCGAGGACGCCCTCCTGTCGGCCTGGGCCGTCGGCACCCGCCGGGTCGCCTCGGCCGCGGCGACCCGGGACGACGGCATCCGGGTCCGCTGGCTGGTCGATCCCGACCAGGGCCCGTGCCCGGACGCGACCGACGACGCCCTCGCCGGCCCGCTCCCCGTGGACGAGCCGTTCCCGACCGGCGACCCGTGCCCCCAGGCCCACCCCGGCTGCCGGTGCCTCCTGGTGCCCGTGCCACCCGCCGGCTAGGCCGCGCCCCGGGCCCGCCGCCGGCGGGGGGACGAGGCGTCGGGGGCCGGCCGCGTCGGTAGGCTTCGCGCCCACATGCGCCCCTCGTCTGACATGCCACGCCCCGGCAGCCCCCGCGACGAGGGGGAGGCCCCGCCCTCGAACCGGGGGCGGACCATCCTCGTCGTCGCGGCGATCGCCCTCTTCGTGCTGATCACCTCGCTCCGGGGGATCGCCGGGTTCTACACCGACTTCCTCTGGTTCGAGTCGCTCGGCTACGACGGCGTCTGGTCCGGCGTGCTCGGGGCCAAGATCGTGCTCGCCGTCATCTTCGTGGCGCTCTTCTTCGCCATCTGCTGGGCGAACCTCTACATCGCCGACCGGCTCGCCCCCCGCTTCCCTCCGCCCGGGCCCGAGCAGGAGGTGCTGGACCGCTTCCGGGACGCGATCGGCCACCGCACCGGCCTGTTCAGGATCGGCGTGTCCGCGCTGCTCGCGCTGGTCGCCGGCGTCGGGATGAGCCAGGAGTGGCGGTCCTGGCTGCTCTTCGTGAACGGGGGAACCTGGGGGTCCGAGGACGCCCAGTTCGGCACGGACCTCGGCTTCTACGTCTTCCGGCTCCCGTTCCTGTCCTCGGTGGCGGACTGGGCCTTCGCCTCGATCCTGATCGTCTTCGTCGTCACGGTCGCCGCCCACTTCGCGAACGGCGGCATCCGCGTCCAGCCGACGGGCCCCGGGGCCATCGGCCCCCGCGTCACGCCCCAGGTCAAGGCGCACCTGTCGGTCCTGCTCGGCGTGCTCGCCCTCATCCGGGCGGGCGGCTACTACCTGCAGCGCTACGAGCTGACCACCTCCACCCGGGGCGTGGTCGACGGTGCCTCCTACACCGACGTCAACGCCCAGCTCCCCGCCCTGAACCTGCTGGTGCTGATCTCCATCGCCAGCTTCGTGCTGTTCATCGTCAACATCTGGCGGCGGGGCTGGGTCCTGCCCGTGCTCGGCGTCGGCCTCTGGGGTCTCGTGGCCGTCGTCGCCGGCGGCATCTACCCCGAGGTCATCCAGCGGTTCCAGGTGTCGCCGAACGAGTCGACGCGGGAGGCGGTCTTCATCGACCGCAACATCGAGGCGACGCGCGAGGCACTGGGCATGTCCGACGTGCGGACCAGCGACTACGAGCTGAACCGCCAGAACGAGAACGTCGACCTGACCGACAACGCCTCGACGGTCCGCAACGTGCGCCTGTGGGACCCGTCCTCGACGGTGCTCGGCCAGACCTTCCCCCGCCTCGAGCAGCTCCTGCCCTACTACCGGCTGAACGACGTCGACGTCGACCGCTACGAGATCGACGGCGAGCTGACCCAGGTCGTGCTCTCGGCCCGCGACCTCAACGTCGGCGGCATCCCCGCCAGCTCCTGGGAGGCGCGCCACGTCATCTACACCCACGGCTACGGCGTGGTCATGGCCTCGGGCACCTCGAAGACCGAGGAGGGCCGGCCCGACTTCCTCCTCCAGCAGGTGCCCGTCCAGGAGAACAGCTCGCTCGAGCTGGACCGCCCGCAGATCTACTTCGGCGAGAACCTGGGCAGCTACGCGATCACGAACGCCACCCGGGAGGAGCTGGACTTCCAGATCGGCGAGGAGACCCAGCTCACGACCTACGACGGCGCCGACGGCGTCGGCATCGGCTCGTTCGTGCGACGGGTGGCGTTCTCGCTGCGCTTCGGCCAGTACGACCCGCTGATCACCAGCTTCATCGACGGCGACTCGCGCATCCACTACATCCGCGACGTCCGGGAGCGGGTCTCGTCGCTCGCCCCGTTCCTCGAGCTCGACGCCGACCCGTACCCGGTGGTGACCGAGGACGGGATCCGCTGGATCGTCGACGCCTACACCACCACGGACCGCTTCCCCTACGCCCAGCGCGCCGACAACCGGAGCCTGCCGGGCGGCAGCGGCCTCCGCGGCCGGTTCAACTACGTCCGCAACTCGGTGAAGGCCGTGGTGGACGCCTACGACGGCACGGTCGACTTCTACGTGATCGACCCCGACGACCCGATCATCGGAGCCTGGCGGTCCGCCTTCCCCGAGCTGTTCTCCGACTTCGAGGACATGCCCGAGGAGCTGGTGTCGCACCTGCGCTACCCGGAGGACCTGTTCCGGGTGCAGACGAACATGTGGGCCCGCTACCACGTCTCGGACGCGCAGACCTTCTACAACAACAACGACGCGTGGAACATCGCCCTCGACCCGGGCACGTCCGGCGCCGGCCCCGCCACCCAGACGACCAACGCCGCCGGCCAGCCGGTCGGCCCGCTGATCGGTGCCCGCATCGATCCGTACTACCTGCTGACCCAGCTGCCGGGTGAGGAGGACGCCGAGTTCGTCATCCTGCGGTCCTTCGTCCCCTTCGGCAACGACGACAACCAGCAGCTCACGGCCTTCATGGTCGCCCGCTCCGACCCGGAGAACTACGGCGAGCTCGTGACCTACGTGATGCCCCGCCAGAACCGCCCGGACGGTCCGGCCATCGTCGCCGACGCCATGCAGTCCGACCCGGTCGTGTCCGAGCAGCAGACCCTGCTCGGCTCGGGCGAGTCGACCGTGAAGTTCGGCAACCTCATCCTGGTCCCCGTCGACGACTCCCTCGTCTACGTGCGGCCCTTCTACGTCGAGTCCAACCAGGTCCGGATCCCGGAGCTGAAGAAGGTCATCGCCTTCTTCGAGTCCGACGTCGCCATCGCCGACACCCTCGAGCAGGCGCTGACCCAGCTCTTCGGCGAGGTGCCCGAGCTCGGGGAGATCACCGACGGCGAGGGCACGCCCGACCCCGATGCGGGCTCCGGAGACGGCGGCGACGACGAGCCCGAGGATCCGACGGGCTCGATCGACGAGCAGGCGGCCCGCCTGCTCGAGCGTGCCGAGCAGCGGTTCCAGGAGGCGCGCGACGCCCTGGCCGAGGGCGACCTCGGCGCCTACCAGGCCGCGACCGAGGAGGCCGAGCGGCTGGTCGGCCGGGCGCTGAGCCTGCTGGCGACGGTGACGACCACGACGACGACCACGCCGGCGTCGACGACCACGACGACGGCCCCCGAGACCGAGGAGGCAGCCCCGGCTCGCTGAGCCGGGGCATCACCGGGCCCTCAGCTGGCCCGGGGCCGGACCCAGCCGGTGTCGACCGGGGTCAGGGTGCGCAGGTCGATCTCGGGCTGGGCCTCGCCCCGGAGGGCGGCGACGTCGTCGCGCACCGCGCCGAGCTGGGCGTGCAGGTTCACCTGGAGTCGGGACAGCTCGGCCCCGACGCGGGTGACCTCCCGGCGGAGCCCCTCGTCCACGATCGGCGTCGGCACCTCGACCACGGTGGCGACCGGCTCGGCGCGGTCGGCGGCCATGCCGTCGACGCGGGCCTCCAGGGCGACGAGGCGGTCGTGGAGGTGGTTGGACCGCACGGCCAGCACCTCCAGGGCGCGGGCGGTGCGGGCCAGGGCGTCGGTGGTCGCCGCGACCACGGCCGTGGCGTCGTCGTGCGTCGGACCGTCGGGCGCGGCGGCCTCGGACGGGGCGGGAGCGGGGGGTCGCCGACGGAACCAGGCCATGCCCCGACGGTACGGCGCGCACCCGGGGGAGGTGGTGGACTCACGCGGCCCGTCCCGCCGGGTCGACGTCGGGCCAGGCCAGGTGGGGCACCCCGACCTCGTCGAGCAGGCCGAGGACCGCCGTGGCCGTCGGGACGCCGAGGCGGTCCCGGAGGCGGCGCCGCAGCCGCGGCAGAGGCGCGCAGCGAGCCAGGAGGTGGCGGGCGAAGGCGCCGTCGTCCATCCACCCCGCCTCGTGCGACGTGCAGTCCGGTGCCGCGAGGCAGCCGTCGGAGACGAGCGCACGGATCCGGTGCCAGGACAGGACCCGGTGGAAGGCCCGCAGCACGACGGTGCGGTCGGCGAGCGGCTCGACCGCACCGCGGTCCAGGAGACGGGCTGCCGGGTGGCGGGCGAAGGCGTCGTCGAGGCCGACGGCGACGGGCTGGGCGGGGTCGACCAGGGTGGCCAGCCACAGCGCCGACCACCAGGCGGCGGTGTCCTGGGGTGGGGCCTCGGTGGGCAGGCCGAGGCAGCGGCGGAGCAGGTCGACCTGCTCGCCCGACGGGGTGGGCCCGTCGGCGCCCAGGCCGGGCACGTCGGCGCCGAGCGAGCGGGCCCGGTGGGCGAGCTCGCCCGAGCGCGACAGCAGGGTGACGACCAGCACCCGGGTCGGTTCGGGGTCGGGGTGGTCGTCGGCCCGGTCGGACAGCCGGTGGGCGAGCCCGCCGGTGGCCACGCCGACGGCCTGCCACCGGTCCGGTGCGGTGAACCCCCGCAGCAGGTCGCCGGGGTGCTCGCCGTCGAGCGGTCGGACGCCGAGGTCGAAGCCGACCTCGTCGACGGCGTCGACGTGGAGGAGGCAGGGGTCGAGCTCGCCCTCGGCGAGCCCGTCGAGCAGGTGGTCGGCGAGCAGGTGGAGCGACGCGTCGAACGCGAGCGGCTCGCTCGGTGGGGTGGTGGGCACGGCAGGACCTCCCGGGTGCGGGACCGGCCACCGCAGGGTGGCGAGCGGCGCGGACGCCGGGGGCCGGCGGCCCGGGGCGTTCCCGGGTGCCGTGCGAGGCACCGACGTTCGCAGGTCGTCCACCCGGGGGTCAAGGGCCCGGGTCCGGGCGGCGCCACAGGTCGACGCCGGCCCTAGGGTCGGGGCGTGGCCTCACGACGCAAGCCCCGAGCCCGCCGCGGCGGGCGGGTGACGCCCTCGGCCCGGGTCTGGCCGGAGCAGGCGCCCGAGCTCCCACCGATCGACGGTGTGCTCGCGGCCATCGAGGGCTTCGCCGACGTGGCCGACGTCGGTCCGCTCGACGCCGAGCTGCGGGTGTCGCAGTTCCTCGCCGCGCTCGGAGCCGGGGACGTCCCGCCCCCGCCCGGTGAGCCCGACCACGTCGAGCTGCTGGACGGCATCGTCGAGCTGCTCCTCCACCACCTCGACGCCGACGACGGCCTGCCCAAGGTCGCCCTCGACTTCCTGTGGGTCCTGGACGCCTTCGATCCGGGCTGGCTCACCTGGCCGCTGCGCGACCGCCTCCGGGCCAGCCGCTACCCGAACCGACCGGCGTGGGCCGGCGACGTCGGCCAGGCCGAGGTCGTGGGCGCCCACGTGATCGAGCACGAGACCGGCGACGGCTTCGACGTCGCCGTCGTCGCCCGCCACCGCTCGGCCGAGCGGGACCACGTGCTCGCCGTGTACGTGGATCGGACGCTGGGCAGCCTGGCCACCGACCTGCTCGTCCACGACGACGCGGACGAGTACCTGGGCCTGGCCGACGACGAGGCCGGGATGGCGCGCACCGAGATCGACCCGGGCGTGGCCGCCGCCACGATCGACGCCGCCGTCGACCGCACCTTCGACGCCGGCGTCCCCGACGCCGTGGCCGCCGGGTTCTCGGCCCGGTGGGCCCTGCAGGAGCACCTGCTGGCCAAGCTGCCCGCCGGCGGATCGCCCCTGCCCGCGCCTCCGGTGGCCACGCCCGAGGAGGTCGAGGCCGAGGTCGACGCGTTCCTGGCGTCCCTGGACGGGATCCGCCACCGCGCCGACCGGGAGGTGCTGGTCGAGGCGGCCTCGTTCGTGGCCGAGGAGCTCGGCGGGGATCCGCTGCGCTTCACGGCCCCGGTCACCCAGCTGGTGGCGCGGGGCTGGCTGCCGCTGTCGGGGCAGGAGCCCGAGGTCGAGGAGCGCTTCGTCGACGTGCTGCGCGCCTTCGTCCCGTGGGCGCACCGGCGGAGGGGCTGGGGCGACCGCTACCTGGCCGAGGTGCGGGCCGTGCTCGACCCCGAGCCCGACGCCGGTGCCGGCGACCCTGCCCTCGCCGGGGGCAGCCCGACGCCGGTGCGGGCCCCGGGCGTCGAGGTGCTGGAGCGGGCCGTGGCCGAGGGCGTCGACCTCGACGACGAGGCCGCCCTGGACGCGTTCCTCGACCGCTACCTGGACGAGGACTGATCCCGCGCGGGTCCGGTCACGCGGGCCCGAGGCGCACGATCCGGTCCCCGACGTCCGGGCAGGTGCCACGACCGTCGCAGTCGCTGGTGAGGATCCACAGCGAGCCGTCCCGAGCGCGCTCGACGTGGCGGAGCCGGCCGTGGGTGCCCACGAGCAGCTCCTCGACGCCGAGCACCCCGCCGGTCGCCGGATCGAGGTCGATCCGGTACAGGCGCCGACCGCGCAGCGCGGCGACGAACAGGTCGCCCTCCCAGGCCGGGATCGAGCCGTCGAGGAGGACGGTCGCGCCCGACCACGACGCCTCGGGCGGCTGGCGCACGACGATCGGGTCGACCCAGTCGGGGTTGCCGGTGACGCCGGTCGGCTGGGTCGACTGGCCGCCCGGGTCGGTGCCCCAGGCGTGGTTCCCGCCCGCGACGACGAGGTTGATCTCGTCGTCGCGGTCGGGACCGAACTCGGTGGCGTAGAGCCGGCCGGCGGCGTCGAAGGCCAGGCCCTGCGGGTCCCGGAAGCCGTAGGCCCACACCGGGGACCCGGGGAACGGGTTGTCGGTGGGGATGCCGCCGGTCGGGGTGAGGCGCAGGATCTTGCCGGCCAGGGACCCGAGGTCCTGGGCCAGCTGGGGGACGCCGGCGTCGCCCGTGCCGACCCACAGCATCCCGTCGGGGCCGAAGGTGATGCGCCCGGCGTCGTGGAAGGTGTTGTCGGGGATGCCGGACAGCACGAGGGCCTGGTCGCCGGTGTTGGGGTCGACCCGCAGGATCCGGTTGTCGTCCGCGGTGGTGAGGAACACGTACAGCAGCCCGTCGGCGAGGAACGTGGGGGAGTGGGTCAGGCCCAGCAGGCCGCCCTCGCCGGCGCTGTCGACGTCGAAGCGGAGCACCTCGACGAGCGTGCCGTCGTCGAGGCGCTGGAGGAGCCGACCCGAGTCGCGCTCGGTCAGGAACGTCCGCCCGTCGGGGGCGAAGGTGATGTCCCACGGGGTGTCGAGCCCGGTCTGGACGAGCGCGTCGACCGGGGGTCCCGGGTCGGGGTCGGGCGGGGGCGGTGGGGGCGGGCACTCGGTCTCGGCGGCGGCGTCGGCCGACACGGCCGCCGTGCCCCCGAGCACGACGAGCGTCGTCGGGTCCAGGTCGGCGAGGGCGTCGTGCACGGGGGTCGGCAGGCAGTCCGTGAGCGTCGTCAGCAGCGGCGCGCGGAGGTGAGCGGCGACGGCGCCGCCGGCGAGGGCGTCGGCGAAGCCGAGCCCGGTGGCGAGCACGGCCACGTCGACGGTGGGCGAGGCCGCCGGGTGGGCTGCGGCCACGGCTGCGGCGGTCGCCCACCGGTCGTCGCCGGCCAGGCGGGTGACCTCGCCGTCGGTCAGGGTCCCGAGCTCGGCGGCGACGGCGGACGAGACGACCCCGGTGCCGCCGACGACCACGATGCGGTCCGGGGCCAGTCGGGCCAGCTCGGCGCGGGTCGCCCCGGGCAGGGCGTCGCGCTCGGTGAGCAGGACCGGCCCGTCGAGCGCGGCGGCCAGGGGTCCGGCGGGCAGGGCGTCGGGGAAGCCCCGGCCCGAGACGACGACGGCGACGGCGGGGGAGGGGGCCACGACGTCGGCGGACAGCGCGGCGGCGGTCGCGAACCGTCCGTCGCCGGCGATGCGGTCGACGGGGGCGTCCACGGCGGCGTCGATCTCGGCGAGCACGGCCTCGGACACGGCGGCGGGCCCGCCGACCACGGTCACGGCCGCCGGGTCGAGGCGGACCAGCTCGTCCCTCGTGGTGGCCGGGAGGGCGTCGCGGGCCGTGAGCAGCACCGGTCCGCCGAGGAGGCCACCGACCGCGCCGGCGGCGAGGGCGTCGGGGAAGTCGGTCCCGGTCGCGATGAGCACCCGGGCCACACCCGGCTCGAACGTCGCCGCCGACGCGGCCGTCGCAGTGGCGAACCGGTCGGCTCCCTCGTGGCGGACGACCTGGTCGGTCGCCCCGGCGGTGCCCGCCCCGCTCAGCGGGAGGAGCGCGGCCCCGAGGAGCAGCGAGAGCGCCGCCCGGAGGCCGTGGCGTCGGATCGGTCGGGACGTGGGCACGGAGGGGCTCCTCGGGGGGTCGGCTCCCGGCCCGGGCCACCACCCGGGCACCCCTCCACCGTGCCCGATCGATCCCGGTCGGCGTCGTCGCCCCTCGGGTTGGTCGTCGGCGGGGTCGTTGCTACAGTCGGTCATCCGCCGCGGGGTGGAGCAGTCTGGTAGCTCGTCGGGCTCATAACCCGAAGGTCGCAGGTTCAAATCCTGCCCCCGCCACCAAC
>CAZCEZ010000071.1:0-18301 GCA_964497795.1 uncultured Acidimicrobiaceae bacterium | reverse complement strand
TGTTCAAGAACAACACCGACTCGGCCGGGAACTCCTACGGCTGCCACGAGAACTACCTGACCAGCCGCGACGACGACTTCGGCTCGTACTCCGAGCACCTCATCCCGTTCCTCGTCACGCGCCAGATCTACGCCGGGGCGGGCAAGGTCCTCCAGACCGCCCGGGGCGCGATCTTCTGCCTGGCCCAGCGGGCCGAGCACATCTGGGAGGGCGTGTCGTCGGCCACGACGCGCTCGCGGCCGATCATCAACACCCGCGACGAGCCCCACGCCGACGCCGAGCGGTACCGCCGCCTGCACGTGATCGTCGGCGACTCGAACATGAACGAGTACGCCAGCTTCCTGAAGGTCGGGACGACCGCGATCCTGCTGCGCATGCTCGAGGACCCCAACGTCGTGATGCGGGACATGACGCTCGAGAACCCGATCCGAGCCATCCGGGAGATCAGCCACGACATCACCTGCCAGCGCCGGGTCCGCCTGGCCAACGGCCGGGAGCTGTCCGCGCTGGAGATGCAGCAGGAGTACCTCGACAAGGCGCTCACCTACGCCGCCCGCCGCGGCCTGCCCGAGCAGGAGCAGCGCGCCCTGGACATGTGGGAGCACGTGATGCACGGGCTCACCACCGACCCGCTGTCGCTGTCCCGGGAGTGCGACTGGGTGACCAAGTACCACCTGATCGACCGGTACCGGGCCAAGCACGACCTGCAGCTCTCCTCGCCCAAGGTCGCCCTCATCGACCTCCAGTACCACGACGTCAGCCGGACCCGGGGCCTGTTCTACAAGCTGCAGGACAACGGCCTGGTCGAGCGGGTGTGCGACGACGACGCCATCGACGACGCCATCGAGACCCCGCCCCAGACGACGCGGGCCAAGCTGCGCGGCGACTTCATCCGGCGGGCCAAGGAGCGCAAGCGGGACTACACGGTGGACTGGGTCCACCTGAAGCTCAACGACCAGGCCCAGCGGACCGTGCTGTGCAAGGACCCGTTCAAGGCGACCGACGAGCGGGTCGAGAAGCTGATCGAGAGCCTGTAGGGCCCCGCCGTGCCCGCGTTCCGGACCGGCGTCGTCACGGCGCTGCTCACCGAACGTCCAGGCCTCCAGCGCGTCGACACCGACCTCGGGCGCGCCTACGCCCTGACCCAGCAGGTCGGCACGGTCGCGGTGGGCGACGAGGTCGTGCTCAACACCACCGCCGTCGACCTCGGCCTCGGCACCGGCGGTTGGCACGTCGTGCACTGGAACCTGTCCCGCCGTGAGCTCCTCCAGCCCGGACCCGGCCACATCGTCAAGGTGCGGTACACGTCGCTGCAGACCGACACCGGCGCGGCCGAGGAGGACCACGCCGTCCCCGCCGACCTGGCCGGCTGCCCGATCGTGGTCGGGACCCTGCACTCCCAGGTGCCGATCGTGGCCGAGGCGTGGCGCTCGGCTCGGGGCGGGCGCGTCGCCTACGTGATGACCGACGGCGCCGCGCTGCCGCTCGCCCTGTCCGACCTCGTGGTCGCCATGCGCGACACCGGCCTCGTCGACGCCACCGTGACCGCCGGTCACGCCTTCGGCGGCGACCTGGAGGCGGTGTCGGTGCCCTCGGCGCTGTCGCTGGCGGTGCACGCCCTCGACGCCGACCTCGTCGTCGTGGCCATGGGTCCGGGCGTGGTCGGCACGGGCGCGGCGCTGGGGACGACGGCGGTGGAGGCCGCCGCCGTGCTCGACGCATCCGCAGCCCTCGGAGGCGACCCGATCCTGGCCGTGCGGGCCAGCGGGGCCGACCCCCGGGAGCGGCACCGGGGCGTGTCCCACCACGTGGCCACCGTCCTCGACCTGTGCCGGTCCAGGGTCACCGTGGCCACCTCGACCGGCGCGCCGCTCGCGCGCGACGACCACGACGTCGTGACCGTGCCCGACGACGAGGTCGACGTGGCCGCCCGCCTC
The DNA here is from genome assembly GCA_964497795.1 of uncultured Acidimicrobiaceae bacterium. Lineage (GTDB taxonomy): Bacteria > Actinomycetota > Acidimicrobiia > Acidimicrobiales > Salinilacustritrichaceae > Salinilacustrithrix. Next base: position 16,364 of record CAZCEZ010000071.1, on the reverse strand, counting down.
GCGGCGCGGGGCCTGCGCGTCACCTCGATGGGGCGTGACGCAGGGGACGACCCGACGTTCTTCCGCGCGGCCGGTGCGGCCGGCCTGGTCGCAGCCCGGCGCCCGGGACGTCGACGCTGACCGTCGGGGAGCGCTCGCGACCCGGGGCCGGTCGGTAGCCTCGCCCGCCATGGCCGTGGACAAGGTGGAGCGCCTCCTGGACCTGATCGCTGCGCTGCTCCACGCCTCGCGCCCGCTCACCGCCGAGGAGCTCCACGAGCGCATCCCGGGCTACGCACCGGACAAGGAGTCCTTCAAGCGGGCCCTGGAGCGCGACAAGGCCGACCTGCGAGAGATGGGCATCCCGGTGCGCGTCGAGCCGGTCCCGGGGCGGGTGCCCGCCGTCGACGGCTACCGCATCGATCCCGCCGAGTACTACCTGCCGGATCCCGGCCTCGAACCCGACGAGCTGGCCGCCATCCACCTCGCCGCGTCCGCCGTCCGCCTCGAGGGCACGAGCCCTGACGGCGGCCTGCGCAAGCTCGGCGTCGGCGGTCCGGCCGCCACCGCGTCGGTGGCCACGCTGCCCGCGGCACCGCACCTCGGCGAGGTGTTCGACGCGGTCGGCGAGGACCGGCGCATCCGCTTCGGGTACCGGGGCGCGGCGCGGGTGGTGGACCCGTTCCGGCTCCACCACCAGCGGGGCCGCTGGTACCTCCAGGGCCACGACCACACCCGCGACGGGTCGCGCTCGTTCCGCCTCGATCGCATCGAGGGCGCGGTGACCCTCGACGGACCGGGCACGGCCACCGTGCGGCCCGAGCCCGGCGCCCCGGGCCTCGAGCTGTCGGGCTGGGCCCTGGGCGAGGACGAGCCGATCGAGGCCAGGGTCCGCGTCGGCGCGGCCCAGGCCCGGCTCGCCGTGGAGCGGGTGGGCCCCGACGTGCCCGCGGACTGGGACGAGGACGGCTCGGTGGTGCTGACCGTGCCCGTGCGCCACGTGGACGGCTTCCGCTCCTTCGTGCTCGGCCTCCTCGACGACGCCGAGGTGCTGGGACCGCCCGAGCTGCGGGCCGACCTCGTCGTCTGGCTCGCCGCCGTGGCCGGCGACCCCGACCCGGGCGGCACAGCTCCGGGCGGCACAGCTCCGGGTGGCACAGCTGCGGGCGGCACGGATCCGGGCGGCCCGGGGAGCAGCACCTGATGGCCCGGCCCTCCGCCGCCGACCGCCTCCACCGGATCCTGGCCATCGTCCCCTGGATCGCCGAGCGCGGGACGGTGTCGGTCGACGAGCTGTGCGAGCGCTTCGCGGTCACCGAGGAGGTGCTGCGGCGCGACCTCGAGGTCGTCCCGATGGTCGGCCTCCACCCGTACACGCCCGACACGCTCGTCGAGCTGATCGTCGACGGCGACGACGTCACGCTGGCGTACGGGAACTACTTCGAGCGGCCGCTGCGCCTCACCCGGGAGGAGGCGCTGGGCATCATCGCCGCCGGCCAGGCCGCGGCCCAGGCCCCCGGCCACGACGACGGCGGGCCGCTGGCCCGTGGCCTGGCCAAGCTGGCCGACGTGGTCGGCGTCGACCTCGACGACGACCTGGCGGTGGTCCTCGAGGGCGATCCCGGCGGCACGCGCGCCACCATCGCCGCCGCGGTCGAGCACCGGCGCGTCCTCCACCTGGGCTACTGGAGCCACGCCCGGGCCGAGCACACCGAGCGGGACGTGGAGCCGCTGCGCCTCCACCACCTGGAGGGGGCCTGGTACCTCGACGCCCACTGCCGGTCCACCGACGCGCTCCGCGTGTTCCGCGTCGACCGCATCACCGACGTGTCCGAGACGGGGGACACGTTCGACCCCGACGCCCGGACCGATCGGACGGGCGGTCGGGACGGCGTGCGGGCCTTCGACGCCGGCGCCGACCTGCCCCGGGCCACGCTCGAGCTCGCGCCGGAGGGGGCCTGGGTCGCCGAGCAGTTCCCGGTGGAGTCCCGTGACGACGTCGGCGACGGGCGGGTGCGGGTCACGCTCGCCGTCTCGGCCCGCCCCTGGCTCGACCGCGTCCTGCTCCAGCTCGGGCCCCACGGACGCCTCGTCGGGGTGACCAACGACCCCGACGGCGTCCTCGACGGGGCCGGCGTCGACGCCGCACGCCGCCTCCTCGCCCGCTACGCCTGACCGCCGGTCCCGTCGGCGACCCGACGACGGCCGCCCGGCGCGGGGTCCGCGGCGGGGGGCGGAGGTAGGTTGGCCCACCTGTGACCGACACGACCAGCAGCGGCAGGGGCGACGAACCCGCCCCCCGACGAGACGTGGCGGCGGAGTCGGCCGACGAGTGGTTCGCCACGCCCGACGGGCCCGTCGACGTCGAGGCCGATCGCCGCCGCATGAGCCGCTCGGCCCGCTCGGCGATCGAGTGGGTCGCCGTCATCGTCGGCGCGCTCGTCGTGGCCCTCGTGGTCAAGACCTTCCTCATCCAGGCCTTCTACATCCCGTCGGAGTCGATGGTCCCGACGCTCCAGGTCGGCGACCGGGTGCTCGTCAACAAGCTGTCCGGTGAGCCCTCCCGCGGCGACATCGTCGTCTTCGACCGTCCCGGCGGCCCGGGCGCCGACGGCATCGAGGACCTCATCAAGCGCGTCATCGCCCTGCCGGGCGAGCAGGTCGAGGGCCGGGACGGTCGGGTGCTCATCGACGGCCAGCCGCTCGAGGAGCCCTACCTGCCCGACGGGACCGTGACGTCGAGCTTCGGTCCCGAGACCGTGCCCGCCGACCACATCTGGGTCATGGGCGACAACCGGGGCGCGAGCGACGACAGCCGGCGCTTCAAGTTCGTGCCCGTCGACGACGTCGTGGGACGGGCCTTCGTCGTCATCTGGCCCCTCGCCGACCTCGGCACCCTCTGAGGCGCCCGGCCCGCGTCCGGGCCGTCGCTCAGCCCGCGCGCCAGTCGTCCCGCCCGTGGTCGCGGATCCCGGTGGACGACACGTGGTGCAGCGCCGGGTCGACGGCGAGGTGCACCACGTCGAGGTGCGCCACGGTCCCGGGGTGGGGGAGCGCCAGACCGGCCCGGGGTGCGACCGCGACCGTCGGGAGGCGGGCCAGGGCGCGCGCCATGGCCTCCTCGGACCCGTAGAACGCCGGGTCGTGGAGCTGGTGCCACTTGTCGGCGCCGAGCACGACGGCGTGCGCGCCCTCGGCGATGTCGGCGAGGAGACGGGCCGTGGTCGCCCGGGCCCGCAGCCACGGCAGGTCGCGGGTCGCGGCCTCGATGGCGCCGAGGCGCTCCTCGACCGGCGTCTGGTCCCGGTCCTCCTTGCCGAGCGGCCGGACGGAGATCACCAGCTCGACGACGTCGAGGTGGCAGGCGTCCCGGGCGGCGCGGGCCAGGGCGACGTGGGCGACCGTCAGGGGGTCGAAGGAGCCGGGGAAGACGCCGTGGCGGGCCACGGTGCACGACGCTACGGTGTCGGACCCCCCGGCACGTCCCGGGGAGCACCCGGGGTCCCCGGGTGCGGGGCGAGCACGGTCGGCCCCGACCCCACGCGGGTCGGTGGGCCGATGGCGGCCGCCGGCGTCCCCCGGGCCGGCCCCGGCAGGCGCACCGCCGCCCACCGATCGAGGAGCACCCGTGCCCCACCCCGACCTCGCCGCCGAGCAGGCGCACCTGGACGCCGCCACCGACGCGCTCGCTGCCATGGCGGAGCGCACGACGGCCGCGCTCGCCGACACCGCCTCGGCGGCCACCGAGGTCGACGGCGAGGTCGCCGCCTTCCACCTCCGCCGCCGCCTCGCCGACCTCGCCGCCCGCGACGACGCCCTCGCCTTCGGGCGCATCGACGACGACGACGGACGCTGGTACGTGGGGCGGCGCCACGTGGAGGACGACGCCGGCGACGCCCTCGTCGTGGACTGGCGTGCGCCCGTGGCCGTGCCCTTCTACCGCGCCACCGTGCACGACCCGGTCGGGCTCCACGTGCGACGGCGGTTCCTCACCGAGGGCCGCACCCTGACCGACATCCTCGAGGAGGACTTCGACGACCCGGACGGAGCCCTCGTGTCGGGTGGCGTGCCCGACCCGCTGCTCGCCGAGCTCGAGCGAGCGCGCACCGGGTCGATGCGCGACATCGTCGCGACCATCGCGTCGGAGCAGGACGAGGTGATCCGGACCCCGCTCGACCGCCTCCTCGTCGTCCAGGGCGGTCCCGGCACCGGCAAGACCGTCGTCGCCCTCCACCGCGCGGCGTACCTGCTCTTCGAGCACCGCCTCCAGCTGCTCGACGCCGGCGTGCTGGTCGTGGGACCGAACCCGCTGTTCCTGCGCTACGTGGCCGACGTCCTGCCCAGCCTCGGGGAGACCGCGGTCCGCCAGACCACGGTCGAGGGGCTGCGCCCGCCCGGCATCCGCGTCGCGGCGGGCGTCCCCGTCGAGCCCGACGTCGGACGGGTGTGGGGCGACGCCCGCATGGCCGCCGTGGTGGACGCCGCCGTCCGGGACCGCATCCGCGTGCCGACCGAGCCCGTGGCCATCCACACCCCCCGGGGCACGGTGCGGCTGGCCCCCGACCAGGTGGCGGAGGCGGTCGAGGAGGTCCTCGCCCGCCGCGTCCCCCACGCCACGGGGCGGGAGGCGCTGCGCAACCAGCTGCTCCACGTCGCCTACGACGACCACGCACGGATCGCCGAGGTGCCGGCCCACAAGGCCGACTTCCTCGCCGCCGCCCGCAGCGACGCCGGCGTCAAGCGGTTCCTGGACCAGGTCTGGCCGCCGCTGTCCGCACCGGCCCTGGTGCAGCGCCTCGTGACGTCGCCCGCGGCTCGCCGCCGGGCCGCGGCCGGGATCCTGGACGCCTCCGAGGCCGATCTCCTCGCGCGCGACCTGCCCCGGAAGGTCGGGGAGATCCGGTGGCTCGCCGCCGAGGTGCCGGTCCTCGACGAGGCCGAGGCCCGCATCGTCGGCAGCCGGGCCGCCTACGGCCACGTCATCGCCGACGAGGCCCAGGACCTGTCCGCGATGGCGCTGCGCGCGCTGGCCCGACGGGCGCCGTCGGGCTCCCTGACCGTCGTCGGCGACCTGGCCCAGGCGACCACGGCCTGGGCCCAGCCGTCGTGGGACGCCGTCGTCGAGGTCCTCGCCGGGCCGGCACCCGTCGAGCGGGCCGAGCTGACCGTGGGCTACCGGACCCCCGCACCGATCCTCGACCTCGCCAACCGGCTCCTGCCCACGGCGGCCCCCGGGGTCACGCCGGCACGCTCGGTCCGGCGGACCGGGCGCGACCCGGTCCGCATCCCCGTCGCGGGTGACGGGGCCGTCGCCCTCGCCGACGCCGTCGTGCGCTGGCTCGACGACCCCGACCACGGACCGACCGGTCGCGGGACCGTCGCCGTCGTGGCCACGGCGGCGCACCACGACGCGCTGCGGGCGCAGGTCCTCGCCGCGGGCGCCGAGGTGGTCGACGGTCCCGCAGGGCGGGCCGGGGACGAGGGGAGCGGGCGACGGGTCGCGCTGCTCACGCCCCTGCTGGCCAAGGGCCTCGAGTTCGACCACGTCGCCGTCGTCGAGCCGGTCGCGATCGTCGAGGCCGAGCCGGCCGGCGCTCGGGCCCTGTTCGTCGCCTGCACGCGTGCGACGCGGACCCTGGCCCTGGTCCACGCCCGGCCGCTGCCCGCCGGACTGACCTGACCGGGTTCCGGGCGGTCGGGTTCTGGGCGGTCGGGTTCTGGGCGGCCGGGCTCAGGCAGGCGGGCGCGGTCCGCGCCCGGTCGCCTCGGCGATGGCGTCGACCATCCGGTCGACGTGATCGGAGTACACGGCGTCCACGCCCTTGGCCAGCAGCTGGCGCAGCACCCGGGGGAGCTGGGCGTCCCAGCCGAAGCAGCGCAGCCCGAAGCGGTGGAACAGGGTGGTCAGGCCCTTGGACCAGTCCGACTCGTGCATGTTGATCGCGTCGATGCCGGCATCCGCCAGGGCCATGGCCCGCACCTCGGGGCCCTCCTTGATCCTGGCCATCCGCGTCGAGTCGACGAGCCGGACCGTGGCCGAGCGCTCCCGCCAGCCGGCCACGACCCGCCAGTCCGGGTGGCACAGCCACAGCGTCGACGTCGCCTCGACCGAGTCGGCCACGGCCAGGGTCGGCTCGGCCGCGGCCGGGTCCTTCACGTCGAGGGACAGGGGGAGCGCGGTCCCGACGTGCGCGTACAGCTCGGCGAGGGAGGGGATGTGCTCGGGGAGCTGGTCGCGGTCGAGGTCGGCGATCCGACGGCGCCGCACGCCCCGGCGCACCACGCCGTCGTGGTCGAGCACCGGCACCCCGTCGGCGGTCACCCACACGTCGCTCTCGAGGCCCGTCGCCCCGAGCCGCACGGCCAGCTCGAAGGCCTCGATCGTGTTCTCCGGGGCGTGGGCCCGGGCGCCGCGGTGTGCGAAGCCGATCGGTGCGTCCCGTTCGCTCGCCATGTCCGGAGATCCAAGCAGGCCCGGAGGAATTCGACGGAATCGCTCAAGCAGCAGGGGCCCGGTGCCGATGCAGATCCCACGGAGAGAGGGAATCAGGGAGGATACCCGTGGCCACCAGGATCAGGGCGAGCTGCAGCGACTGCGGTGACGTCGAGCTCAAGGTCGACGACGTCTCGGTGCGCGTCTGCATCGACGACAACAACGGCACCTACGTGTTCCGGTGCCCGTCGTGCACCATGGCGGTGGTGAAGGACGCCGAGCCGCGGGTCGTGGACCTGCTCGTCGCCTCCGGCGTGAGCCTCACCCACTGGACCCTGCCCGCCGAGCTGCGGGAGTCCCGTCCCGGGCCGCGCTTCACCCACGACGACCTGCTGGACTTCCACCACCTCCTCGAGGGGGACGCGTGGATGGAGGAGCTCCTCGGCGCCGGTGGCGGGACCACCGACGCCCAGGCCGGCTGACCGGCCGGTGGGCGCGCTCGTGCTGACGGCGCTGGGGCCGACGGCGCTCACCGCCCTCCTCTGCTGGGGCGTCGCCGCGGCGCTCCGCGACGACGAGCGTCGCGAGGTCCTGCGCGTCGAGGTCCGCCGCATCGGCGAGATCCAGCGGGCCGTCAACGACGAGCGGCAGCGCGCACGCGGCCTGCCGGGCTGACGGGGGCCGCCGGCCGCCGTCCCCGATCGCCATCGCGATCCCGGGCCGCCCACCGAATCCGGGGCGCCCGGACCCGTCGGTACACTCGCCGACATGTTCAACGTCGGCGGCATGGAGCTGGTCGTGATCGGGCTCGTCGCCCTGATCGTGCTCGGCCCCGACAAGCTGCCGGGCGCGCTCCGCCAGGCCGGCTCGGTGCTCGGCGAGCTGCGCCGCATCTCCCGGGGCTTCCAGACCGACCTCAAGGGCGCCCTCGAGGAGGCCGAGCGGCAGGCCGAGCGGGAGCAGCGGGCCGCCGAGGCCGCGAACCGGGCCGGACCGCCGCCGGCCGGCGAGGCCACCCACGACCCGGGCGCGGCGATGGCCGCGGCCCAGGCCGAGCTCGACGCGATCGAGGCCGCCGCAGCCGCCGGACCGGTCGCGGGGACCGCCCAACCCGCGCCCGACGGCCCCCAGGACGCACCCGGGCCACGCACCGCCGGGGACGCCGACGCGCCCGGCACCGACGGCCCGCGCGCCTGACCGCGCCGCCACGCCCGGAGCTGGACCCATGAGCACCACCGAGCACGTCGCAGACGGACGGATGTCCATGCTCGAGCACCTCGCCGAGCTGCGCGACCGCATCATCAAGTGCGCGGTCGCCGTGGCGCTGGGCGCCGTGGTCGGCTGGTTCCTCTACCCCTGGATCTTCGACCTCCTCGTCGACCCGTACTGCGACCTGCAGGGCACGACCGTGGAGAACTGCCGGCTGCTCCAGACCGAGCCGCTGGAGGCGTTCTCGCTGCGGCTCAAGATGGCCGGCTACGCCGGGGTCGGCCTGGCGATGCCGGTCCTGCTGTTCCAGATCTGGCGGTTCGTCACCCCCGGGCTCTACTCCCACGAGAAGCGCTGGGCGTACCCCTTCGTCGGCTCCGCGCTCGTGCTCTTCGCGCTCGGCGTCGGCCTGGCCTACATCTCGCTGCCCCCGGCGCTGGACTTCCTCGTCGGCGTCGGCGGCGAGGGCCTCGAGCAGAACTTCCGTCCCGCCCCGTACTTCGAGCTCGTCACGTACATGATGCTCGCCTTCGGGATCGGTTTCGAGTTCCCGATCGTGCTGGTGTTCCTCCAGCTCGTCGGCGTGCTCGAGCCGCGCACGCTGCGCAGCGCTCGGCGCTACGCCCTGGTCGGGATCCTCGTGCTCGTGGCCGTCATCACCCCGTCCGGCGACCCCTACACCCTCGGGATCCTGTCGGTGCCCATGTACCTGTTCTACGAGGCCTCGATCGTCATCGGGCACCTGCTGACCCGCAAGCGCCGGGACCCGGCCGCCGCGTGAGCGGCCCGCACCTCGACGCCCTGCTGGCGAGCTACGGGTTCGCCCTCGACGGCTTCCAGCGCGACGCGGCCGATGCCATTGCGGCGGGCCGGTCGGTGCTCGTGAGCGCGCCGACGGGCTCGGGCAAGACGGTCGTGGCCGACGTCGCCGTCGCCGACGCCCTCGACCGGGGCCTGCGGGCCTTCTACACGACGCCGATCAAGGCGCTGTCGAACCAGAAGTTCGGGGACCTCCGGCAGCGGTACGGCCCCGGGCGGGTGGGGCTGCTCACCGGTGACAACAGCGTCGACGGCGACGCCCCCGTCGTCGTGATGACCACCGAGGTGCTCCGCAACATGATCTACGCGGGCCGCGACCTCGACGACCTCGCCGTCGTGGTCCTCGACGAGGTCCACTACCTCCAGGACAGCTTCCGGGGTCCGGTGTGGGAGGAGGTGATCGTCCACCTGCCCGAGCACGTGCAGCTCGTGTGCCTGTCGGCCACCGTGTCCAACGCCCACGACATCGGCGAGTGGCTCGCGACCGTGCGGGGCCCGACCGACGTCGTCGTCGAGGAGCGGCGACCGGTCGAGCTGGCCAACACCTACCTCGTCGGCGACCGCACCTCGGACCGGCTCCACCTCCTCGACACCCTCGTCGACGGCCGACCCAACCCCGAGGGCGACCGCTTCGACGTCGAGACCCGTGGGCGCACGTCGGTCCGGGGTGGTCGTGGCCGCGACCGCCGCGGCCCCCGCAAGCGCTGGTACACGCCGAACCGGCTCGACGTCCTCGACCTGCTCGCCGACGACGGGCTGCTGCCCGCCATCGTCTTCATCTTCTCCCGGGCTGCCTGCGACGACGCCGTCGACGCCTGCCTGGACGCCGGCGTCCGGCTCACCACCCCGGAGGAGGCCGCGAGGATCCGGGCCATCGCCGAGGACCACCTCGAGGCCCTCACCGACGTCGACCTCGACGTGCTCGGCGCCGACCGCTGGCTCGCCGCGCTGGAGGCCGGCCTCGCCGCGCACCACGCCGGCAAGGTGCCGCCCTTCAAGGAGGCCGTCGAGGCCTGCTTCGTCGAGGGCCTCGTGAAGGTGGTGTTCGCGACCGAGACCCTGGCGCTGGGCGTGAACATGCCGGCCAAGGCGGTGGTGATCGAGCGGCTGTCGAAGTTCGACGGCGAGAAGAAGGCCCCGCTCACCCCCGCCCAGTACACCCAGCTCACCGGGCGCGCCGGGCGCCGGGGGATCGACACCCACGGCACCGCGGTCGTGCTCTGGTCGCCCTTCGTGTCCTTCGGCCAGGTCGCGGGCCTCGCCGCCAGCAGGTCCTTCGTGCTGCGCTCGGCGTTCCGCCCCACCTACAACATGGCCGTCAACCTGATCCGACGCCACGAGCCGGCCGAGGCCCGGCGGCTCCTGAACCAGTCGCTGGCCCAGTACCAGGCCGACCGCGCCGTCGTGGTCCTGGAGCGGCGGCTCGCGACGCGCGAGCGCGCCCTGGCCGAGCTCGAGTCGGAGGCCACCTGCGAGCTCGGTGACGTGGCCGCGTACCGCGAGGCCCTCGGCGCACGGGCACCGCGCCGGGTCCGACGGGCGCAGCTGGAGCAGGCGATCGCGTCGCTCCGGCCCGGCGACGTCATCGCCCTCGAGGACGGACCCGCGGTCGCGGTGCTGTCGGTCGCCTACCGCAAGGGCGGTGCCATCCGGGCCAAGGTCGTGACCGAGCAGCGCGACGTGCTCGTGCTCGGCATGTCCGACTTCGACGAGCCCCCGGCCAAGGTCGCCGAGCTCGACCTGCCCGAGCCCTACGCGCCCGACGACGCCGACTTCCGAGGCGAGGTCGCGGCGAGGCTCGGGCGGATCCGCGTCGCCCCGCGTCCCACCGGCGACCCCGCGACCGCCGTCGACCACCCCGTCGCGTCGTGCCCGGACGCCGCCGACCACCTCAAGGCCCTCGGGCGGGCCGACCGGGCCCGGGTCGAGGTCGCCGACCTCCGGCGCCGGATCCGCTCCCAGACCTCCACGCTGGGCGACCAGTTCGACCGCGTCCTCGACGTGCTGGACCACTTCGGGCACGTGGCGGGCTGGACCCTGACCGAGCGGGGCGAGCTCCTCGCCGGCGTCTACCACGAGGCCGACCTGGTGGTCGCCGAGGCCGTGGCCGACGGGCTCTTCGACGGGCTCGACGCCCCCGAGCTGGCCGCCGTGGCCAGCACCCTCGTCTACGAGCACCGGGCACCCGGGCCGCCGCCGGCGCCGCGGTACCCCTCGCGACGGGTCGCGGAGCGGGCCAAGGCCGTCGACGGGATCGTGCGACGGATCCAGGCCGAGGAGGAGCGGGTCGGCCTGCCGACGTCGCGCGACGCCGACCACGGCTTCTGCCACGCCGCCCACGAGTGGTGCGCGGGGGAGGGGCTCGGGCCGCTGCTCGACGCGACGGCCCTCGAGCTGACCGGCGGCGACTTCGTGCGCACCATCCGCCAGCTCGTCGACCTGGTCCGCCAGCTCGGCCAGCTCGCGCCCGACCCCGCGACGCGCGCCACGGCCCGGCGCGCCGTCGGCGCCCTCGAGCGGGGCGTGGTGTCCGCCTCGGCCGCCCTCGAGGCCGCCCTCGACGAGCCCGACGACGAGCAGGACGACGGGTGACGATCGGCAAGGGGCAGGTCTGGGGCGAACCCGGCGCCCTCCCCGACGACGGCGTGGTCGTGGAGACCGACGCCGAGGCCTCGGCCGCCGTCGCCCGGGCCCGGCGCGAGTCGCGACCGGCGCCCGTGCTCGGCCTGGTCGGCGGCGACCTCGCCCGCACCTGCGGCGCCACCGGGCGCGTCGACCGCCTGCGGGGACCCGAAGCCCAGCGCCTGCCCGTCGACCTCGGCGAGGTCCTCGTCGACGGCGAGCTCCGGTTCTTCGTCGCGCACCTCGTGGCCCGCAGGTCCTGGTGGCGCGGCGAGGTCGTCGTCGCGATGAACGCCCAGTACCTCGGCCGCTGGGACGTGGCACCCCGGTCCCACCCCAACGACGGTCGCCTGGACATGCTGCGCGGGGCCCTCCCGCTGGGCGACCGCATCGAGGCCCGCCGGCGGCTGCCGACGGGCACCCACGTGCCCCACCCCGGCATCGCGGAGCGCCGGGTCCGGGCGGTGCAGCTCGACCTGGCCGCCGGGACGCGGGTGTGGCTGGACGGCGTGTGCGTCGGCCCGGCCCGCGCCCTGTCCATCCGGTGCGTCCCCGACGCGCTCACCTGCGTCGTCTGAGCGGCCGTCGGTGGCGCCGGGGTGGGCCCAGCGCACGCCGTGCGGTAGGAACTGCGCCATGGACGCCTGGATCCTCGACGAGTCGCCCGGCACGTACCGCTGGGGCAGCATCGACACGCCCGAACCCGGTCGCGACGAGGTCCGGGTCCGCCCCGTGGCCTCGGCCCTCAACCACATGGACCTGTGGCTGACACGGGGCCTGCCGAAGCCGACGCTGCCCCACGTGCCGGGCTGCGACGTCGCCGGCGTCGTCGACGCCGTGGGGGAGGGGGTCACCGGCTGGGCCGTCGGCGACGAGGTCGTCGTCAACCCCGCGGTGTCGCCGATCGAGGCCGTGGTCGCCCTCGGCGACGACAGCCCGCTCGGACGCGGCTTCCAGATCCTGGGCGAGCAGCGCTGGGGCGGGCACGGCGAGGGCGTCGTCGTCCCGGCCCGCAACCTGGTGGCCAAGCCCGAGGGCCGCTCCTGGGAGGAGTGCGCCGCCTACCCGCTGGCCACGCTCACCGCCCACCGCATGCTGCGCCGGGCCCGGCTCGCCGCGGGCGAGACCGTCGTCATCGTCGGCGTCGGGGGCGGTGTGTCGATGGCCGCGCTGGCGCTCGCCGTCCACGCCGGCGCCGAGGTCCACGTCACAAGCCGGGAGCAGGACAAGATCGACCAGGCCCTCGCCATGGGCGCGGTGGCCGGGTACCACTCCTCGCCCGAGGACGGCTCGGACTGGCCGGTCAAGGCCCAGGTCGTCGTCGAGTCCGTCGGCCCCGCCACCTGGGACCGCAGCGTCAAGGCCCTCGTGCCCGGCGGCCGCCTCGTGGTGTGCGGCGGCACCTCGGGGCAGAAGGTCGAGGTCGACCTGCCCAAGCTGTTCTTCAAGCAGATCGAGATCATCGGCTCGACCATGGGCTCCTACATCGAGTTCGCCCAGGTCACCCGCCTCGTCGCCCAGGGCCTTCCCGTCGCCGTGGACCAGGTGTTCGACCTGGCCGACTACCCCGCCGCCCTCGAGCGGCTCCGCAGCGGCGACCAGCTCGGCAAGGTCGTCCTCCGCCACTGACGCCCCAGACCGGCCGACCAGACCGGCGGACCAGCCCGGCAGCCCGGTCCAGCAGCCCGGCCGCTCGGCCTCGCGTCAGCCGAGCGCGGCGAGCACGTCGGCCAGGTCGCCCTGGTGGCCCACCCAGGTCACGTGGGGTCGGAAGCCCATGGCGACGTTGATGTCGAGCATCCAGGGGTTCGACTCGGCGTTGTAGGTCTCGACCACGGTCAGCTCCGGGTGGGCGTCGCGCGCGGCGAGGAGCGTGGCCGCCTTCAGCCAGCGGCCCAGGCCCCGGCCGCGGTGGTCCCGGGCCACGCCGGTGTCGCCCTGGTGGCCGATGGTGGGGCGGTGGCCGTTGACGTACAGGTCGGAGAGTCCGGCGCCGTGGCCGTCGGGCCCGACGACGAGCGAGGTGACCGGGTGCACGCCCTGGGCCCGGTGGCGCTCGTCCCGGCCGCGCACCCGCGCCGCGCTGGGGGCCTGCACGGCGTAGTCGAGGTCGTCGAGGGGGACGTCGAGCATGGCGGCCTGGGCCTCCACGTAGGCGTCGAGCAGGTCGTCGGGCACGGCGCCGAGCACCGTGTGCAGCCGGTAGCCGTCCGCGCCCGGGCCGGCCTCGCCGGTCTCGACCCAGCTGCGCAGGAGGCCATCGTCGACGTCGGGGACGTGGAGCCGGCTGCACCGCTCCTCGGCCCGGGCCTCCAGCCCCAGCGAGGCCAGCCGGGCCGATGCCGCCGGCGAGTCCGCGAAGCAGAGCAGCGAGGCGTAGCCGGCCTCGACGAGGGGCGTCAGCGCCAGGCGCAGGAGCGCCTCGTGCGTGCCGGCCGGCGCGGCGGGGGAGACGTCGAGGCCCTCCTCGGTGACGAGGTGGATGTTGTCGCCCGACACCTCGAAGACCAGGCACAGCCAGCCCGCGGGGCGCCCCTCGGGGGTGCGCGCCACCCAGGCACGCTGGCGCCGCAGCGGGCCGGCCGTGAACACGTCGGCGGCCAGCTCGTCGGGGCCGATGGGCGGATCGCCCGGGTTCCGGTCCGCCTCGACCTCGGCCCGCACGGCGGCGGCCGCGGCGACCAGGTCGGGCCGGTCCGGGGTGAGCTCGTCGATCGCCAGGCGGGTCGTGGGGTCCTCGGGCACCGCCACACCCAACCACCGCAGCCGCCTCGCCGCTCGCCGGTGCCGTCGCGAGGTCCGGCGGTCCTAGCGTGTGGCCATGGCAGGAAGCAGCGGCACCGACCGCACCGGGGCGTCCATGGACCTGGCCGCGGCGAAGGCTGCGACCGCGGCCCACGTGGACGCCCACGCCGGGGTGCTCCTCGACGTCTCCCACGAGATCCACGCCCACCCCGAGCTGAACTTCGAGGAGACCCGGGCCCACGACCTGCTCTGCGACGTGCTCGAGGGCGCCGGCCTCGGCCCGGTGCGCAGCGCCCACGGCGTCGGCACCGCCTTCGTGGCCACGGCCGGCACGGACGGCCCGAACGTGGCCGTCTGCCTGGAGTACGACGCCCTGCCCGGCATCGGGCACGCCTGCGGCCACAACGTCATCGGCGCCGCCGGCCTCGGCGCCGGCCTGGCCGCCGCGTCGGTGGCCGAGGCCTGCGGTGGGCGGGTCACCGTCCTGGGGACCCCGGCCGAGGAGGGCGGGGGCGGGAAGGTCCACCTGCTCCGGGCCGGCGCCTTCGACGACGTCGACGTGGCGATGATGGTCCACCCGGCCGACGCCGACCTGCGGCGGATGACGACGATCGCCATCCAGCAGGTCGTCGCCACCTACCGCGGCGAGTCGGCCCATGCCGCCGCGGCGCCCCACAAGGGTCGCAACGCGCTCGACGCCGCCGTGCTGGGCTACGTGAACGTCGCCGCCCTCCGCCAGCACATCGCCGACGACGAGCGCATCCACGGGATCTTCAGCGACGGCGGGGACAAGCCGAACATCGTCCCGGCCCGGGCCCAGACCTGCTGGTACGTCCGGTCGCCGACCGTGCCGGGCCTCGCCGTGCTGCGCGACCGGGTCGAGGCGTGCCTGCGGGCCGGCGCCGACGCGGCCGGGTGCGACCTCGACCTGGACTGGATCGACCCGCCCTACGCCGACATGCTCGACATCGAGGTGCTCGTCGACCGGTACGCCGCCAACGCGGCGACGCTCGGGCGGGTCGTGGCCGACCCCGCCGTCGTGGGCCGGGTCGTGGGCTCCACCGACATGGGGGACGTCTCCTACCTCGTCCCGTCGATCCACCCGATGATCCGCGTCGCCGACCCCGGGGTGGCCATCCACACGCCCGCGTTCACCGGCTACGCCGGCGGGCCCGGGGGCGACGCCGCCGTGATCGACGGGGCCAAGGCGATGGCCGCGACCATCTGCGACCTGTGGCTCGAGGACGGGCTCCTCGAGGCGGCGCGCGACGAGCACCGCCGGCACCTGGCGGCACGGTCCTGAGCCGCGACCGGCTCGACGCGACGGTCCCCGGCGGGACCGGGGTCGGGATCTAGTCTCGGGCGCCGTGGCCGTCTACATCGCCGAGGAGTTCACCGAGGAGGAGCAGGACGTCCTCCGCCGGTACTTCACCAACCTGGACGGCCCCGTCTTCGCCCTGGTCAACCTCCCCGAGGTGGTCAAGGGTGCGCTGTTCGCCCGGTACTCCCGGTCGCCCAAGTCGCTGCGCCGCCTGTTCCTCGACGAGTTCGTCGGCGACCTCGACATCTCCGGCGACCTCACCGTCGACGCGACCGTCGGGCTGGAGCGCGCCGAGCAGCTGTACCAGAAGGTGTTCCTGGAGTACGGCGACGACTCCGTGGCCCAGCTCGGCGGCGTCCACCTCGCCTGCGAGCAGGCCTCGAACATCCTCACCAAGGTCCTCGAGTGGGGGCGCGTCGCGGCCTACCTGGAGCAGTCCACCCGCTACATCTCCTACGCCGCCCGCCTCGGGGGCCGGTACCGCTACTACCGCGACCCCGAGGTCCTCGCCTCGCCCCTGGCGCTGCGGTACGTGGGCGAGATGGACCGCATCTTCGACGCCTACGGCGAGGCCGCCGACGTCATGCAGGAGTTCTTCCGGACCCAGCACCCCAAGGCGCCCGAGGACTCCGACTTCGTCCACCGGATGGCGGTCAAGGCCAAGGCGCTGGACGCCGTCCGCGGGATGCTGCCCGCCGCGTCGCTGTCCAACGTCGGCATCTACGGCACCGGCCAGTCCTACGAGCTGCTCCTGTACCGGATGCGGGCGCACCCGCTGCCCGAGGCGAGGGCCTACGCCGACCTGATGCTGGCCGAGCTGCGCAAGGTGATCCCCAGCTTCCTGCGCCGCGTCGACCTGCCCGGCCGGGGCGAGGTGTGGCGCGACTACTTCGAGGAGCGGGACCAGGCGATGGCCGACGTGGCCGGCCGCCTGCTGGCCGGCACCGAGCCCGAGCCCGTCGACGAGGTGACCCTCGTCGACTTCGATCCCGACGCCGAGGTCAAGGTCGTCGCGTCGATGCTCTACGCCTACGCCGACCTGCCCGAGACCCAGCTCGAGGAGCGCGTCCGGGCCATGTCGGTGGAGGACCGCCTCGCCGTCATCCGCGCCTACGAGGGCGACCGGCGCAACCGGCGGCACAAGCCGGGGCGCGCCCTGGAGCGGCCCTTCTACCGCTTCGACGTGCTCGCCGACTACGGCGCCTTCCGGGACCTCCAGCGCCACCGCATGCTCAC
>CAZCEZ010000070.1:8314-18526 GCA_964497795.1 uncultured Acidimicrobiaceae bacterium | reverse complement strand
GTGTCGGTGTGGTTGCCGTGCTCCTGGGGCAGGACGTAGGGCACGTACTGGTCGGCCACGGTCGACGACCACCGGCCGAGCTGCTCGGAGGACTCCCGGTCGACGTAGGTCTCGAGCGGGCCGCGCCCGTACCAGGTGAGCCGGTCGAGCGCGGCGGGGACCTCGAAGCGGGTCCCGATGCGGGGCAGGTCGTCGAGGGTGCGGGGCAGGGCCACCTCGTCCTCGACGACGACGGTGCCGTCGGGGTGGACGCGGAGGCGCTGGCGGTGGTCCACGGCGATGCCGGCGCCGGCGGCGGGCCCGCGCAGGTGCAGGCGACGGCGCAGCGTGACCTCGACGTGCGGGGTCGGCCCGTCGGCCCCGCGCAGGCGCCGCGTCGCCTTCACGCCCTCGACCTCGATCCGGTCCAGGCCCAGGGCCAGCCATCCGGCGAGCGCGCCGGCGGAGACGGCCTCGTCGAGCCGGCGGCCGTCGTTCTCGGTCGGGGCCCGCCACAGGCTGGCGGCGAGCGGGCCGGCGAGCAGCTCGCGCCCGCCGAGGGCCAGCGAGGTGAGGGCTGCGGCGTCGGGGTCCCAGGCGACTCGCACGTCCCCGACCGCGACGGCGGCGTCGTCGACGTCGAGGCCGTGGTCGTCGCCTGCGGCTCGGCGCGGCGCGGGCGGGTGCTGCTGCTTGGTCTCGGGCAGGTCGAACTGCTGCCAGGCGACCCGGTGGCCGGCGTCGGCCCACGGCTGGTCCTCGGCCACCTCGCAGCGCAGGTCGAGGTGCGCCTCGGCACCGGGGGGCACGTCGACGGTGGGCAGGTCGATCTCGACGGTCGCCTCGAAGCCGCCGGGGAGCTCGGGCAGGTCGAACGCGCCGGCCGAGACGACGGCGCCGTCGACGCGCACCTCCCAGGCGCCCCGGAGCCAGGACACGTCCCGCCAGTCCTGCATGTTGACCACGACGATGCGGCCGCGCTTGAGGTCGCTGGCCCGGAAGCGGACCGGCGCGGTCAGGTAGGCGTACTCGGCGAGCGCCGGCTTCGGCGTCCGGTCGGGCCAGACGAGCCCGTTGCAGCAGAAGGTCGCGTCGTTCGGCTCGTCGCCGAAGTGCCCGCCGTAGGCCCAGTGCTCCCGGCCGGTGCCGGGGTCGGTGCGACGGAGCCCCTGGTCGGCCCAGTCCCAGATGAAGCCGCCCTGCAGGCCGTCGGTGGTCTCGATCACGGCCCAGTAGTCGGCGAGTGAGCCGTTCGAGTTGCCCATGGCGTGCGAGAACTCGCACATGACGAGCGGCCGCTGCTCGTCGGTGTCGGCGGTGCGGGCCGCCCACGCCGTGAGCGCGTCGATCGAGGGGTACATGGGGCACACCAGGTCGGTGGCGGGGCCGGGGTCACCCGGCTCGTCGGCGCCCTGGAAGGCCGCCATGCAGACGCCCTCGTAGTGGACGAGGCGGTGCGGGACCGCGGCCCGGACCCAGGCGGCGGCGCCGTCGAAGACCGGTCCGTCACCCGACTCGTTGCCCAGGGAGAAGGCGAAGACGGACGGGTGGTTGCGGTCTCGCACGACCATCCGCTGGATCCGGTCCGAGATCGCGACGGCCCAGCGCGGGTCGTGCGACAGCTGGGCGAGCCGGGCGTGGCACTCCACGTTCGCCTCGTCCACGACCCACAGGCCGAGCTCGTCGCAGGCGTCGAGGAACCGGGGGTCGTTCGGGTAGTGCGCGGTGCGGACGGCGTTGACGTTGTGCTGCTTCATGAGCACGACGTCGGCGACCATCGAGTCCACGTCGACGACCTTGCCCGTGTCGGGGTCGTGGTCGTGGCGGTTCACCCCGTGGATGAGCACCGGGTAGCCGTTGAGCAGCAGCTCGCGGTCGACGACCTCGACGCGCGTGAAGCCGATGCGCAGCGAGGTCGCCTCGACCACCTCCCCGTCGGGATCGACGAGGGAGAGGACCAGCGTGTGGCGCACGGGGGCCTCGGTCGACCACGGGGTCACCTCCGCCACGGCCTCGCGCAGGCGGACCACGCCCCGGTGCAGGTATGCCGAGATCATCTCGGCCACGGCGCCGGAGCGATCGAAGACCGGGATGTCGGCCGAGAGGGGCTGGCCGGTGCGGGAGCGTCCGTCCTCGTCGAGCAGCGACGCCTCGAGCCGCCAGCCCGGGCCGTGGTCGCCGCCGACCCGGACCGTCACGTCCAGCAGGCCCGTGGTGAGGTCCTCGTCGAGCTCGGCGCGGACCGCGACGTCGTCGAGGCGGACGGGCGCCGTCGAGCGCAGCAGCACCTCCCGGTGGAGGCCGGCCATCCACCAGTGGTCCTGGTCCTCCAGCCACGAGCCGTCGGACCAGCGGACCACGACGAGGGCGAGCACGTTCTCCCCGGACCGCAGGTGCGGGGTCAGGTCGAACTCCTGGGACAGGCGCGAGTCCTTGCCCATCCCGACGGCCTCGCCGTTGCAGAAGACGTACAGGCACGACTCGGCGCCGCCGACGTGCAGGACGGTGCGGCGGCGGGCCCAGCCCCGGGGCAGCCGGAACGTGCGCCGGTGCACGCCGGTCGGGTTGTCGTCGGGCACCCCGGGGGGCTCCTGCGGGAAGGGCATCCGCACGTTCGTGTACTGCGGGCCGTCGTCGACGGCGGGGTCCATCGTCCAGCAGCCGGGGACGGTGAGGGTCGACCAGCCGTCGGTCGCCGTGCCGTCGACGTCGGCCCAAGCCACGGCCTCTGGCCGGGGGCGGAGCACGAAGTCCCAGGTGCCGTCGAGCGACGACGTCCAGGGGGACGCGTCCCGGTCGCCGACCGCAGCGGCCTCCTCGTCGGGCCACGACCACGCCGTGGCCCGCATGGGCAGGCGGTTGGCGGCGGGCTGCTCGGGGCGGGTCCAGGACCTCGGCCCGAAGACGTCCAGCGGCGCCGGCGTGGGGGGCATGGCCCGACCGTAGTGTGCGGCCCGTGCCCCCGCTCCGAGGTCCGTCGCGTCGCCGCCCGGCCGGCGCAGGCCGTGGGGCCGCGGCGTTCCGTGGACCGGGGCCGGTGGACGCGGCGCGCGCCGTCCTGCTCGGCGTCGCGGCGCTGCGCCTGGCCCGGGCGGCCCGGGCGCGGCCCCCGCTGGCCCCGGCACCGGAGCGCCGGGAGCGCCCCCGGGTCACGGTCGTCGTCCCGGCCCGGGACGAGGCGGCGCGCATCGGGCCCTGCGTCGAGGCGCTCGTCGCCGACGGCGCCGACGTCGTGGTGGTCGACGACGGCTCCACCGACGCGACCCGGGCCGTGGCGGAGCGGGCCGGGGCGAGCGTCGTGGACGCGGGCCCGCTGCCGGCGGGCTGGGCGGGCAAGGCCCGAGCGCTCCAGGTCGGCATCGAGGCGGCGGACGCGCCGGTCGTGGCCTGGGTCGACGCCGACGTCCGGGTCCGGCCCGGCGCGATCGGCGCCCTGGTCGACGCGCTCGACGACACCGACGCCACGCTCCTCACGGCCGGGGCCCGGACCCGGTGCCGCACGGTGCCGGAGGCCGTCCTGCACGGGGCGATGCTCGCCAGCCTCGTGGTCCGCCTCGGCCCGCCCGGCGTGGCGCCCCGGCGACCGGCGCGAGCCATGGCCAACGGCCAGTGCGGCGTCGTGCGGCGCGAGCGCTTCCTCGCGCTCGGCGGCATGGCCCGGGTGCGCGGCGCGCTGCTCGAGGACCTCGCCCTCGCCCGCGACCTGGCCGCGGCCGGTGAGCGGGTCGCCTTCCTCGACGGCACCGGGGTCGTCGACGTCGACGGGTACGGCTCGGCCGGCCGCACGTGGCGGGGGTGGGGCCGCTCGCTGGACCTGGCCGAGGTGACCGCCCCGGCCGACCAGGCACTCGACCTCGCCGTGGTGTGGTCGGCGTGGGCCCTGCCCCTCCCCCGCCTGCTCGCCGGGCGGGGCGACGTCCTCGACGTGGCCGCGCTGGCCCTCCGGCTGGGCACCGCGGTGGGGACCCGCCGGGCGCTCACCGGCGCCGGGGCTGGCTGGGCATCGGCGGTCGCCCCGCTGGCGGACGTGCCGGTCGCGGCCCGGATCACGTGGGGGACGCTGCGGCCGTCCCGGACGTGGCGGGGACGGACCTACGGCTGAGCGGCCCCGCCGGGCGCAGGGTCGGCCCGTCGACGGTCGGCGAGCGCGGCCTGGGCGAAGCGGACGCCGATGATCGTCATGAGGGCACCGGTCGCGGCGACGTGGGCGCGGGGCTCGACCAGGGCCTGCGCGACCGGGAACCCGAAGACGCCGACCCGGGCTGCCACGGCGAAGGACCGGGTCGCCGCCCAGGTGATGGCGACGGCGGCCACGGCGATGGCTGCGGCGACGGGGGCGATCACGAGGACGCCGCCGACGAACGCGAGGATCGAGCGGCCGCCGCGGAAGCCCGCGAAGACCGGGTAGGCGTGGCCGACCATGGCGGCGCCGACGGCGACGTGGGCCAGCCACCAGGGATCGGCGGCGTCGGCCGCGGCCACCGCGGCGAGACCGATCGCCCCGGCCACGGCGCCCTTGGCGACGTCGCCCACGAACACGGGCAGCGAGCCGCGGGCGCCGACCTGCTCCTTCACGTTCCAGTAGCCCGGGTTCCGGTCGCCGACGTCGCGGGGGTCGAAGCCGCGGGCCCTTGCCACGAGCACCGCGACCGGCACGGAGCCGGCCAGGTAGCCGGCGACGACGACGGCGACGAGGAGGGGGGCGACGGCCACGCCCCAGTGTGCCCCGCACCCCGGGGCGCCCCACCGGGCCCGGGACACCGTCCCTAGCCTGGGACCGTGCGCCCCGTGGCCTCCTTCCACCTCGTGACCCTCGGCGCCGCGGGCGCCGCCCTCCAGCTGCCCCGGGTACCCCTCGACCGCCGCCACCTCGCCTCGGTGCCCGGGCTCCGCTTCGGCCGCCTGCTCGGCACCGGGCGCGGCTCGACGATGGCCGCGTCGGCCGACCTCACCCGCTGGGCCCTGCTCTGCGTGTGGGACGACGACGACGCCCGGGCCGAGTTCCGGACCGGGGATCCGCTGTCGCTGCGCTGGGACGACGCCTGCCGGGAGCGCTTCGACGTCGACCTCGACCCGCTCGGCGCCCACGGGTCCTGGGGCGGGGTCGACCCGCTCACCGGCCGTGCTCCCGGGGACGGGGAACCGGCCGGGGCGCGGCCACCCGGTGCCCCGGAGGGCCCCGTCGCCGTGCTGACCCGGGCCACCATCCGGGTCCGCGCCCTGCGGACCTTCGCCGCCGCCGTCCCGCCGGTCGAGGACCGCCTCCACGGCGTCGACGGGCTGCTGGCCACGGTCGGCGTCGGCGAGGCCCCGATCGCCCGACAGGCCACCTTCAGCCTGTGGCGCGACGCGGACGCCGTCCGCGACTTCGCGTACCGGAGCCCGGAGCACGCCGAGGTCGTCCGCCGCACCCACGACGAGCGCTGGTACGGCGAGGAGTGGTTCGCCCGCTTCCGACCGACCCGCACCTGGGGCACCTGGGGCGGCCGCCGGCCGCTCGCCGGGCTCGTGGAGGCCTGACGGGCGGGCGCCCGCTCAGGAGCTGGGGACGAGGTCGTCGCCGGGGTCGGCCGTCCGCGCCGCCCGGGCGAGGGCCCGGGCCCGCACGGCGGCGGGTACCACCGGCACCAGCATCCCGTAGGGCTCGCCACCGAAGCGGTGGTGGAGCGCGTGGGCCTCGGCCAGGCGGTCCAGGGACCGGCTGCGCCGTCGCCAGGGCAGGCGTCCGTGGACGTACACGTCGTGGACGAACCCGTATGCCGCCCCGTAGGCGGTGGTC
Source organism: uncultured Acidimicrobiaceae bacterium (assembly GCA_964497795.1). Lineage (GTDB taxonomy): Bacteria > Actinomycetota > Acidimicrobiia > Acidimicrobiales > Salinilacustritrichaceae > Salinilacustrithrix. The sequence continues at coordinate 12,768 of CAZCEZ010000070.1, read as the reverse complement.
CCGACGGCGACCGGGACGAGGGCGGCGAAGCCGTCGGCGTTGAGCCCGACGGCGAGCACGAGCAGGGTGAGCGCGGCGAAGGCCACCGGGTACGCGTCGTTGGCCTCGAGCAGCCGGTCCCCGGGCCGCCGTGCGGGCCAGCGGCGGTGGTGGGAGCGGTGCAGCCGCGCCCCGATCCCGTGCATGACCCAGCGGTGCAGCGCGTAGGTGAGCGGCTCCATCGCCACGAACGCAGCGACCGCCAGCGCCCAGCCGGTCACCGCGCGCCCCCGTCCGTGGGGACGGGCGCGCCCGCGGGAGCGGGGGCCGGGAGCGCGGGCTTCGACGATGCGGACATCCGGGCGCGACGGTACCCCTGCGGCGACGGGGCGCCCAGGTCGACCGACCCGCTCGGCGACGCGCCGGACGCCCGCTAGGAGACCCGGGCGAACGCGGCGAGCGCGCTCGGCGCGTCGGCCTCCACCACGCCCGGCTGGGCGGCGACCTCGGCGAGCCACGGCGGCCGGTTCACGGCCGCGACGGCGATCGCCGTCTCGAGGCCGGACAGGGCGCTGGCCTGCCACGCGAAGGTCCGGGCGTAGTCGGGTGGGCGCACGTCGGAGGCGAGGTCCACCAGGGCGACCGGGTCGGGCGTGGTCCCGTCCGACGGGGGCCGGAACAGCTGGGGCGTGGAGGGCAGGGGACCGCCGCCGGGCAGGCCGGGACCGTCCTGGATGACGGCGCCCCGCACGAGGGTCGGGCGCGCGCCGGCGGCGAGCAGCGCGACGTACCCGCCGAGCCCGCGGCCGAGCAGGGTCACCGGCCCGACCTCGGCCATGGCCACGTCCACGTCGGCCATCAGCACCTCGCAGTAGTAGCCGCCGCCGGCCGCGGTCGAGGAGGCGCCGTGGCCGGTCAGGTCCAGGCCGAGGACCGGGCCGGGCCACCCGGAGGCGGCGGGCGGGACGGTGGTGGTCCGTTCGCCCAGCCCGTGCAGGCACAGGAGCGGGCGGACGTCGGCGTCGCCGTCCCGGAGGTGCCAGAGCGCGAGGTCGATCCTGCCGTGGCGCAGCATCGTCGGCTCCGACCCGCCCCGGGGCGCCGTGCGGCCGGCGCGCGCCTCGGGGGCGCTCACGGCCGGACCCCGGCCAGGTGCTCGAGGACGAGGCCGGCGACCTCGTCGGGCCGCTCGACGTGCACGAAGTGCCCGGCGCCCTCGACGGCGACGGCCCGGCCCCGCTCGGGGAGCCACGCCTGGATCTCCTCGGCCGAGGTCCCCCAGCCCATGGGCTCGGGCTCGGTGGCCAGGACGGCGAGGAAGGGGCACCCGATGTCGGGCACGCGGTGGAGCGACCACTCCGGCCGCCAGGGCCCGAAGCCCCCCATCCGCAGCGCCGGGTCGATCTTCCACCGCCAGCCGTCGGGGTCGCGGCGGGCACCGATCGGGACGAGGTACTCCAGCCACTCCCGGGACAGGCGCGGGTTCATGCGGGCGCGGCGCTCGGCGAGCTCGGCGATGGTCCCGGGCTTGCGCTGGTTGGTCGCGGTCCGGCGGCGGTGGTCGAGCCAGGCGGACAGCTCGGCGGCGAGCAGCTTGGTGCGGTCGTGGTCCTGCACGTCGGTCATCGTCCGGCGGGAGGGGACGCCGTCGATGTTGGCCACGGCCGACACCCGGGCCGGGAGGACGGCCGCGAGCTGGGTGGTGACCGACCCGCCCTTGGAGTGGCCGACGATGGGGATCGGGCCCGTGCCGACGTCGTCGACCACGGCCAGGCAGTCGCGGATGTCGGCCTCCCACTGGTAGAGGGCGGCGTGGTCGGAGTCGCCGTGGCCGCGCTGGTCCCAGGACACCACCCGCCAGCCGCCGGCGGCGAGCAGCGGGGCGAACACGTCGAAGGTCCCGGCGAAGTCGAAGCCGCCGTGGGCCAGCACGAGCGGGGGGTCGTCGGGGTCGCCCCACTCGTGGACGGCGAGGCCGACGCCGCCGGAGTCGACCCGTCGGGTGCGGTCGGGTCTGCGCGCCCCGGGGTAGGTCCGGGCCCCGTCGTCGGCCACCTCGTCCACGTGTCCCCCGCTGCCTGTGCTCACGCCGCCCCCGGTGCTCATCACGGCCGACCCTAGGCAGGGCGCGGCTCGTGCCGCACCGACCACGGCCTGTGACCGATGTCCTGTCGACCGAACCGTCCGAAACGGACAGTATCGACCTCGTGCTCGCCCGACTCGCAAGCTTCGCCGTGGCCCGCCGTCGTCTGACCCTGGTGGCCGCCGTCGTCCTCTTCGCCGTCGCCGGATCGCTCGGCGGCGACGTCGCCACCCAGCTGTCCTCGGGCGGCTTCGACGATCCGGACTCGGAGTCGTTCCGGGCCGACCAGACGCTGCTCGAGACCTTCGGGATCGGCACGCCCAACGTGATCCTGCTCGTCGACGCCCCCGACGGCGTGCCCGGCGGGGCCCCCGCCGTCGACGACGCAGCCGTCGCGGCGGCCGGGACCGCGCTCACCGACCGGCTCGCAGCCGAGGGCGACGTGGCCGACGTCGTGTCGTACTGGTCCCTCGGCAACGTCCCGCCGCTGCGCAACGGGGCGGGCGACAAGGCGCTCGTGCTCGCCCGCATCGTGGGGACCGAGGACGAGGTCGACGACCGGATCGCCGAGCTCGCCCCCGAGCTCGAGGGCACGGTCACCCTCGACGGCGGCGGGGAGCTCGACGTCTCGGTCACCGGCTTCGCCGAGGTGTTCCACACGGTCGGGGAGACCATCGAGGCCGACCTCGTGCGGGCCGAGCTGATCGCCGTCCCGATCACGCTGCTGCTGCTCCTGTTCATCTTCCGGGGCGTGGTCGCCGCGCTGCTCCCCCTGGCCGTGGGCGCCCTGTCGGTGGTGTCGACGTTCCTCGTGCTCGAGACGATCAACCGGTTCACAGACGTGTCGGTGTTCGCGCTGAACCTGACGACGGCCATGGGCCTCGGCCTGGCCATCGACTACGCCCTCTTCGTCGTGTCCCGGTACCGGGAGGAGCTCGACGGCGGCCACGAGCCGGCCGTGGCCATCGACCGCACCGTCCGCACCGCGGGCCGGACCGTGGCCTTCTCGGCCGGGACGGTGGCCGTGTCGCTGCTCGCCCTCCTGGTGTTCCCCCTCGGCTTCCTGCGCTCCTTCGCCTACGCGGGCGTGGCCGTCGCCTTCCTGGCCGGGCTCTACTCGGTCACGGTCCTGCCCGCCCTCCTGTCGGTCATCGGCCGGCGCATCGACGCCCTGCCCGTCCGGCGCCGCCGCGAGCCCGGGCCGGTCGAGGCCGGGGCCTGGTACCGCACGGCGACCGCCGTCATGGCCCGCCCGATCCCCGTGGCGACCGCGGTGGTCGCCGTCCTGCTGTTCCTCGGCCTGCCGTTCCTGCGCATCGAGCTCGGGCTGCCCGACGACCGGGTGCTGCCCGCCGACTCGCCCGTGCGCCAGACCACCGACGTGATCCGCGACGAGTTCTCCTCCGTCGAGGCCGGGGCGGCCGCCGTCGTCGCCACGGGCATCGGCGACCCGACCGCACCCGCCACCGCTGCGGCCATCGACGAGTGGGCGCTGCGCCTGTCGGGCCTCGACGACGTCGCCCGCGTCGACGCCGCCACCGGCATCTACGCCGACGGAGCCCGCCTGCTCGGCACGAACCCGCTGCTGTCGGAGCGGTTCGCCCGGCCCGACGCCACCTACCTCTCGGTCGTCCCCGAGGTCGAGCCGAACTCGGCCGAGGGCGAGGCCTTCGTCCAGCGGGTCCGCGACGCCGAGGCCCCCTTCCCCGACGTGGCCGTGGCCGGCCTGTCCGCCGAGCTCGTCGACTCCAAGGCGGCCCTCTTCGACGCGATGCCCGTGGCCCTCGCCCTGATCGCCGTGACCACCTTCGTGCTGCTGTTCCTGCTGTTCGGCTCCGTCGTCGTCCCGCTCAAGGCCCTCCTGCTGAACGTGCTCAGCCTGACGGCGACCTTCGGCGCCATGGTCTGGGTGTTCCAGGACGGGAACCTGTCCGGCGTCCTCGACTTCACCGCCGTCGGCACCACGGACGCCTCGACGCCGATCCTGATGTTCTGCGTCGCCTTCGGCCTCTCCATGGACTACGAGGTGTTCCTGCTGTCGCGCATCAAGGAGGAGCACGACCGGACCGGCGACGACCGCCGCTCGGTGGCCGTGGGCCTCGAGCGCACCGGTCGGATCGTGACCGCGGCCGCGCTGCTGATCGCCGTCGTGTTCATCGCCTTCGGGACCTCCGAGGTCCGGTTCATCAAGCTGTTCGGCCTCGGCCTCGCCCTCGCCGTCCTCGTCGACGCCTTCGTGATCCGCGGCACCCTCGTCCCCGCCTTCATGCGCCTGGCGGGCGGGAGGAACTGGTGGGCGCCGGCGCCGCTGCGCCGCCTGCACGACCGGTTCGGCATCCGCGAGCACGTCGACCTCGACGGACCCGACGACGTGCCGGCGCCCGTCGCGGCC
>CAZCEZ010000070.1:0-8214 GCA_964497795.1 uncultured Acidimicrobiaceae bacterium | reverse complement strand
GCCGGTGCCGGACCCGGTGCTCGTCGAGGAGCTCCCGGTGGCCGGCGCCGACGGCCGGGCCCGACCCGTGGTCGCCCGGCGGCGTCGCCCCCTCGTCGCCCCCGACGCGCCCCGACCGGCGCTGGCCCGTGACGACAGGGGCGAGGTCCGTCCCGTGGTGGTGCGCCGGCGGCGGACGCCCCTCGTCGCGCCCGGCCGCGACGGCACCTGACGACCCGCCCCCGCCTCCCGTCGGGTCCGGGCGGCCACCGGTAGCCTCGCCCGACGATGGGCAGCGAGACCGACACGGCGCAGGGCACCGACCCGCTCGCGCCGCGTCCGGCCGCACCGGCGCCGGGCGACGCCCCTCCGGGCGCCGAGGGGCCGGCCGCTCGGGGCGGTGAGCACCGCCACCTGCTGGCCGGGTCGGCCGCCCTCGTCGTGGGCGCCGCCGTCCAGGCCGCCACCGGCGCCGTGTTCTGGCTCGTCGCCGCCCGGATCGACACCACCGACGACGTCGGCCGGGCCACCGCCCTGTTCACGTCGATCCTGTTCATCGCGTACCTGGCCGGGCTCGGCCTCCAGGTGAGCCTGGCCCGCTACGCGCCTGGCCGCGACGACGACAGCCACGCCGTGTTCTCGTGGGGGGTGCTCGCCACCGTCGTCTCCGCGGCCACGGTGTCGGCCGCGTACCTCCTCCTCGTCGACACCGAGGCGACGAGGGCGCTGACCGACTGGCACCCGGTCGCCGGACCGGCCCTCTTCGCCGCGTGCGCCGTCGGCGCCGCGCTCACGCTCATCGTCGACGTCCGGTGGATGACCGTCCGACGCTGGGGCCTGGTGCTGGTGCGCATCACCGTGGTCGGGCTGTGCCGGTTCCCGCTGCTCCTCGTGCCCGACGGTGGCGTCGAGACGGTCCACCTGTTCGCCGTCGCCGCGGTCCCCCTGCTGCTCACCGGCGTCGGGGGCGTGCTGGCCATGCCCGCCGTCTCGGGCGCGCCGCACCGGCTCCGGCCGCTCCCCTCGGCCCGTCGTGCCGCCATCCGCTACTCGGCGGTCAACTACGTCTCGACCCTCGCCTACCAAGCGCCGCAGTTCGTGCTTCCGGTCCTCGTCCTGCTCGAGGTCGATCCGGACACGAACGCCGCCTTCTACGTGGCGTGGGGGATCACCAGCATCGCCTTCTACGTGCCGATGGCCATCGGGCAGGCGCTGCTCGCCGAGGGCGGCAAGGACGGCGCCTCGCTGCCCGGACAGGTCCGCGTCGCCCTGGTCGGGACGGTCGCGCTGATGGCCCTGGCCGCGGTCGCCACCGCCGTGGGCAGCTCGCTGGTGACCACCGTGTACGGCGCCGACTACGCCGAGGCGTCGCGCATCCTGCCGGTGCTGGTGGCCGCCGGTGTGCCGTGGGCGGTCACCTCGGTGCTGCTGAACGAGGCCCGGGTGCGACACCGCCACCTGGCCACGGTGGCGATCACGGCGACGCTGACGCTGGCCATCCTCGTGCCCGCCGCGCTGCTCGTGCCGACCGACGGCCTCGACGGCGCGGTGCGCGCCTTCCTGACCGGGAACCTGGTCGCCGCCGGGGTGGCGGTCGCGACGACGGTCGCGGGGCGGCGGCGGGACGGGCGTCCCGTGCCCGGGGTGGACCCGGTCACCGAGGACCTGGCGCTCCACCCCTAGGCACGGCGACCCGGGGCTCAGGGGCGTCGCTCAGCCCGCCCGAGTCGTGAGCGCAGCGAGCGACTCGAGGTCGGCGTAGCCGACACTCAGCCCTCGCCGTCCTCCTCGGCGCCCTCGTCGATCTGCTGCTCGATCTCGTCGCCGACGTCCTCGACGCCGTCCTCGATCTGCTCGATCTCCTCGTCGACGGTCTCGCCGTCGCCGTCCTCGTCGTCACCGCACGCCGCGGCACCGAGGGCGAGGAGCAGGGCGGCGAGGAGCGCGAGGGCGCGACGGGAGAAGGGGTGGGATCGCATGGGATGACCTCCGGGGTCGGGGGACGGTGCAGGGGTTCGAGTGGATCCGTCCGCATCCACGGCACGGCTCCGTTCCCACCCCTCCCCGAGGTCAGACCCGCGGGCCGTCGGTCGTCAGCGTCGGAGGCGGAGCGTCTCGATCCGGAAGGGGCGCAGCGTCCGCCCGACCCGGCCGTCGACCACGGGGACGGGATCGCCCACCGGCCGCTCGTGGAGGTCGACCGGCACCGCCTCCCGCCAGGTCGGGTCGACGGCCAGGCGCACGGTGGCCCGGCCCCCGAGCGCCTCGTGGTACCGGACGACGAGGTCGCCGGAGCCGTCGTCGGCGGCCTTGGCTGCCGTGACGACGACCCCCGGGTGGTCCGCGGCGACGACCGGCGCCGACGGGGCGCCCGGCAGGACGCGGGGCGGCAGGTTCAGGGCCCACGCCTCGGGCAGCACCTCGACGAGGGTCCCGTCGTGGGGCAGCAGCGACACGGTGACGTGGTGCGCTCCGGCGTCGGCCTCGGGGTCGGGGTAGCCGGCGGCGCGGAGCAGCGACACCCGCATCGTGGTCGTGTCGCCGTCGCCGAGCACGTCGTGGCCGTAGCGGCCGTCGTTGCACACGGCGACGCCGAAGCCGCCGCCGGGTCCGCCGGGCTCGGACACGTCGGCCCACTGGTGGCCGCACACCTCGAAGCGGGCTGCGTCCCACGACGTGTTGCGGTGGACGGGGCGGCGGACGTGGCCGTACTGGACGTCGAAGCGGGCGTCGTCGGCCCGCACGTCGAGCGGGAACGCGAGCTTGAGCAGCACCTCCCGCTCGGCCCAGTCGACGTCGTGGACGAGGTCGACCCGCGCCGACCCGGCGCGGAGGACCACCGTCTGGTCGATCCGGCTCGCGCCGAGGGTCCGCCGGACCCGCACGGCGACCCGCATCGGGTCGTCGCCGACGACGTCGAGGCGGTCGACGCCGGTCACCTCGGTCGGATCGAGGAGGAGCGTGTGCTGCTCGACGTCCCACGCGTCGTAGGTGTTGGGGACGTCGGGGAACGCCTGGAGCACCCCGCCGGGCCCGGCCAGCAGCTCGCGGCCGCGGCGCTCGTCGACGACGGATGCGAGCGTGCCGTCGGGGCCGACCACGACGGTGACGACGCCGTTGGCCAGCACCGTGGTGCCGTCGGCCCGGGCGGTGACCGAGCAGGGTGCGACGCCGTCGGGCAGCGCGGCCGTCGTGGACCCGACGCCCATGGCCGGTGCGTCCGCCCAGCGCAGGCCGTCGCCGGCCTGGACGACGCCGGCGAACGCGAAGGGCGAGGCGTTGGCGGCGACCGCGGCCGGGGCGGTGCCCGGTGGGGTCGCGTCCCGGGCGGCGAGCGCCTCGTCGACGGCGGCGCCGACCTCGGCGAGCAGGCGGGCGTGGACGGCCTCGGCGTCGTCGTGGACCCAGGCGATGGAGGAGCCGGGGATGATGTCGTGGAACTGCTGGAGCAGCAGGTCCTTCCACCAGCGCTCGAGGTCGGCCAGCGGCGCCGCCGGCGCGCCGGGCGCCGGTGCCGTCCACAGCTCCAGCTCGCGCAGGGCGAGCTCGCCGCGGCGGTTCCCGACCTTGGTCCGGGCCTGGGACGTGTAGGTCCCCCGGTGCATCTCGAAGTACAGCTCGCCCCGCCACACCGGCGGGCCGCCGTCGGGAGCCGCGGCCGAGGGCTGGTCGACGTACTCGTCGCGCACCGCGTCGAAGAACGCCTCGGGCGACTCGATGGCCAGGCGGGGCATCCCGTCGAGCCCGGGCGGGTCGGTCGGGACGGGACCGCCGGTGGCGGTGACGCCGGCGATGCGCCGGGCCCGCTCCACCATCTCCCGGGTCGGACCGCCGCCGCCGTCGCCGTGGCCGTAGAGGTAGACGCTGCGGGCCGAGCGGCCCTTGTCCCGGTGGTTGCGGACCGAGAAGGCCAGCTCACGGGGCACGACCTCGCCGTTGTAGGTGTCGACGGGCGGGAAGTGGGTGAGCACCCGGGTGCCGTCGATGCCCTCCCACCGGAAGGTGTGGTGGGGGAAGGCGTTCGTCTGGTTCCACGACAGCTTCTGGGTCAGGAACGAGTCGCAGCCGCCGAGGGCCAGGATCTGGGGGAGGTTGCCGGCGTAGCCGAACACGTCGGGGATCCACCCGATCCGGTTGCCGCCCTGGCCGGGGCCGATGCCGAACCGGCTCTCGAAGAACCGCACGCCCCACACCAGCTGGCGGGCCAGCGACTCGCCCGAGGGCAGGTTCGCATCCGCCTCGACCCAGGAGCCGCCGATGGGCACGAACCGGCCCTCGCGCACCTTCTCGGCCATGGCCGCGAACAGCTCGGGGTGGTCCTCCTCGATCCAGGCCCACTGCACGGCCTGGGAGCACACGAAGCGGTGCTCGGGGTAGGCGTCCATCAGCGTGACGGCCGAGGCGAACGTGCGGGCGCACTTGCGGCGCGTCTCGCGGATCGGCCAGAGCCAGGCCGAGTCGATGTGGGCGTGGCCGATGGCCGAGGTCCGGTGGGCGTGGTCGGCGGCGGGGCGGGCGAGCACCGGGGCGAGCGCGGCCCGGGCCGCGGCCGCGGTGGCCGGCACGTCCCGGGCGTCGAGCGCGTCCATCGCCGCGTCGACGGCGCGGAGCAGGTCGTAGCGGCGGGGGTCGTCGGTCGACAGCGACTCCATCAGCCCGACCACGACCTGCAGGTCGAGGTCGAGGTGCCACACGTCGTCGTGGCGGACGGCGAGGCCGGCCCGGCGGAGCCGGTACTGGAGGCGGTTGCCGGCCGTGGCCGGGTCGCCGAGGGGCGTCGGCACGTGGGACAGGGCGACGACCGGGTTGGCCGCGGCCTCGACGAGCACGTCGACGGTGACGCCGTCGTCCTCGACGACGAGGCCCAGGGGCACGTGCTGGTGGTGGGGGTGGATCCCGCGGACCGGGCGGTCGGGCACAGGGCGGTCGGGCGGGCCCTCGGGCGGGCAGGTCCGGTGCAGGAGCCCCTCGGACTGGAAGCCGGCCCCGGTGCCCGTCGCGATGTCGACGACGAGCTCGACGGAGCCGCCCCGCCCGGCCACGTCGGCCCAGTCGTCGGGGACCCGGCCCCGCAGGCGGAACCACACCGTCGACCACGGCGTGCCCCACCGCCCGCCGACCTCGAAGGGGGCGAAGGCGCCGGCGGCGAGGGCGGCCCGGGCGTCGGCCACGCCGACCGGGGTGTCGGTGATCGACACCGGCGGCTCCCACGCCGTCACCTCCACGGGGTGGACGGGCCCGTGCACGGCGGGGCGGATGCGCTCCCGGATCGTGCGCTGGGCGCGGGCCTCGGCGAGCGTGCGGTCGTCGTGCACGGCCGGATCGTACGACGGGGCCCGACGGCCGTGCCGGGCCGGGCGACCCGGTTCGCGCCGGTCACGCCGGCCGGTGCATGCTGTGGCCGCCCGACGTCGTCGGCGCGGGGCCCGGCCCGTCCCGGGCGCTTCCGCAGGTGGTCCGCTGCCCGTGCTCGTGTCGCTCTCCCTCGTGGCCGTCGGCCTCGTGGTCCTCGCCGTCGCCTCCGACCAGTTCGTCGTCGGCGCCGCACGCCTGGCCCGCATCCTCGACGTCCCGCCGCTCGTCATCGGCGTGGCCATCGTCGGCTTCGGCACCTCGGCGCCCGAGCTGCTCGTCTCCGCGCTGGCCGCCGTCGGGGACGAGCCGGCCGTCGCCGTCGGCAACGTCGTGGGGTCCAACCTCGCCAACCTGACCCTGCTGCTCGGCGTCGGCGCCCTCCTCACCCCGCTCGCCGTCGACTCCCGCGTGGTCCGCCGCGAGGCCCCGGTCGCCGTGGCCGCCACGGTCGCGTTCGCGGTCGCCGTCCAGGGCGGGCTCACCCGCCCCGAGGGCTTCGTGCTCCTCGTCGCGCTGGCCGCTGCGCTGGCCGTGGTCCTCCGTCGCGGCGAGGCCAGCGACCCGATCGGGCCCGAGGCCCTCGAGCTCGTCGGCGAGGACGGTGCGGTGCCCGCCCACCGTCGGGGCCCGGAGGCGGTGCGCACGCTCGTCGGGCTGGTGCTGACCGTGGCTGCGGCGCAGGTGCTGCTCACGGGCGCGCTCGACGTGGCCGACCGGATCGGCCTGGCCGCCGGTGTCGTCGGCGCGACGCTGGTCGCCATCGGCACGTCGCTGCCCGAGCTGGTCACGGTGGTGCAGTCGGCCCGGCGCGGCGAGCCGGACCTCATCGTCGGGAACCTGCTCGGCTCGAACGTCTTCAACGCCCTCGGCGTCGCCGGCGTCGCCGGTCTGGTCGGTCCCGCGGCCCTCGACGCCCCCGAGCTCACCACCGTCGCGACCGCGGCGGCCCTCGTCGCCGCGCTGGCCGCCTGGGCCCTCATGCGGACCGGTGGACGGGTGTCCCGGACCGAGGGGGCCGTGCTCGTCATCGGCTACCTCGTCGCCGTCGTCGCCCTCGGCACCTGACCGCGCGACCCGACCAGACGGGCAGAGCGACGCCCGAGGACCCGGCGCCAGGAGCGCCAGCGACCAGCCGGACGCGAGCGAGGCCGAGGACTCAGTGGAGTCGCTTGGACTCGTACATGAGGACGTCGGCGGCGTGGGCCGCCGCCTCGAGCGTGGTGCCGGCGCTGCGGACGGCGAGGCCGAAGGACGCGCCGACCCCGGCCCGCTCGAAGGCGGCACGGAGGCGGCCGAGCACCACGCCGGCCGCGGTGCGGTCGGTCTCGGGGAGGAGGACGGCGAACTCGTCGCCGCCGGTGCGGAAGGCCTGGTCGGCCTCGCGCAGCGAGCCGCGCAGCACGCTGGCGGCACGGCGGAGCAGGTCGTCGCCGACGCGGTGGCCCTGCTCGTCGTTGACCTGCTTGAGGCCGTCGAGGTCGATGACCACGACGGCGGCCCGGTGGCCGAACCGGTCGCACCGGGCGTCCTCGGCCCGCAGCGCCAGCGTCCAGGAGCGGCGGTTGCCGAGGCCGGTGAGGGAGTCGCTCCGGGCGGCGACCTCGGTCAGGTCGAGGCGGCGCTGGAGGCGGGCGCGCTCGAGGTCGAGGGCGACGCAGGCGGCGAGGCTCCGGGCCACCAGCTCGATCGCGGGCCGCAGGGCCCGGAGGCCCGGTGGGTCGGGGTGGGCGTCGGGGTCGATCCCGCACAGGGTCCCGAACAGGCCGTGGTCGGCGGTGACGACGGGGATCCCCACGTAGGTGCCGATGGCGAGGTGCTGGTTGATCGGCGCATCGGCGTAGGAGCGGTCCTCGGCGGTGTCGCAGACGATGCGCGGGCCCCGGCCCTCGACCATGCGGCAGCAGAAGGAGTCGGACCAGCGCAGCACGTCGCCGGCGGCGACGCCGAAGCCGCCGCCGTCGGCGGCGGCGAGCACGAACCAGTCGTCGCCGACGACCCGCGTGAACATCCAGGTCCGGATCCCGGTCCAGGAGGGGAGGCTCGTCACCACGGCTGCGGCGAGGGCTCGGGCGTCGGCCGAGGTCGACAGGTCGACGACGGCGTCGGGCACCTGCGGGGGCGGCACGGTCAGCCCGGCGGCCCCCTCGATCGCGACCGCGGCCGCGGTGGGGTCGGTGGTGTCGGCGAGGACCACGGTCGCGGCGTCGTCCAGCCCCGGCGGCAGCCCGCCGGCGGGGCCGTGGAGGACGAGGGGCACCGGGGACGAGGCCCGGACGGCCTCGACCAGCTCGGCCGGCGGGCTCTCGGCGCTGTCCAGGACGACGACGTCGACCACGGAACCGGGGACGTCGAGCAGCTCGATGGCGTCGTGCAGGATCGGCACCTGCGTGACCCGGGCGCCCCGCTGCCGGAGCACCTCGGCGAGGCGGTGCCGATCGACGCCCTCGGCGTCGACGACCACGACGGCCAGGCGGCGCGGGGCGGTCGCGAGGGCAGGGGCGGTCAGCGGCCCGCCGTCGGCGACCGCATCCCGAAGGTCCCGCTCCTCCGTCATCCTCACCTCCCGTGCTCCGATCGTCCCACGATCGACGCTCCCGTGCACCCGGTGGTCCTCATCGTCCGCTTCGGAGCGATGTTGAGGATCCGTTGAGAATCCCGACGGTCGTCCGCGCCCCTCGGGCGATCGCCGCCCCTTTACACCTCCGCACGCGATAACTATCGTTATCAGGACCTGTTCCGACCACCAATGGGGGAAGCCCGCACGATGGCCCGCACCGACGCCGAGATCCTCGGCCGCGACGACGTCAACGACCTCGACGCGATCCTGGAGATGACCAACGAGGAGAAGGACGAGGTCATCCACACCGTCCAGGACAACGC
>CAZCEZ010000069.1:13907-19588 GCA_964497795.1 uncultured Acidimicrobiaceae bacterium | reverse complement strand
TTGAGGGGCTAGTGCCCGCAAGGGCGTGGGGGTTCAAGTCCCCCCTCCGACACCAACAGGCGGTCGAGCGGGCGATGGCCGGACGGAGCCGACGTGGCGCCGTCGCCGTGGCCGGGCGGGGTGGGTCTACGGCCCCGGTGCGAGGATCGCGTCGAGCGCGACCGTCCACGTCCGGTGGATCTCGCGGGTCGTGCGCTGGTGGCCGTCGCGCAGGAGGTCGAACGCCTCGAACGAGGTCAGGGCGTCGATGGCATCGGCCCGACGCTCCGCCTCGGCGGGGGAGAAGGCGGCCAGCTCGGGCGCGAAGTGCGTCCGGATCTGCGCGGCGAGCGTCGCCCTGAGCTCCTGCAGCTGCGTGGCGATCGGTCCGCCGAGCTGCGCCTGGACGCGGACCGAGCGGGCGATCGGGGCGACCTTCTCGTGCAGCCGGATCCGGGCGTCGACGAAGCGGTCCCGTCGAGCCTCGGCCGGACCCTCGCCGATGTCGGGGATCTCGAACCACGTCCCGTACCGGTCGAAGAAGACGGCGACGGCGTGCTGCAGGAGATCGTCGAGCGTGTCGAAGTAGCGGAACAGCGACGACATCGACACCCCCGACCGGGACGCGACGGCATCCGGTGTCGGTGGCCGCCCGGTCTCGAGCAGGAGGTCGAGGTGCGCGTCGATGACGGCGGAGCGGTTGCGCTCACGGCGGGCCGTCCGGCCGTCCACGTGCGTCGATGCGTCGCCCATCGCTCGGCAGGCTACCACGCCACCCATCTTCTGAGAGTCGCGCTTGCACAAGATTGTGGAAGTGCTACTCTCAGATCAGAGCGGCGAGGGGAGCGACGAGGTGGTGATGGTGGCCAGGGCTTCGGGGATGTCGGCGTGTCGGGAGGCCGTCTGGGACGTGCTGGCCGACTTCGGCGGCATCGTGCGCTGGGCCGGGGTCGTCGATCACTCGAGCCTGCTCCGCGGCGGTCCGCTCGAGCCGGGACTGACCCGCCGGGTCCAGCTGGGCCGGACCGTGGTCCTCGAGCGACTCCTCGACGTCGATGCGCCGAGGACCCTCGAGTACGCGATCGAGGGGCTGCCCGAGCGCATCTCCTCGGTCCGCAACCGCTGGACGGTGGCGAGCGACGGCGCCGGTGGCTCCCAGGTCGCGGTCGTCACGACCGTCACCGTCGGCACCCGTCCACCCCAGCAGCTCGCCGAGCGCGCTCTCGCCCGCCTCCTCGCCCGCCGCAGCGACCAGATGCTCGCCGGCCTCGCCCACCACCTGGAGTCGCACCGTGCCTGACCGTCCCACGCGCCCCGACGTGGTCCTGATCGTGACCGACCAGGAGCGCGCCATCCCGCCCTACGAGCCCGAGGAGCTCCGTGCGTGGCGCCGCCGCACCCTGCCCGGCGCGGCCTGGTTCGACGACCACGCCGTCCGGTTCGATCGCCACTACACCGGTTCGCTGGCCTGCGTCCCGAGCCGGCCGACGCTCTTCACCGGACAGTTCCCCGACGTGCACGGCGTCACCCAGACCGACGGTCTCGGCAAGGTGGCCGACGACTCGCGCATGCGGTGGCTGCGACCGGGCGAGGTGCCGACCCTCGGCAGCTGGTTCCGCGCCGCCGGGTACGACACCCACTACGACGGCAAGTGGCACCTGAGCCACGCCGACCTGCACCGCGCCGACGGATCCCGGATCACCACGAACGACGACGAGGGCATCGTGGATCCCGAGGGCGTCCGCGCCTACCTCGAAGCCGATCCGCTCGATCCCCACGGCTTCTCCGGTTGGGTCGGCCCCGAGCCCCACGGCCCCGACGCCGCGGACTCCGGGCTCGTCCGCGATCCCCTGATCGCCCAGCGATGCGTCGACTGGCTCCGGGACCGCTACGCCCGCCGCCGGGAAGGAGACGCAGATGCGCTGCGCCCGTTCCTGCTGGTCGCGTGCTTCGTGAACCCCCACGACATCGTGCTCTGGCCGCTGTGGGCGCTCCGGTCCCCGCTCGAGCCCGGGCCGAAGGACCCGCCGCCGGTGCCGCCGTCGCCGACCGACGACGAGGACCTGTCCACCAAGCCGGCGTCGCAGATCGCGTTCCGCGACTCGTACCTCTCCTGCTACGGGCCCGCGCCGGCGGTCGCCCGCCAGTACCGCTCCAGGGCCCAGGCCTACCGGGACACCTACTACCGCCTGCACGCCGAGGTCGACGGCCCGGTCGATCGCGTCCGCCGGGCCGTCACCGACAGCGGATCCGACACGGTGCTGGTCCGGACCGCCGACCACGGCGAGCTGCTCGGTGCCCACGGGGGTCTGCACCAGAAGTGGTTCAACCTCTACGACGAGGCCACGCGCGTCCCGCTCTGGATCGCACGCGTCGGCCGGTCCAGCACCGTGCCCCGACGCATCGAGGAGCCGACGTCGCACGTCGACCTCGTGCCCACGCTGCTCGCCGTCGCCGGCGCCGACCCGGGTGCGCTCGCAGACGAGCTGGCCACCACGCACTCGGAGGTCCACCCCCTGCCGGGCCGGGACCTGTCTGCCGTCGTCGACGGCGAGGAGCCCGACGCGACGCGCGCCGTCTACCTGCTGTCGAGGGACAACATGCCCGAGGGGGACTCCGGCGCCAGCGGGCTGGCCCGGCGCCTCGGTCGGACGGCCAGGCCGCCCCGACCCCTCACGATCCGCGTGCCGGCACACGTCGCCGCCAACTTCGAGGGGATCGTCACCCGCGTCCCCCCGGACGTCGCCGGTGGCGAGGGGCACCTGTGGAAGCTCGTCCGCAGCTTCGACGACCCGGCGACCTGGACCGAGCCGGGTCGCCGGCACCTGGCCGCCACCGGTCCCGCCGGCGACCGGTACCGGTCCGAGCCGCTCGACGACCAGTGGGAGCTCTACGACCTGACCACCGACCCCGTCGAAGCCGACGACCGATCGACAGACCCCACCGCCGCCGACGTGCTCCAGCACCTCCGGACGGCCCTCGAGGAACAGCGAGCTGCATCCGTGCCCGAGCGCAACGAACCCTGGCCCTACGCCGAACGCACACCGACCGCCGGACCACCCGGGAAGACGCCACCACCGCCGGTGCGGGCGGTGCGCCGGCTCCTCCAGCGGCTCGGGATGCACCCCGACGATCCGCGTGCCGGCGAGACGCCATCGGTCACCGGGCGGGCGCTCGTGGTGTGCACCAACCACGGGGTGCTCGACATCGGCAAGCCCACGGGCGTGTTCGCCAGCGAGATGACGGCGCCCTACTACGTGTTCCGGGACGCGGGACTCGACGTCGACGTGGCCAGCCCCCGCGGTGGCGTGATCCCCGTCGACCCGCAGTCGCTGCGACCGCCCCTGCGGACCTCGCACGACGACCGCTTCCTGGCCGACGCCGAGCTCAAGGGCAAGGTCACCGACTCCCTCGCCATCGGCGAGCTCGACGTGGCCGACTACGACATCGTGTTCCTCGCCGGCGGTTGGGGAGCGGCGTTCGACTTCCACACCTCGGAGGAGCTGTCCGAGGCGCTCACCGAGTCCAACCGCCTCGATCGCCTCCTCGGCGGCGTGTGCCACGGCCCGCTCGCCCTGTGCAACGCCACCGGACCCGACGGTCGGCCGCTGGTCGAGGGGCGCAGGGTCACCGGCGTGACCGACAAGCAGGTGGCCGAGCTCGGCATCGGCGCGACGCCGCACCACCCCGAGACCGAGCTCCGGCGCGCCGGCGCGATCTTCGAGTCGGTGACGCGGTTCCGGGACCCCTTCGCCAACCACTGGGTCGTGGACGGCAACCTCGTCACCGGACAGAACCAGAACGCAGGGCCGATGGTCGCCAGGGAGCTGGTGCAGCTGCTCGCCCGCCGGGCACCCTTCACCATCGACCGGGCCGAGGTGACGACCGGTCCCTGACCGACGGATCGGCGGCGATCGACCCGGCGGCCGCGGCCCGCTCCTCGGCACGCGCACCGCCGGGAGGGCTAGGAACTGGTGCGGAACGATCCGTCCCGTCGTCGAGGAGTCCCGATGTCCCCACCACCGCACCCGCCGCTGCGGACGCAGCCGGGGCTGCTGCGTCGGATGTTCGCCGACCCGCAACCGGTCCTCGACGAGCTGCGGGCCGCGCACGGGCCCGTGGTCGAGCTCGGCGCGGGCCCGGCGCGCATCGCCGTCGTGGGCGGCCCCGCCGCCGTGGCCGAGGTGCACGCCCGCCCGGTCGACGACTTCCGGTGGAACCACAAGTTCAACGCGCTCGCCGTGGTCGTGGGGTCGGCGTCGATGATCACCTCCGACGGGGAGGACTGGGCCCGCCGGCGGGCGTCGGTCCAGTCGGCGTTCAGCCGCCGGCGCCTGAACGGGTGGATCCCGATGATCGTCGAGCGGACCGACGCCGCGGTCGACGCCCTGCCCGCCGACGGGGAGCACGAGGTCGACCTCTACCGGGTGGGGCGGGCCACGATCCTCGAGATCGTGGTCCGAGCGTTCTTCGGCGCGTCGATGGCGGACCGGGCCGAGCGCTTCGGGGCCCTCATGCAGGGGCCGCAGGACTACCTCGAGCTGCCGGCGTGGAAGCAGATCCCGCACCCGTTCCCGTTCGGCAGGCGCGGTGCGGTCAAGGCGGACCGCCGGGCGTTCGACGCCCTCGTCCGGGAGGCGCTGACGGCCGTCCGGGCGAACCCGACCCAGGACCCCGACGACGTGCTCGAGGTGCTCGCCCACGACGACACCGTCACCGAGCAGGAGATCCTCGACCAGGTCAACACGCTGGTCGGCGCCGGCTACGACACCACCGCGGCGTCCCTCGCCTGGATGTTCTGGCGCTGCGGGCTCGACGCCGGGATCTGGGCGGCGCTCCGGGCCGAGGCCGACGAGGTGCTCGGCCCCGTCGGCGGGACGGACACGGCGTTCGACCACACCACGTTGCACCGCCTCGAGCTCGCCGGTCGGGTGGTCCGAGAGACGCTGCGCCTCCACCCCGCGGGCGTCGTCAGCCCGCGGGAGGCAGCCGTCGACCTCGAGATCGGTGGCCACACGATCCGCAAGGGCACGCTCGTCCTGTGGTCCGCGCACCTCGCAGGACGTGACCCGGAGGTCTGGCACGACCCGCTCCGCTTCGACCCCGACCGCTTCCTCGACCTCACCGAGGCGCAGCGCGCCGCGACCGGTGCAGCCTGGGTCCCCTTCGGCGGTGGCCGACGCGACTGCATCGGCTTCGCGCTCGCCCAGATGGAGCTCACCCTGCTCGTCAGCCGCTTCGCCCAGCGCCTCGACGTCACCCCGCCGACCGCCGTCCCACCCGGCCCCGTCGGCATGGTCGTGAACCGGCCCCGCGGCGGGGTCCCGTTCCGTGTCGCCCGCCGGACGATCACCCCGTCCGGGGGACCGGCCGGGACGTAGACGGTCGGCCCGACCCTCAGCGGTCGAAGAGCCCACCCGCGAGGTACTTCAGCCCCGTGTCGCACGCGAGCGTCACGACGGTTCCCCCCGGTCCGAGCTCACGGGCGAGTTCGATCGCCCCGAGGACGTTGAGCCCGGTGGAGCCGCCGGCGAACAGGCCCTCCTCGGCGGCGAGCCGACGGGCCATGGCGAAGGCCCCCTCCTCGGAGACGGCACGCACGCCGTCGAAGCGGTCGAGGTCGAGCATCGGGGGGACCATCCCGATCCCGATGCCCTCGACGGAGTTCGTCCCCGCCCGTCCGGTGGAGATCACCGGGCTCG
>CAZCEZ010000069.1:0-13807 GCA_964497795.1 uncultured Acidimicrobiaceae bacterium | reverse complement strand
GCTCGCGCCGTCTCGATCATCCGAGGCGTGAGGTCCGGGGTGATCCGGCCGCCGACGCTCGGCACGATCGTGAGATCCGCGCCGAGCGCGGCCATGGTCGCCAGCTTCTCGGACGCGAAGGCATCCGACGTGACCACGGCGAAGCGGTACCCCTTCGCCGCGCACACGTAGGCCAGCGACGACCCGGTGCTGCCCGCCGTGTACTCGAGGACGGTCATCCCCGGTCGCAGGTCGCCGCGGCGCTCGGCCTCCGTGATCATCGCCAGGGCCATGCGGTCCTTGTACGAGCCGGTGGGGTTGAACCACTCGAGCTTCACGAACACGTCCGCAGCCCCCTCGGGGACCACCCGACGCAGCTGCACCACCGGGGTGCGGCCGACGACCTCGGTCATGGACGTGCCGACCTTCATGGTGCGCTCCGATGTCGTCCGCCGGTGGTGACGTCCACTTCCTAGACGGTGGGAGGTCCCGGCCGTCGGCGACGGGCCCGCGCCGGCTGTCGGGAGGGCACGATGGTCGACGATGAGCCCCGCCTCCGTCGCCGTCATCGCGGTCGTCGTCGCCGTCGCCGCGCTCGGACACACGGTCGCCGGGTTTGGCTTCAGCCTCCTGGCCGTGCCCCTGCTCGGCCTGGTCATCGACCCGAAGGGCGCGGTGGTCACGGCCACCGTGCTGCTCGTGCTCGCCAGCGGGCTCCTGGCCTGGCGCGAGCGCGACCGGGTCGACTGGCAGGTGGTCCGGCCGCTGCTCCTCGGCGCGCTCCCCGGGATGCCCGTCGGGCTGGTCGTCCTCGAGGCGATCTCGGTCGACGCCCTCCGCCTCGGCCTCGTCGCGCTCGCCCTCACCTCGGTGGCGACGGTCGGGTCCGGGCTGCGCGTCCGTCGGACCGGCCACCTCCTCGAGCTGGTCGCCGGGTTCGCGACCGGGGTGCTCACCACGACGGTGAACGCCAACGGTCCGCCGACCGTGCTCGCGCTCCAGGCCCGCGGGCTCCCGCCGGCCGTGTTCCGCCCCACGACGAGCGCGGTGCTCGGCCTCGCCTCCGCCGTCGGTGCGTCCCTGTTCCTCGCCGCCGGACGGATGTCGGGGGAGACCGCGGCCGCGACGGCGGTCGCCGCGCCGGCCGTGGTGCTCGGCTGGTGGGTCGGATCCCGGCTCGAGCCGCTGCTCCCCCCGGAGGTGTTCCGCCGCCTGGTGCTGGTGCTGCTCGTGGGCGCCACCTGCGCCACCGCGGCCTCGGTCGTGGCGTGACCGCCGCGTGCGCCCGGTCGATCAGGCGGTCGGGTCGGGGAGCGCGACACCCCCGAGTGCGGCGAGGCGGGCGAGGCCATCGACGGCCACGCGATCCAGCCGGGCCCTGGCCGCGACCACGGCGTCGGCCGAGCGCTGCTCGGGGAGCGTCCGCGCCGGGTCGAGCGCACACGCGGCGGCCCACCTCGCGATGTCGGGCTCGGCACCGAAGGCGGCGCTCGCCAGCGCGCCCCGCACCTGCATGCGGGCCCAGTCGGCCGGCGCGTCGGGAAGCTCGTTCGGCGGGCAGAGCCGGTTGCGCTCGCGGTCGTCGTCCCGGGTGGCCTCGACGTAGCCGACCAGCGCCGCGTTGAAGCAGGGGAAGCCGGCCCGGACGGTCTGGATCCGCACGGCGTCGGGGCTCCAGATCGGCACGAGGGGCGGGTAGCGCAGCCCCGACGCAGCGCAGTGCACGACGACGGCACCCGGGTCGAGGGGGATGCTGCCGTGCTCGAGGACGACCTCGTCGTCGGTGACCCGGAGGACGTGGCCGAGGCGCACGACGTGCTCGACGGTGCGCAGCAGGTCGAGCTCCCATCGGCCGAGGGTCGGGGTCTTGGCCATGGTCGGGGTGAGCCGCTCGTCGATGCGCATCATCACGCCGGCGGCCTCGAGGCGGAGGAAGAGGTCGTCGAGGGACGACGCCTCCGTCGCCGCTGCCATCGTGTCCGCAGCGAGGCCGAGGGCGACGGCGGGGTCGGGCTGCACGACGGCCCGGTCGAGCATCCACGGCTCGCGGGGCCGCACCCAGGTGATGCGGTCGGGGACCACGCCGTTGGTGAGCAGCCAGACGATGCCGTCGGTCGCCGTCTTCCCCGATCCGACGACGACGAACCGGCTCGGGGTCCGAGTCAGGTCGGCGAGGCCGCCGACGGGGACGACGCGGCCCTCGTCGGCCACGCCGAACGGCGGCGGGGTGGTGGCGGGCACGGTGGGCGACAGGTACGTCGCGTCGACGACGCGGCGTCGGACCCTGACCTCGGTCCGCTCGCCGGACACGGTCGAGGTCACGACGTGGGTGCCGCCGACGACCCGGTGGTCGTGGCCCCCGAGGAACGTGACCCTCCCGGAGCCGACGAAGCGGCGGAGCAGGACGTCGTCGTAGTAGTGCTGGATCTCCGCCCGTCGGGCCCGCTCCTGCAGGCCCCGCTCGGGACCGTGCTGCTGGACGGCTCCGCCCCCGAGCACGGTCGACGCGACCCCGTAGAACACCGACGCCTGGTGCAGCTGCACGAAGGGGTAGGCGTCCTGCCAGTGCCCGCCCGCCGCGTGCCGGCGGTCGACGAGGGTGACGTGCACGTCGGCGTGGTCGACCAGGGCGTCGGTGAAGGCCATCCCCATCGCCCCGGCCCCCACGACGAGGTAGTCGGTGTCGATCACCCTCGGGGACATTGGGCCCCCTCGCCGCTGCACGCCACGGATGCGACGGTAGCCACGCGCCCGCACCCGTGCCCGCCCTGTCGTGGGAGGGCCCGCCCGTGGCGCGACGAGGCCCCGGCGGCGGAACCGACGGGGCCTCTCGTGCTGGGCTGAGCCGCTGGAGGCGGCGGTGCGATCAGCGGTTCGCGGCGCGCTCCTTGGCGGCGGCGATGACCTCCTCGGCCACGTTGTTCGGCGCCTGGGCGTAGTGGCTGAACTCCATCGAGAACTGGCCACGGCCGGAGGTGACGGTCCGGAGGTCGCCGATGTAGCCGAACATCTCGGCCAGCGGCACCTTCGCCTTGACGCGCACGCCGGTGGGGAGGGTGTTCTGCGCCTCGATCATGCCGCGCCGGCGGTTGAGGTCGCCGATCACGTCACCGATGTTCTCCTCGGGCGTGAAGACGTCGACCTTCATGATCGGCTCCATGATCTGCGGGCTCGCCTTGGGCACCGACTGGCGGTAGGCGGCCTTGGCCGCGATCTCGAAGGCCATGGCGCTCGAGTCGACGGCGTGGGTGTTGCCGTCGAGCAGCGTCACCTTCATGCCCTGCATCGGGTACCCGGCGAGGACGCCCTCGACCATGGAGGTCTGGAAGCCCTTCTCGATGGCCGGCCAGAACTCCCGGGGCACGGAGCCGCCGGTGACCTTGGAGTCGAACTCGTAGACCTCGCCGCTCTCGAGGTCGTCGAGGGGGCCGAGCTCGTAGTCGATCTTGGCGTACTGGCCCGAGCCACCCGACTGCTTCTTGTGGGTGTAGCTGTCCCGGATCGTCTGGGTGATCGCCTCGCGGTAGGCGACCTGCGGGGCGCCGACCTCGACCTCGATCTTGTGGGTCCGCTTCAGGATGTCGATCTTGATGTCGAGGTGGAGCTCGCCCATCCCCTTCAGGATGGTCTCGCCCGAGTCCTCGTCGGTCTCGACCCGGAACGACGGGTCCTCCTGGACCATCTTGCCGATGGCGACGCCGAGCTTCTCGGCCGCGGCCTTGTCCTTGGGGGACACGGCGATGCTGATCACCGGGTCCGGGAACACCATCGGCTCGAGCGTGGCGGGCGCCTTCGGGTCGGCCAGGGTGTGGCCGGTCTGGGTGCCCTTCATCCCGAGCACGGCGACGATGTCGCCGGCCTGGGCCGACTCGAGCTCGACGCGGTCGTCGGCCTGCATCTCCACGATGCGGCCGATGCGCTCGGTCTTGCCGGTGAAGGTGTTGAGGACCGTGTCGCCCTTGTTGATCGACCCGGAGTAGATCCGCAGGAAGGTCAGGGCGCCGAAGCGGTCGTCCATGATCTTGAAGGCCAGGGCCCGGAAGGGCCTGGACGGGTCGACGGTGGCGACCTCGCCGGTCTCGTTGCCCTCGAGGTCGATCTCGGGCTGCGGGTTCACCTCGGTCGGGTCCGGCAGGTAGTCGACGACGGCGTCGAGGACGAGCTGCACGCCCTTGTTCTTGAACGCCGAGCCGCAGTAGGTCGGGAAGAACGTGAGGTCGCGGGTGCCCTTGCGGATGCAGGCCTTGATGACCTCCATCGAGGGCTCCTCGCCCTCGAGGTAGGTCTCCATGGCGTCCTCGTCGACCTCGACGGCGTTCTCGATGAGCGCCTCGCGGTACTGCTCGACCTCGTCGACCATGTCGGCGGGGACGTCGGTGATCTCGTAGTTGAGCGGGTCGCCGGTGGCGTCCCACACCCAGGCCTTGCGGGTCAGGAGGTCCACGACGCCGGTGAAGGAGTCCTCGAAGCCGATGGGCAGCGTCATCACGAGCGGCTTGGCGCCGAGGATGTCCTCGATCTGGGCGACGACGCGCTTGAAGTCGGCACCGACCCGGTCGAGCTTGTTCACGAAGATGATCCGCGACACCTTCGAGTCGTTGGCGTAGCGCCAGTTCGTCTCGGACTGGGGCTCGACGCCACCGGAGCCGCAGAAGACGCCGATGCCGCCGTCGAGCACCTTGAGGGAGCGGTACACCTCGATGGTGAAGTCGACGTGGCCGGGGGTGTCGATGATGTTGAGGCGATGGTCGTCCCAGAACGTCGACACGGCAGCCGACTGGATCGTGATGCCGCGCTCGCGCTCCTGGTCCATGAAGTCGGTGGTCGCCTCACCGTCGTGGACCTCGCCGATCTTGTGGATCTTGCCCGTCAAGGACAGGATCCGCTCGGTGGTGGTGGTCTTGCCAGCATCGACGTGGGCGAAGATGCCGATGTTTCGGTACTTGGAGAGGTCAGTCACTGCCATTCCGGTCATCCGGTGAGGGGATCGAAGACACAGACGCTACGCGTCGGAGGGTCCGACACCACATTCCTGAGGGGTGGATCGTGCGGGGCGGCGCGGACTGCACCTCGCGGACCCGTCGACCGCCCGGCGGGAGGAGTCCCGCCGCCGCCCGTGGAAACCTGACACCGTGCGGATGGACGTGCGTCGGACAGGCCGGCGGCGGACCACCGGACCGGAGGAGCGAGGAACATGCCCAGGAGCGACGTCGTTGCCAGCGTGGGAGCACGGGTGCTGGAGGGGACCCACCGGGCGCTCCTCGCACTGACCGGGGGTCGCTGGCCCACCCGCCTGGCCGGGATGCCCGCCCTCGAGCTGCACGTGACCGGCCGCACCTCCGGCGAGCGCCGGTCGAGCATGCTCACCGCGCCGATCATGGACGACGAGCGGATCGTCCTCGTGGCCTCCAAGGGCGGCCACTCGGACCATCCGCAGTGGTACAAGAACCTCGTCGTGAACCCGGAGGTCGAGATCACCCTCGACGGCGAGACCAAGCCCTACACGGCGCGCACCGCCGGCCCGGACGAGCGCCCCGAGCTGTGGGAGCAGATCACCAGCCGCTTCTCGAACTACGCCGGCTACCAGGCCAGCACCGACCGCGAGATCCCCGTGGTCATCTGCACCCCCCGCTGAGCGCGGGTCGACCCGGGCCCGGCGGGGCTCACGACGCCGAGAGCGAGGCGACGAAGGCCCGCTGGGCGTCGTCGAGCGGGGGAGGGACCAGGACGAGCTTGCCCACGTGCTCCTTGGCCAGGAAGGTGCGCTGCGCCTCGACGATCTCCTCCAGCGGGAACGTCGCAGCCAGGAGCGGACGGATCTCGTCCCGCTCGACGTAGCCGACCAGGTCCCCGAAGACCGGCTCGTCCCACGCCGTGCAGCCCACGAGCGTGAGGTCCTTCAGGTAGAGGGTGCGGACGTCCATCGTGACCACCGGACCCGCGATCGCACCGGACGTCGCGTAGCGGCCGCCGCGGCGCAGGACTCGCAGCAGGTCGCCGAACCCGTCGCCGGCCACGTTGTCGACCACGACGTCGACGGACTCCTCGCCGACGGCGGCGACGACGTCCTCGCCCCTGGGCACGACCCGATCCGCCCCGACCGCGACCACCGCCGAGGCCTTGTCCGCTCCGGCGATGGCGGTCACGCGGGCCCCCCGCCGCCTGGCCAGCTGGACCGTCGCCGAGCCCACCCCGCCCGAGGCGCCCGTCACCAGGACGTGGTCGCCCGGTCCGACGTCGGCGCGGTGGAGCATGTTCTCCGACGTCCCGTACGCGCACGGGATCGTCCCCAGCTCGGCGTCGGTCCAGTCGGCGTCGACGGCGAAGGCCTCGCCGTCGGGGACCACGACCAGCTGGGCGAAGGCCCCGTCGAAGTCCGACGCCATCCAGACGGTCTCGAGCCGATCCCAGCCCGCCGTCCGCATGCAGGCCCTGACCAGGATCCGCTCGCCGATGCGGGAGGCGGCGACGTCGGGACCGACGGCCACGATCCGCCCGCAGCAGTCGGTGCCCTGGACGAAGGGGAAGGGCGTCTGCCGGTCCCACCCGCCGTCGCCGGCCGCGCCGGCCTCCGCACGGGCCCGCTCGTCGGCACCGAGGTCCCCGGTGCCGCCGTCGACGGCGGCCGAGTACCAACCCAGGCGGGTGTTGATCTCGGTGTTGTTCACCCCGGCGGCCAGGACGTGGACGAGGACCTCGCCCGCCCCGGGGCGGGGGATCGGCACGTCGCAGGGGTCGAGCACCTCGAAGCCGCCCGGTGCGCGGGTCACGACGGCCCGCATCGTCGGCTCGCCCGGGCGGTGCTCGAACCGGTCGGATCGCTGCTGCGGGGCCGGGGCCATCGGCGGTCTCCTGGGCGGTCGTCTCCCGGGTGGGTCGGGCACCGACGGTACCGGCCTCCCCGACCGGCCTCCCGGAACGGCCTCCCGGACCGGGCCGCCGGATCCCCGGCCGGGCGTCAGCCGAGGGCGGCGACGACGTCCGCGGGTGCCTGGACCAGCTCGATGAGCACGCCCTCACCCGACAGCGGCAGCTCGTCGTTGCCCTTCGGGTGGATGAAGACGACGTCGTGGCCGGCCGCGCCGGTGCGGATGCCGCCCGGCGTGAATCGCATGCCCTGCTCGGTCAGCCAGTCGACGGCAGCGTGGATGTCGTCCACCCACAGCCCGATGTGGTTGAGCTTCGGGTCGTGGACCTTGGGCCGGCCCTCGGGGTCGATTGGCTGCATGAGGTCGATCTCCACGGCGTGGGGGCCGTCGCCGAGCCGGAGGATGTCCTCGGCCACGTTCTCGGACTCGCTGGTGAAGTCGCCCACCTTCGGGACGCCGAGGGTGTCGACCCAGAGGGTCCGGAGCGCATCGAGGTCGAGGCCGCCGATGGCGATCTGCTGGAGGCCGAGGATCTTGAAGGGTCGTTCGCTCACGGCCCGACACCCTATTGCGGACCCCGGCCCGGTCCTGCGTCCCCGATCCGGGCTCCCCGGCAGGGCCTCCCCGGCCTCTGGCAGGCTCGTCCCATGGAGATCCAGGACCACGGGGGCGAGCTGGCGATGGCGGTCCTGCGGGCCCAGGGCGTCGACACGATCTACACCCTGTCCGGCGGGCACATCTTCCCCTTCTACGACGCCGCGGCCCAGCGGGAGCCGCACGTGCGCATCCTCGACGTGCGCCACGAGCAGACGGCCACCTTCGCGGCGGAGGCGGCCGCGAAGCTGACGCGCAACGTCGGCGTGGCCGTCCTGACCGCGGGCCCCGGCGTCACCAACGGGGTCAGCGCCGTGACCTCGGCGCAGTTCAACGGGTCGCCGCTGCTCGTGCTCGGGGGTCGGGCGCCGCAGGCCCGGTGGGGTGCCGGCTCCCTGCAGGAGTTCGACCACGTGCCCCTGCTCGCGCCGGTGACGAAGCACGCCGCGACCGTCACCAGCACCGACGACGTGGCCGGGGACGTGGCCGCCGCCGTCTCCGCCGCCCTCACCCCGCACCGTGGACCGGCCTTCCTCGACTTCCCGCTCGACGTCGTCTTCGGCCAGGGGCGGGGCGAGGTGCCGAGCCGGATCGATCCCCGCGGGCCCGAGCCCGACGCCGACGCCGTCGCCGCGGCCGCCGAGGCCCTCGCGACCGCGCAGCGCCCGGCCATCGTCGCCGGGTCCGACGTCTGGTGGGACGGCGCCGCCGACGCCCTCGTCGCCGCGGTCGAGGCGCTGCGCGTCCCCGTGTTCCTGAACGGGCTCGGTCGCGGCTGCGTGCCCGCCGACCACGAGCTGTGCTTCAGCCGGACCCGGCGGATGACGAGGACCGATGCCGACGTCGTCGTCGTGATCGGCACCCCGCTCGACTTCCGCCTGTCCTTCGGGGACTTCGGCGGCGCACGGGTGATCCACGTCGTCGACCACCCCGACCGGGTCGCCGGCCACGTCGAGCCGTCCGCGACCATCGCCGGCGACCTCCGGACGGTGCTCTCGGCGTGGGCCGACCACCGCGGCGACCGCGCCGACCACGAGCCGTGGATCGCCGCGCTCGCCGACGCGGAGGCTGCGGCCCGGGCTGCGGACGGACCCCTGCTGGCCGCCACCGCAGACCCGATCAGGCCGACCCGGATCTACGGCGAGCTCGCCCGACGCCTCGACCGCGACGCCGTCGTCGTGTGCGACGGCGGCGACTTCGTCAGCTACGCCGGGAAGTACGTCGACGTCCACCAGCCCGGCTGCTGGCTCGACACCGGACCCTTCGGCTGCCTCGGCACCGGGATGGGCGGGGCCGTCGCGGCCCGGGTCACCCACCCGGACCGGCAGGTCGTCGTGCTGCTGGGCGACGGCGCGGCCGGGTTCTCCCTGATGGACGTCGACACCCTGGTGCGCCACGACCTGCCCGTCGTGATGGTCGTCGGCAACAACGGCATCTGGGGGCTCGAGAAGCACCCGATGCAGGCCCTGTACGGCTACGACGTCGCCGCGGACCTCCAGCCCGCCACCCGCTACGACGAGGTCGTCGCCGCCCTCGGCGGCGCGGGGGAGACCGTCACCGACCCCGAGGAGGTCGGTCCGGCCATCGACCGGGCCCTCGCCTCGGGCGTCCCCTACCTGGTGAACGTGCTGACCGACCCGGGCGACGCCTACCCGCGCAGCTCCAACCTGGCCTGAGCTCCGTCGACGTCCGGACCGATCCGGGCGTCGGTGCCTCAGGCGGCGATCCGGTACCGGGACGGGTCGGTCACGAAGTCGGCGTGCCCGTAGCGCTCGAGGAGCGCGGCGATCCGGCGGTTCAGCCGGGCGTCGACGAGGCCCGACACGAGCGGCGTGCGCAGGCCGATCCGGTACGCCGCCGTCGTCGTCGCGATCGACGCGGCGGCCGTCGCGGCGGCGACCTTGTGGCGGCGTCGGAAGGCGATCCCCATCTCGGCGGCCCTGGCCACGTCGCCGCCGAGGAAGCTCGACACGAGCACGAAGCGGGAGAAGCCGTCCTCCAGCCACGCGTGCAGCCGCCCCCGTCGGGTCGAGGTGTCGAACAGCTCGGCCTCCATCGTCCCCCGGACCAGCACCCCGCAGGTGTCGTCGTCGTAGCCCTCGCGGAGGGAGACGTGCCGTGCCGTCATGAGGTCGACGACCTCCTGGGGCGTCGTCCCGAGCAGCTCCTCGGGCAGGCCCAGCAGGAAGCAGCGGTAGCGGGCCAGCTCGACCGTGGCCCGCTCGGCGTCGGTGAAGGCGTCCCGCCCCTCATTCCGGGCCCTGGCCGACAGCAGGAACACGTTCAGCATCCCGGCCGGCATCTGGTCGACCTGCGGGATCGGGATCCCGTAGGTCGCTGCGTCCCACCGGCCCGAGCGGAGCAGGTGGAACCGGACCACCGAGTGCATCAGGCGGACCTTCGCCGCCGCCTCGAAGCCCTTCCCGTGGCGGTCGAGGGCACCGGGCAGCGTCGTGGCCGTGAAGAAGCTCGCCGTCTCGAACACCCGCTGGCGCGCCGCCTCGTCGGACAGGGCGCCGGTCATCGTCATGGGCAGGGCGGCGTAGCGGTTCAGGAAGGTGGCGAGGAAGGCGCCGCGGATGGCCAGCGGCGCCGCGGTCGCCATCGGGATCCGCTCGGCCCGGGCGCCGGCGGCGACGAGGTCGAGGTCGACCCAGTCGGGCGTGGCCTCCATGGCCCGGATCAGCGCGACGAGCTCGGGCGGGGCGTCGGGGACGTGCTCGACGCCCCGGGCGCAGGCCTGCTCGAGGCGCTCGATCAGCCCCCGGACGCCGAGCTCGGGGGCGAGGGCGGCGTAGGCGTCGGCCACGACGTCGCCCGTCATGGTCGAGGTGCGCATCCGGTCGAGCAGGTCGGGCTGCGCGAACACGCGGTCCACCGCCGGTCGGATGGTCGCGAACCGCTCGTCGTCGGCCGTCGCCCCGTCGTCGAGCCGTTCGGGGACGACGGAGAAGTCGACGTCGCCGTAGACGGCGGGCAGGAGCCTGGCCTGGTGGGCGCCGGGCATCGGCGGGCCGGACCCGGGTCCCGCGGCACTCGAACTGGTAACGCCTGTATCCACGATGGGGACCGTAGTCCCGAGGCCGGCTCGGTCGCCCGGACCTCGTCTCCGGGTCAGGCCGGTCCGGACCCGTCCCGGCCGCCGCGGGTCCGGACCGCCGGCATCCAGCGGGGCCCGGCCGTGGCGTCGATCCGGGCGACGATCGCGTCGTGGTGCGGTTCGACGGCCTCGCAGAGCGCCACGGTGGTCGCCTCGCCGACGGCCTCCCAGGCGGGCCGGACCAGCTCGTCGGTCCGGGTCTCGAGGTCGATGCGGAAGGCGCGCCCCTCGTCGGTGATCCGACCGCCCCGGGCCAGCCCCCTGGCCTCGAGCCGGGCCCAGCCGCGGGCGACGGCCGCGTCGTCGTTGCCCCGGCTCCGGGCGATCCACTCCTCGCCGCCGTACTCCTCGGGGTCGACCATGACCGAGTGGAGGAGCCCGACCTCCACGTCGTCGAGGTCGGCGGCGGCGCACAGCGCCCAGTGCGCGTCGCCGCGCAGCTCGCGCAGGCAGTTGGCGGCCAGCCAGGTCGACAGCGGCGACTCCGGGTCCTCGGGTCGGGGCTCGGCCCGGTGGGCGGCGAAGAGCGGTCGGGCGCCGTGGTGGACGGCGTCGGCCCCGCGCCACAGGTCCGGCCCGAGGCCGCGCAGCGCGTCGGCGAGCCCGGGGGCGACGTCGTCGAGACCCGGCAGGACCGAGGCGTTGCGGGCGGCGATGACGTCGTCGGTCGTGCAGGCGTCGCGCTGGAGGCGGAGCACGGCCTCCACGACGCCCGGGTCGATCGAGTACGTCGTCGCCGCGGCCACGGCCGGGTGGCAGTCGCCCAGGGGTGCGAGGCGCCACGCCACCACCCACCCGGTGCCGCCGGGGACCCCGAGCGCCTCGTACCGGGCGAGCGCGCCCGGGTCCCACATGATCCAGCCGACGAGGTCGTGCCCCGCCCGGCCCGCGCGCGCCACCAGGTCCCGACCGACGGTCATGCCGGCAACCTAGGTCGGGGCGACGACGGGCCACCGGCGATCCCGGCCGACCGCCGTGACCGCGGGTCGTCCACGCGAGTACAACGGAGGGCGGACGAAGGGGGAGTCGGCCGTGGCCGGACTGCGAATCGATCTCGACGCCGGCTCGTGCCAGGGGCACCTCCGGTGCAGGAGCCTGGCCCCGGCGCTCTTCGACGTGGACGAGTGGGGACAGGCCGTCCTGCTCGTCGACGCCGACGTCCCGGTCGAGCAGCACCACGCCGCCTTCCTGGCCGCATCGAACTGCCCCGAGTACGCGATCACCACGACGGAGGTCCCCAGCCCATGACCGACACCACCGACAGCGCACCCGCGTCGTCCCGATTCGGCGACCGCGAGCCCGTCTTCGGCACCTCGCCGGAGGGGACCGACATCTGGGAGCGGGTGCCCTACGACCCCGACGACTACGGCCCGGTCTCGGACTTCGCGACCGACTTCGACCACTCGGATCCCGACTACAACCCGAACGCGCCCGAGGTCTGGAAGCAGCTGCGCGAGTCGGGCTGCCCCGTCGCCCACTCGGACCGCTACGGCGGGATGTGGGTGCCCCTCACCCACGACACCGTGCACGAGGTCGCGTACGACACCGAGCACTTCACGAGCCGCAGCGTCGTGGTCGGCGTCGGGCGCCCCGGCGACCTCGCGCTCCCGGCGCCCATCGGCCTGGCCCCGCCCATCACCAGCGACCCGCCCTTCCACCAGATCGCCCGGCGGATCCTGCTCCCGCCGTTCGCGCCGAAGGAGATCGAGAAGTGGGAGCCCGACGTGCGCTCGCTGTGCCGTCGCCTGCTGGACGAGATGGGCGACGTCGAGCCGGGGCAGACCGTCGTCGACGCCGCCGTGCAGTACGCGCAGCACATCCCCGTGAGCGTGATCCGACGGATGCTCGGCTTCCCGCAGAAGGACGAGGACCTCTTCCGCCACTTCGTCCACGAGGTGCTCGAGCAGGTCAACAAGCCCCCGGCGGAGCGCGAGGGCTTCGAGGAGCTCGGCGAGTACATCGCCGCGCAGGTCGACGACCACCGCGCCAACCCCCGGGACGACCTCACCAGCTACCTGCTCGACGTGGAGATCGAGGGCAACAAGCTCGAGGACGAGCACGTCGGCGGCACGATCATCCTGCTGCTCATCGCCGGGATCGACACCACGTGGTCCTCGATCGGCTCCTCGATCTGGCACCTCGCCCAGCACCCCGAGGACACCGAGCGCCTCGTCGAGGACCCCGACGTGATGACGTTCGCGCTCGAGGAGTTCCTGCGGGCCTACGCCCCCGTGACCATGGCCCGCATGGTGGCCGAGGACCACGACTTCCACGGCTGCCCGATGCAGAAGGACGACTGGGTCCTCCTGCCGTTCCCCGCGGCGAACCGGGACCCGAAGCAGTTCGAGGACCCCGACACCTTCGTCATCGATCGCGAGCGCAACCGGCACGCGGCGTTCGGCCTCGGCATCCACCGGTGCCTGGGCTCCAACCTCGCTCGCCTCGAGCTGAAGGTCGCCATCGAGGAGTTCGTGGCCCGCTTCCCCCGCTTCGAGCTCGCCGGCGACGTCGGCTGGAGCGTCGGGCAGATCCGCGGGCCCCGGCAGCTGCCGCTCCGCATCCTCGAGACCGCGTGAGCACGGGTGCGGCGCCGCCTCCCGGCGGCGCCGCACCCCGCACCCGCGGGCGCGCCGCTCAGGCCACGGCCCGGGCCAGCGCCTGGTCCAGGTCGGCGATCAGGTCGGCCGGGTCCTCGATCCCGATCGACAGCCGGACCACGTCGGGGCCGGCGCCGGCCGCGACCTGCTGGTCCTCGGTCAGCTGGCGGTGCGTGGTCGACGCGGGGTGGATGACCAGGGACCGCGTGTCGCCCAGGTTGGCCACGTGGGTGAAGATCTCCAGCGCGTCGACGAGCTTCACGCAGGCCTCGTAGCCGCCCGTCACCTGGATGGTGAACAGCGCCCCGGCGCCCTTCGGGAGGAGCCGCTCGACCCGGTCCCGGTACGGCGAGGAGGGCAGCCCGGCGTAGTGCACGGCCTCGATGCGATCGTCGGCCTCGAGCCACGTGGCGACCTCGACCGCGTTGTCGACGTGCCTGCGCATCCGGAGGCTCAGGGTCTCGATGCCCAGCAGCGTGTAGTGCGCGGCCTGCGGGTTCATCGTCGTGCCCAGGTCCCGCAGGCCCACGGCGATGCAGTGGAACGTGTACGCCATCGGGCCGAGCGCCTCGCCGAACACCATGCCGTGGTAGGCGGGCTCGGGTTCGCTGAGCGACGGGAACTTGTCGCTGGCGGTCCAGTCGAAGGTCCCGGAGTCGACGATCACG
>CAZCEZ010000068.1:16635-19700 GCA_964497795.1 uncultured Acidimicrobiaceae bacterium | reverse complement strand
TGCGCATGACCTGGTTGGCCGACATGCGCAGCTTGCGGCCGCCCTCCTGCTGGAGGGTCGAGGTCATGAACGGCGGCTTCGGGCGGGACCGCCAGGGCTTCTCCTCCACCGAGCGGACCGTGTACGGCTGGCCCTCGAGGCGGGTGCGCAGGCTGGTGGCCCGGGCCTCGTCGACGACGGCGACGTCGTCGCGGCCGACGCGCCCGTCCTGGCCGAAGTCGCGGCCCGTGGCGACGCGCGCGCCGTCGAGGGCGACGAGGCGGGCGGTGAAGTCGGGCGTGGTCGGGAACGCAGCCGTGAGGTCCCAGTAGTCGGCGGAGACGAAGGCGATTCTCTCCCGCTCGCGCTCGACGACGAGGCGGACCGCCGGGCTCTGGACCCGCCCGGCCGACAGGCCGCGGTTCACCTTGCGCCACATGATCTGGGACACGGGGTAGCCGTAGAGCCGGTCGACGATGCGCCGGGTCTCCTGGGCGTCGACCCGGTGGTAGTCGATGTCGCGGCTGTTCTCGACGGCGTGCTCGATGGCCGAGCGGGTGATCTCGTGGAACACCATCCGCTTCACGGGGACCTTCGGCTTGAGCACCTCCTTGAGGTGCCAGGCGATGGCCTCCCCCTCGCGGTCCTCATCCGTCGCGAGGTAGAGCTCGTCGGCGTCCTTGAGCAGGGCCCGGAGCCGCTTGATCACGTCCCGCTTGTCGGGGTTGATCTCGTAGTCGGTCTTGAAGTCGGAGTCGACGTCGATGGACAGGCCCTTGGAGGGCAGGTCCCGGATGTGCCCGACGCTGGCCTCCACGACGTAGTCGTCCCCCAGGAACTGCGAGATGGTCTTGGCCTTGGCGGGTGACTCGACGATGACGAGGGGGCGGCTCACGGGGTGCAGGGTATGGACGCCTCGTCAGAGCGTGTCAAGCCTCCCCCCGCCGGCTCGTACGATCGTCGACCCATGGCGAACCTGCTCCGCTACCTGGCCGACCTGGCCCGGGACCCCGCCGAGCGGGCGCGCCTGCGGGCCGCGCCGGACGTCGCGGCCGTCGTGCTCGGCGACGACGCCCACGGCCCGCTGACCGGCGCCGACGTCGAGGTTGCGCTGCGCCTCCGCGGCGCCTCGGTGGGCCTGGACGACGAGGCGGTGGCCGGGATCCTGGCCGCTGCCGACCCCCCGCTGGGGGTGGCCGGGGCGGCGGCGCGGCTGGTGGCCCTGTGCGACGCCCTGGACGCTGCGCACCCGGCCCTCGAGACGGCTCCGCGCCTCACCGACGAGCCGGTCGCCGACGTGCCGGTCGGGGAGGGGCCGGTCGGGGAGGGGCCGGTCGGGGAGGACCCGGTCGGGGAGGACCCGGTCGGGGAGGACCCGGTCGGGGACGAGCCGCCCGGGGAGGGGCCGCCCGGAGAGGGGCCGCCCGAGGGCGTGGCGTCGTCGGCCGGTCCGGTCGGGTTGCGGGGCGTGCCCGGTGGGCTCGCCGCCGACGCGACCGACATCGACCCGGAGCACCCGGCGGCGCGCGCCCACGCCGAGCGCCTCCAGCTCGTCGGGGACGAACCAGCCGCCCCGCAGCCGACCGCCCCGGCGGACGGGGGATGGGCACCCGCCGTCCTCGACGCCGTCGTCGTGCGGACCGCCCTCGACGGCGTGCCCGCCGGGGCCCGGGGGACCGTCACCGCCGTCGACGGCGAGGGCGTGGAGGTCGAGGTCGTCGACGAGGACGGTCGACGGGTCTTCCTCGGCAGGGTCGAGCCGGGCGACCTCGGACCGGGCTGACCGACACCCGGCGCCGGGGACCGGCGGGATGCCGGACGCGCCGGAGCCCGGGCACCGGGCCCGGGCTCCGTGGGACTGCGTTCCGTGGACTGGGTCCGGCCGACTGGGGCCGGCCGGCTCAGAGGCTCTTGACGATGATGGCGTCGCCCTGGCCGCCACCGCCGCACAGGGCGGCGGCGCCGTACTCGACGCCACGGCGCTTCATCTCGTTCAGCAGCGTGAGCGTGATGCGGTTGCCGGACATGCCGAGCGGGTGCCCGACGGCGATCGCGCCGCCGTTGACGTTGGTGATGGAGTCGTCGATGCCGAGCTGGTCCATGGACGCGAGGCCGACGGCGGCGAAGGCCTCGTTGAGCTCGTACAGGCCGAGCTGGTCCTGGGAGATGCCGGAGCGCTCGCAGGCCTGGAGGATGGCCCGGCTGGGCTGGGTGAGCAGCGATGCGTCGGGACCGGCGACCTGGCCGTAGCCCACGACCTGGCCGAGCGGGTCGATGCCGAGCTCCTCGGCCTTGGCCTGGCTGACCACGATGAGGGCCGAGCCGCCGTCGGAGATCTGCGAGGCGTTGCCGGCGGTGATGTTGCCGGCCTTGTCGAAGGCGGGGCGCAGGCCGCCGAGGGACTCGGCGGTCGTGTTGCCGCGGACGCCCTCGTCCTCGGTGACCTCGACCGGGTCGCCCTTGCGCTGGGGGACCGAGACGGGGACGATCTCGTTGTCGAACAGGCCGTTCTTGGCCGCGGCGGCGGCCCGCTGGTGCGACTTGGCGGCGAACTCGTCCTGGGGAGCCCGCTCGAGGCCGGCGGAGGCGGCGTACTTCTCGGTGCCGGCGCCCATGGCGCACTGGTCGAAGGCGCAGAAGAGGCCGTCGTACATCATCGAGTCGACGACGGTCTTGTCGCCGGCCCGGTAGCCCTCGCGGGCGCCGGGGAGGAGGTACGGGGCACCGGTCATCGACTCCATGCCACCGGCCACCACGATGTCGGCCTCGCCGGCCTGGATCATGAGGTCGGCCAGGTAGACGGCGTGCATCCCCGAGGGGCACACCTTGTTGACCGTCGTGGCGGGGACGTCCATGGGGATGCCGGCCTTGACCGCGGCCTGGCGGGCGGTGATCTGGCCCTGGCCGGCGCCGAGGACGTGACCCATGAAGACGTACTGGACCTGCTCGGGCGACAGCCCGGCCCGCTCCAGGGCGCCTGCGATGGCGATGCCACCCAGGTCCATGGCCGTCATCGAGGCGAAGGCCCCGGACAGCTTGCCGATCGGCGTACGAGCGCCGGAGAGGATCACGGAACCAGGCATGGG
>CAZCEZ010000068.1:0-16535 GCA_964497795.1 uncultured Acidimicrobiaceae bacterium | reverse complement strand
CGCGCCTTCGAGATGCTCGACGAGTCCGAGACCCCGATGGGGGTGCTGCGGCTCCGACGGCGGCTGCACCCGACCGTGGGCCACGACGTGTGGGAGGCGATCCTGGGCGACGAGCACCTGATGTCGACCCTGTTCACCGCATCGGAGGTGGCCCTGGCCACGCTGGCTCTGGCGGCCGTGGCCGGCGACGGCCCGCTGGACGTGGTGGTCGGCGGGCTCGGGCTCGGCTACACGGCGGCCGCCGTCCTCGACGACGAGCGGGTCGCCACGCTGCGGGTGGTGGAGGCGCTGCCCGAGGTCGCGGCCTGGCACGAGCGCGACCTGCTGCCGGTGAGCGGCCGCCTGCTCGGGGACGACCGGTGCCGGTTCGTCGTCGCCGACTTCTTCGCGACCGTCGGCGGCGACGGGCCGCTGGACGTCGACGGGCCGCCGGTGCCCGACGGCGGCCACGACGCGGTGCTCGTCGACATCGACCACACGCCCGACCACCACCTGCACCCGAGCCACGCGCCCTTCTACTCCCCCGCCGGCCTGGCCCGGGTCGCCGACCGCCTGCGTCCGGGTGGCGTCTTCGGCCTGTGGTCCGACGCCGGCGCGGAGGACGCCGTGGTCGACCTGCTGGCCTCGGTCTTCGCCGGCGGGGCCACGGCCCACGAGGTGCGGTTCCCGAACCCGCTGACCGGCGGCGAGGGCCGGAACACCGTCTACGTGGCCGTGCGCTGACCGCTCGGCAGGGACGGGTGCCGTCAGCGACCGGGGAGCAGCGGCGCGAGCGACGTGACGTAGTCGGCGAGCCGGGCCGCGACCTCGAAGGCGAGCTCGGGGTCGTCGGGGTCGGGCTCGGGCCAGGTCTCCGAGATCCGACGCCAGTCCTCGGGGCGGCCGAGGAACGGGCCGACCTCGGCCTCGGCGAGCACGTCCCGCCACCCGGGCGCGGCGGTGAGCGCGGCGATGGTGGCGTCGTTGGCCGAGACGTCGCCGTCCTCGGCGTGGAACCCGACCTCGAGCAGGGCCCCGTCACGCCCGTCGAGGTGGCGCCGGGGGATGAGCTGGGCCTCCCAGTGCGCACGGGGTGCCCGGCCGTCCCGCCCCTCGTGCTCGGCGAGCCACACCTTCACGCCACGGCGGTGGGCGCGGAACCGGACGGTGCCGACCTCACCGGGGACGAGGGCGCGGGTCAGCTCCCCCACCTGGTCGAACAGCGGCAGCTCCATCGCGGTGCAGCCTGGCCGACGCGCCGTCAGTCGGCCAGGGTGAAGGTGGGTGGGTCGTACCACGACCAGTCCATCCGTTCACCCGTGGGGGCCTCGTACACCGGTGCCGGGTCGTCGGGCCACGACTCGTCGGGCGGTCTCGCCCGGCGTCCGACCGGGTCGCCCCGGTGGTCGAGCACCTCGATGCGACCATCGGGCCGTCGGCGGAGCTGGACCCTCCCGGCGTGGACGTCGCGGTGGTGGGGGCCGCACAGCATGGCGAGGTTGTCGACGTCGGTCGGGCCGCCGTCGGCCCAGTGGTCGACGTGGTGGCAGTGCAGGCCGACGGTGCAGCGGCACCAGGGGACGATGCAGCCACCGTCGCGCTGCTCGACGAGCATCCGGGTCCGGCTGGGGACGATGCGACGCTCCCGGCCGACCGACACGGGAGTGCCGTGGCGCTCGAGCACGGTCTGGACGGTGCCGTCGCAGGTGGCCATGGCACGCTCCGCCGCGGCGAGGGCCGGGCCGAGGTGGAGGGTGGCGACGTCGGCCTCGGCGTCGACGTGCACGACGACCTTGGTGCGCTGCGAGTGGGGACGGTCCGTCACCTCCCGCTCGAGGGATCGGTCGACCATGCGCTCGAGCGCGTCGAACCACGTCGGCACCGGCGGCGCCGCGTCGGCGGGGGCCGCCTCGCGCTCGGCCCGGTGGACCTGCCAGAGGGCGTCGAGGTGAGCCCGGAGCCCGGCCTCGATCTGCGCGCCGGACACGGCGTCGGCGGTGATGCGAGCCCGCCAGCCGCCCGCGTCGTCGTGGCCGAAGACCACGCGACGCTCGGGCGGCTCGGGGTCGGGCGGTTCCGCCGGTGGGACGGCGGCGCGCACGGCCACCTTCAGCTGGGTCACGGTCATGGCCGGGGCGAGCTCGGCGAAGTGCGCGTCGACGCCCGGATCGGCCGGGAGCCGAGCCGCCAGGACGGCGGCCTGGTCGACGGTGACCTCCCCGGCGTCGACGGCGGCGGCGATCCGCGGCAGGTCGCTCCGGCGGGACGCCACGGTGGTCAGCGACCGGGCCCGACCCCGGGACAGCCCGGCCCGCCAGGCGAGCCAGGACTCGACGCTGCGACAACCGGTGGCGCCGAGCGCCTCGCTCGCCTGGACCTCGGCGACGAGCTCGGTGATGCGTGCCTCGCACCGGGCGACCTGGCCGCGCAGGACGGCGAGCTCGTCCTCGATCTCCGCCAAGCGGGCGTCCCCCTCCATGTGATCCAGCGTATCGAACACATGTTCGATACGCAAGGGGAATCCGCTGGCGGAGCCGGAGCACGTCGACGAGCATCCACCGTGATGGAGGTCCACCTGTCCGCAACCGCCGACCACGCCTCCATCGAGCGCGGCCGCGGGGTCGACGGGGGCACGACCGGTGGGGTCGCGATCCAGGCGACGTGCGACGTCGAGGGCGACCACGGGACCGAGGACGCCCGACCGGCGGGGGCCACGGTCGAGCGAGCGCACACCCCGTGACGAGCTGGGTCGACCGCTCGCTCGAGGGCATCGAGCCCTGGACGTCCGCCCCGGACGTGGACCGGGCCGCGGCGGTGGTCGAGGGCGGCAGGACCGAGGTGCTGGTCGGACCGGGCGTCGACCCCGAGGCGACCTTCGCGATCGGTTCGATCACGAAGACGATGGTGGCGACGGTGCTCGCGTCCCTCCACCTCGACGACGGCCTCGACCTGCACACGCCGATCGGCGACCTGCTCGATGCGCCGGCCCACGGGGACATCACCCTCCACCAGCTCGCCACGCACACGAGCGGCCTGCCCCGCATGGCGCCGAACGCCTTCACCCACGAGGGCCACGACTCCGCCGACCCGTACGCCGCCTACGACCGCACGCTCGCCCTCGCCGGCCTGGACGAGGTGGACCGGATCCCCGGCGACGCCGCGCGCAGCTACTCGAACTGGGGCTTCCAGCTGCTCGGCATGGCGATCGAGTCGGCCGGCGCAGCCGACCTCCCCCGCCTGCTCCACCAGCGCGTGTTCGAGCCGGTCGGGATGGCGTCCTCCCACCACCGGTGCGGCGGGCCGGACCGCCCGATGGTGCCCGGCCGCCACCGCGGCCGCGTCGTCCCGCGCTGGCGGCTCCTGCTCGGCGGACCCGGAGGCGTCGAGTGCACCATCGGCGACCTCGCCCGCTGGGCCGCGGCGACGGTGGTCCCGCCGGCGAGCGAGGTCGGCCGTGCGATCGCACGGGCGACCGACCCGGGCGATCCGCTCGCGTGGGTGCTGATGGCGGGACCGGGGTGGCTCGCCCACGACGGCGGCGAGGCCGGGGCCTCCTCGATGCTGCTCGTGGAGCGGGCGACCGGCCGCGCCGTCGTCACGCTCGCCGCGGCCCTGCCCGACCCGGTCGGGCACGCCGCCGTCGCCGCCCTGCGCGGCGACGAGCCACCCGCACCTCCCGGACCGCTCGCCGACGAGGACCCGGTCTGGGCGGCGCTGGACGCGGCCGTCGCCGCCCTCCGGTCGGGAGACCTCGACGCGATCCGCGCCCGCCTCGGTGACGCCTACGCCGGCGACGAGGCGAGCGTGGCCGCCATCCCCGCCGAGCTCGACGAGCTCGGTCGCATCGGGCGGGACGTCGAGCGCCTCCCGGGACGACCCCCGTCCGTCTCCGTGGGGCTCCCCGGTCACCCGGACCACCGTCTCCAGGTCGTCGGCGAGGACGACGGCCGCATCGCGGGCTTCATCCGCCACCCGGTCGATGGCCCGCCTCCCTGGTAGCAGCGCGCGCCGCACGTGACCGCCGTCTCGCACACCGTGTGCGAACGGCGACAGACAGCGAGGATGCGCCTCCGTAGCGTCCCAGTTGTCCGATACCTCCGAGTCGGTGTGGGTGGGACCACCACTCGGTTCGGTGGGCGAGGACGGACACATCAACCGGGTGCGGCGTGGGAGTGCCGCACCCATCACTGGGGAGAGACCCATCATGAAGACCACGACGAAGCGCGCTCTGGCAGCACTCGCAGCAGGCGCCCTCACCGCAGGGATCGGGGCTTCGGCCTACGCCTCCCACGTCTACGCAGAGGAGGTCGATGCGATCGATGGCGTCGGGGAGGGCACCTATCCGGGCACCTACGACGGCGAGGGCGAGACCGACTGGTACGCAGTTCAGCTCGTCAAGGGGGAGCTGCTCACCGTTGCCACCGACAGTGGCTCCGATCCCGTCGTCGCCCTGTACGCCTCGCAGGGGATCCCCAAGTCCGGTGACGTCGTCGAGGACCGACTGGCCTTCGACGACGACAGCGGCCCCGGCTTGGACTCGCTCCTCCAGTTCACAGCGGAGAAGTCGGGTTGGTACCTCGTCCAGACCTACCCGTTCTTCGAGGACGCGACGTTCGACTACGAGATCTCCATCTCGACGAGCATGCCCGATGCGTCGCAGTGCCCGATGGGCTGGGATCTCATCTTCGATGACTTCGGCGAGGCGACCGACGTCGATGCGAACGAGGACGGGTTCGTGTGCCTCAAGGACATCCCCAGCGACGGGAGCGCCGAGTCGAACCAGGGCAACGCGAACGGCAAGACGCAGAACGCCTTCGGTGATGCCTCCTACGATGACCGGAACATCAAGGACAACCGCGGCTTCTGAGCCGCAGTCGACCTGACAAGGCACAGCACGAGGGGCGGGCTGCGGTGCAGCCCGCCCCTCGGCGCGTCCGTGATCGTGCGACCCGCTAGAGCAGGTGCTGCACCGACTCGGGCATCTCGTCCGCGACGCGGATGATCG
Source organism: uncultured Acidimicrobiaceae bacterium (assembly GCA_964497795.1). GTDB lineage: Bacteria > Actinomycetota > Acidimicrobiia > Acidimicrobiales > Salinilacustritrichaceae > Salinilacustrithrix. The sequence continues at coordinate 11,551 of CAZCEZ010000068.1, read as the reverse complement.
GGATGCCCGTCTGGGTGTTGTCGTGCATGTCGACGAAGCACCGGGGCATGTCCTCGAAGGAGTAGATCTCCGAGTGGATCGTCGGCTTGAACACCGAGCCGTACAGCTCGGTGGCGGCCTCGCAGCCCCACGGCGTCTCGTAGTGGGTGTGGTCGAGGGTGACCTGCTTCACCGAGAGGGTCGCCGAGTTGTAGGTGACCTCGCGGGACAGCTGCCAGCCGGCGGAGACGTTCACGCCCATGCGAGCCGACACGGCCAGGCCGGCCTCGTAGACCGGGCCGCGGAGCATGTCGCACACGATGTGCATGCCCTCGCCGTCGGTGAGGCCCTTCACGTGCTTGTTGAAGGCCCGCACGTCGTCGGTGGTCGAGAAGCGGTTGAACGCCTTCTGGTCGATGCCCGTGATGCCCAGCTCCTCGAGCGCGTCACGACGCTCCTTCGAGCCGGCGCAGAAGAAGGTGTTGTGGCCCTCGGCCTCGGCCAGCATGCAGAACAGCTCGCCGACGCCGCCGCCGAAGGAGAGGACGTTCAGGCGGGCGCTGCGCTCGTAGGGGACCTTGGTCCGGTAGATGCCCAGCGCTCGGCGCCACAGGTGGAACGCGGTCGGGGCCCGCAGCGGCAGGGCCGCCATCTCCCACAGGTTCAGGCCGCAGTCGAGCGGGGCCTTGATGATCTGCCAGTCCTCGACGACGGCCTCCTTGGAGTACCAGCCGACGGAGTCGGGCATGTCGTAGGCCCAGATGCGCTTCGGGAAGCCGTGGCGATCGGGGTCGCCGTTGCAGTGGGTGACGACGATGTCGCCGACGGAGAAGTCGGTGACGCCGTCGCCGACCTCGATGACCTCGCCCAGGGCGGAGTTGCCCGGGAACATGCGGCCACCGCGGGCCTCGGCGATGTTGATCGTGTCGGCCGTGGCGGCGTGGTCGATGTTGTGCTCGGCGGAGACCGCGAGGATCTTCAGCTTCACGTCCTTCGTGCCGAGGTCGCGCAGCTCGAGGTCGTCGAGGGCCACCACCTTCGACACGTCGATCTTGGACGGATCGCCACCGACGGCCTCGGCCTCGGCGGCCAGTCGCTCGGCGGTGATGGAGTAGGCCTTGGTCATCGTGGGCATCGGGGCTGTCCACCTCTGGGTCGGGACTCGTGGTTACCGGCCGGTCATCTTTGTCGACCGAGGCCGCCGGGTCAGATTCCGTGGCTGGCGCGGCGGGACCTGGGGCAGGCTCGGGTCGTGGCCACCGCCCGCTCGCTCCGCTACCTCCGCTACGACGTCTTCACCGACACGGCCTTCGCCGGCAACCCGCTGGCCGTGGTGATCGAGCCGCCGCCGCTGACCGACGACCAGCACCAGCGGATCGCCACCGAGCTGAACCTGTCCGAGACGATCTTCCTGCGCCGCCGCGGCGGCGACGCCGACGGGGGCTGGGACGCCCGCATCTTCACGCCCGGGACCGAGGTCGCCTTCGCCGGCCACCCGACGGTCGGCGCCGCGCTCGCCCTCGCCGACGAGGGCCTGATCGCCCGACCGACCGAGCCCGACGTCCCCGGCGGCGCCCCGGGACGGGTCGGCGGGACGACCCTCCACGAGGGCGTCGGTCCGGTCCGCGTGGTCGTGGTCGACGACCGGGCCCGGTTCACCCGGACCGACGACCCGGTCCGCCTCGGCGACGTCGACCGGGGCCTCGCCGCCGCCTCCCTCGGGCTCCAGCCCGGCGACCTGCACCCCGGCGTGGACCCGGCCGCCTGGTCGGCGGGCCTCCCCTACGCGGTGGTGGCCGTGGCCGACCTCGACGTCCTCGCCCGGGCCCGGCTCCGTCCGGGCGCCGAGCACGACCTCGACCCCACCGGGGGCGACGGCACCTCGGCCTACGTGGTCTGCCCCCTCGACGGGCCCGACGGCGCGAGGTGGCGGGCCCGCATGTTCGCCCCGGGCCTCGGCGTCGCCGAGGACCCCGCCACCGGCTCGGCCGTGGCCGCGCTCTACGGGCTGGTCGCCCGCCCGCCGGACTGGCCGGTCGTGTCCTGGGAGGTCGTCCAGGGCGTCGAGATGGGCAGGCCGAGCCGCATCCACCTCAACGCCCGCATCGGCGAGCACGGGACGAGCGAGGGCTACGAGATCGAGGGCGCCGCGGTGCGGGTCGGCAGCGGCCAGCTCGTCGTGCCGCCGACGGCCTGAGCGACCCGGGATCGGGCAGGCTGGCCCCGTGCCCTGGGAGCCCACCGACGATGCGGACCCCGACGACGACCCCGTCGGCGCCGATCACCTCCTCGACCCCGACGGGGCGGCCCCCATCTGCAGCTGCGGCGTGACCGCCCTCCCCGACGGGAGCGGCGGGTTCACCTGCGACAACCCCGACTGCGAGGCCTTCGGGGAGGTCCTCGGGTAGGCCCGCACCGACCTGAGCGAATCCTCAGGTCCGGGCAGGAACTCGCCCCCGCCACCACGAACCCCTCCCACGATGGGGAATCCGTCGGCCCCGGGGGCCGACCAGTCGAGGGGGATGCCGCGTGCTGCCACTGGGAGTGCTGCTCAAGAAGCTCGCCGACGACCCGGCCGGGCGCAACCGCCTGCTGGGCGCGGCGCTCGTCGCGATCCTGCTCGTCGGGGCCTTCGCCACCGGTCTGTCGATCGACATCCGGTTCGGGTCGGCGCGCGACGACCGGGCGCTGCAGGTCACCTCCCAGATCGACCCGCTCACCGGCGAGGAGGTCTTCGTCGACGGTGAGGGCAACGTGCTCGACGAGCAGGCCGTGGCCGATCTCGGCCTGTCGGCCTCGACGTCGGCGCCGACCGGGGGCACGTCGGGCACCGCCACCAGGCCGGCCGGCTCGGCCCCGGCCCCCGCCGCCGGCCAGGCCGCGGCGCCCGCCCCCGGTGCCGCCCCGACGACGGCACCGAGCACGCCGGGCCAGGCTGCGGCCGATCCGTGCGAGGGGGCGCGCCTGGGCGAGACCGACCAGGGCGTCACCGCCGAGACCATCAAGCTCGGCGTCCTCGTCCCCAACCTGAACGAGCTCGAGCTGGCCGGCTTCCCCGTCGGCCTGGCCGGCGACTTCGACGCCATCACCGACGCCTGGCTCAACGAGTTCAACCGGACCGGGGTGGCGTGCCGCCAGGTCACCTGGGTCAAGCGGGTCTTCGACGTCACCGACGGCGACGACATGCAGCGCGTGTGCCGCGAGATGACCCAGGACGAGAAGGTGTTCTCCGTCATCACCCCCGGCGGCTTCGACTCCGTGGCCCAGCTCTGCATCGCCAAGGACGCGAAGACACCGCTGATCAACGCCGAGGCCGAGCCGGCCGAGTGGTACGTCCAGGCCCAGCCCTACCTGTGGAACCTGGCCACGTCGAAGGACCGGGGCCACGTCAACCACGTCCGCTGGCTCGTCGACAACGGGGTCCTCGGCCCCGACGACACCATCGGCGTCATCTACGACGGCACGCCCCACGTCGCCCCCGCCACCGAGAAGGGCCTCCTCCCCGAGCTTGCCCGCCAGGGCCTGGAGCCCGCCGAGGTGTTCGAGCTGTCCTCGGACACCGAGCAGGCGCTCGGGCAGATCAACAGCGTCGTCATCGACTTCCAGCTCGCCGGCGTCGACTTCGTCTTCATGCCGATGAACCTGATCTACAAGACCCAGTTCATGACCTCGGCCGAGCAGCAGGGCTACTTCCCCCAGTACACCGAGTCGGACCACAACTTCGGCTGCTACGACTTCACCACGGGCACCTACCCGGAGCGCTCGTACCAGGACACGATCTGCGTCACGACCACCGACGTGATCGGCAGGGTCGACCTGGAGGAGTACACCGACGCCCACCCCTTCGCCCAGTACGCGGACCGCGTGTACTTCGACACCCACGGCGAGGGCAGCTACCACCCCGACGGCCCCGGCTCGGACGGCTGGGACACGCAGCGGGCGCTGCACGTCTCGCTCGGCTCGATGTTCCGGGCCTGGGAGCTCGCCGCCGACCGCGTCGGCCCGGACATCACCCGGGCGAAGTGGGGCGCGTCGATGGCCCAGACCGGCGCCTTCGACCAGTGCGTGTGCGAGAGCCCGCTGTTCTTCGGGCCCGACAAGTTCGACGGTGCCACGACGGTCAAGGGCCTGATCTGGAAGGCCGAGGCGTCGGAGGGCTACCCCGAGCGCACCTACCGCGAGCTCACCCGACCCCGCGAGGCCTACGTCCAGCGGTTCGCGCCGTGACGCTGCTCGACCCCGAGCGCGACGACGCCGGCAGCGCCGGCCCGACCGACGACCACGGCTTCGCCGCGTTCACCGCGGCGTCCGCGATCGAGGGACCGGCGCCGTCCACGACCGACGACGTCGAGGCGGTCCTCGCCACGGTGCCGGGGATGGACGAGGACGAGGACGAGGTCGCGCTGCGGGAGGTGCTGGCGCGCCACGGCGCCGCACCCCTCGGCGTGCTGTTCGCCCTGAACTTCGTCGACGAGCTCGACCGCCTCGCCTTCACCGTCCTCGCGCCGAACATCCGGGACACCTTCGACCTGTCGAACGCCGCGCTCTCGGGCATCGCGGGCCTCGGCGGCATCGTCACGATCCTCTGCGCCCTGCCCGTCGCCGTCCTGGCCGACCGGAGCCGCCGGACCCGCCTCGCCGGCGTCACCGGGCTGCTCTGGGCGGCCTTCGCCGCGCTCACCGGCCTGGTCGCCAGCACGCTCCAGCTGGTCGGCGCCCGCATCGGCTCCGGCGTGGGCAAGGCGTCGGTCGAGCCCGTCCACTCCAGCCTCCTCGCCGACTACTACCCGGTGCAGGCCCGCGGCCGCGTGTTCGCCGTCCACCAGCTGGCGAACTCGGCGGCCACCGTGGTCGGACCGCTGCTCGTCGGCGGCATCGCCGTCGTGGCCACCGGCGACGCCGGCTGGCGCCTCGCCTTCCTGCTCCCCGCCGCCCTCTCGGTGCTCGCCGCGCTGGCCGCGTTCCGCCTGCCCGAGCCGGCGCGGGGCCGCTTCGAGCGGGGGGAGCCCGACGCCGTCGAGGCCCCGCCCGAGGCCCGAGCGGACACCGGCCCGGACGCGGCCGACGACGTCCCCCGGGTCGCGCTGGCCACGGCCATGCGCCGCCTGCTCCAGATCCAGACGCTGCGATCGATGTACGTCGCCCTGGGCGTGCTCGGCTTCGCCCTCTTCGGCGCACCGTCGATCATCAGCCTCTACCTGGAGGAGCACTGGGGTGTGGGCGAGGGCGGGCGTGCCGTCGTGTTCGCCCTCCTCGGCCTCGGCGGGCTGGTCGGCCTGCCCCTCGGCGGGCGCATCGGCGACCGCCTGTTCCGCCACGACCCGTCCTGGCCGCTGTTCCTGATCGGCGCAGCCCTCCCCGTGTACGGCGTCGTCACGGCGGTCGCCGTGTACCTGCCCACGCTGCCCCTGGTGGTCGCGGTGCTCGTCGCGGCGACCGGCTTCGTGTCCACGACGACGCCGACGTTCCGCCTCCTGTTCGCCGCGGTCACCCCGCCGGCCATGCGCTCGGTGGCGTTCGGCTCGATCGGCATCTTCATGTTCCTGTTCGGCGGCGTGCTCGGCGGACCGATCATCGGCGCCATCTCCGACGCCACCTCCGAGCGCTTCGCGCTGGCGCTCCTGTCGGTCCCCTCCATCGCGGCGGGTGCGGTCATCATCGGCGGCGTCCGCCACGTCCGTGGCGACCTGGCCGCCGTGGCCGCCGACCTGCGCGAGGAGCGCCTCGCCGCCGAGCGACGCCTCGAGCCCCAGCGGAACCTGCTCGAGATCCGCAACCTGGACTTCCACTACGGCCCGGTGCAGATCCTCTTCGACGTCGACCTCGACGTGCCCGAGGGTGAGATCTTCGCCCTGCTCGGCACGAACGGCGCCGGGAAGTCGACCCTGCTGCGGGCCATCACCGGCCTCACCCCGCCGACGCGGGGCTCGATCCGCTTCGACGGCATCGACACCACCTACCTGGAGGCCGAGCAGCTCCTCGGCCTCGGCATCGCGCAGATGCCCGGGGGCAAGGCCACCTTCCCGGGCCTGAGCGTCGAGGAGAACCTCCGGGTCGGCGCGTTCACGTTCCGGGACGACGACGCCCGCGTCGCCGAGGCGATCGAGGAGGTGTTCGGCTGGTTCCCCCGCCTCGCCGAGCGCCGCGACCAGCTGGCCGGCACCCTGTCGGGGGGCGAGCAGCAGATGCTGGCCCTGGGCAAGGCGTTCCTCACCCGCCCCCGCCTGCTCTGCATCGACGAGCTCAGCCTCGGCCTCCAGCCCTCGATCGTCGCCCAGATCCTCGGCATCGTCCGCGAGATGCACGCCCGGGGCACGACGATCATCGTCGTCGAGCAGTCCCTCAACGTCGCCCTCTCGCTGGCCACGACCGCGGTCTTCATGGAGAAGGGCCAGGTCCGGTTCCAGGGCCCGGCCCGGGAGCTGCTCGAGCGGCCCGACCTGGCCCGCTCGGTGTTCCTCGACGGCGCGACCCTCGGCGACGACGGCACCGACGGGGAGGGGGCGTCGTGATCGGCCTGCAGGACCTCGTGCTCGGCACGGTGTCCGGGCTGACCTACGGCGTCCTCGCGCTCGGCCTCGCGCTGGTCTACAAGTCGGGCCGGTTCGTGAACTTCGCCCACGGCAACCTCGGCGTCGTCTGCGCCGTGCTGTTCGGCAAGGCCGTCGTCGACTGGGGCGTCCCGTACTGGGTGGCGCTGCCGCTGCTCGTCGGGCTCGGCGCCGGGATCGGCGCGCTCATCGAGCTCGGCGTCGTCCGACGGCTCTTCGACGCACCCCGCCTGGTGCTCGTCGTGGCCACCATCGGCGTGTCCCAGCTGCTGCTGTTCCTGAGCCTGCAGCGGGGCTTCAACGCCGACCAGAACGCGCTGCGCGAGGCCGGGTTCCCCCGGCCCTTCGAGGCCGAGCTGACCGTGGGTGGCGTCGTGCTCGGCGGCGGGGAGCTCGGCATCCTCGTGCTCGCCCCGCTCGCCGCGCTCGGCCTGGCCGCCTTCTTCCGCTTCACGGCCTACGGGCAGGCGATCCGGGCCTCGGCCGAGAACCCCGACGCCGCCCGCCTCGCCGGGATCTCGGTGCGGCGGATGTCCACGCTGGTCTGGGCGATCGCCGGCGCCCTCGCCGCGTTCACCCTGATCCTCGTGTCGACCCAGCGGCCCGTGTTCCAGGTCGGCGCCCTCGGCCCCGGCATCCTCGTGCGGGCGCTCGGCGCCGCCCTGGTCGGGCGCATGGTGAACCTGCCCGTCATCTTCGGCGCTGCGCTCGCCATCGGGATCGTCGAGCGGATCGCGCTCGGCACGTTCGACTCGGGCGGCGTCGGCGACCTCCTGCTGTTCCTCGTCATCATGGGGGCCCTCGCCGTGCAGGGTCGCGAGATCGCCCGGTCGACCCGGGACGGCCAGACCGACGTGACCTTCGGTGCCGAGCTGCGCCGCCTCCCCCGCCGGGTCGCCGAGCTGCCCGCCGTGCGGCGGCTGAACCGGCTGGCGGTGTGGGGGTGCCTGGCGCTCGCCGTCGTGCTCCCCCAGCTGCCGATCCTCGACCTCGACACGCAGGGCAAGGCGTTCCTGCTCGCCCTCACGCTCGGCTACGTGCTGGTCGGGCTGTCGATGACGCTGCTCGTCGGCTGGGCCGGCCAGGTGTCGCTCGGCCAGTTCGCCCTCGTGGGCGTGGGCGCCTTCACCGCCGCCCGCTTCGGCGACGGCCTCCCGCTGCCGCTGCTCGTCGTCGTCGTGGGCGCGATCGGCGCCTGCGTGGCGGTGGCCGTCGGCCTGCCGGCCGTGCGGATCCAGGGGCTGTTCCTCGCCGTGTCGACGCTCGCCTTCGCGGTCGTGGCCAAGTCGTGGGTGTTCCAGCAGCCGTCCCTGGCGGGCACCGACTCGACCGCGTCGATGACCCGACCCGGCCTGCTGGCCCGCTTCGACCTGGGCGAGGCCCTGGTCGAGCGCGACGTCTACTACTTCGCCCTGGTCCTCGTCGTGCTCGCCGTGCTGGCGGTGCGCAACGTCCGGGCCAGCGCCGTGGGACGCTCGTTCATCGCCGTCCGCGACAACGACAAGGCGGCCCGCTCCGACGGGCTGTCGGCGTCGGGGACCCGGCTGCTGTCGTTCGCGCTGTCGGGCTTCCTGGCCGCCGTCGCAGGTGTGGTCTTCGCGCTGGCCCGCGTCAACTTCGACGCCCGCGACTTCGACCCGGCCGTGAGCCTCAACATGCTCCTGATGGTCATCATCGGCGGCCTCGGGTCGATCCCGGGCGCGGTGCTCGGGGCGGTGTTCGTCTACGGCCTGCCCGCGCTCTTCGGTGGCAGCGACCTCGTGCAGCTGGCCACGTCGGGCGTCGGCGTCCTGATCGTGCTGCTGTTCCTCCCCGGCGGGCTCATGGAGCTCGTCCACCGGGCCCGCTCGCCCTTCGTCGAGCGCGCCGTGCGCAGCGCCGAGGGTCGACCGGCCCCGCCGTCGATCGTGCCCCCGTGGCGCCAGGTCGTCGACGTGGCCCGGGGCCGGACCCCCGCCACGGACGCCGGGACCGGGGCCCCGGTGCGACCGGTCGGCGCCGTCGAGGACCCCGTGCTCGTCGAGGCCGCCCCCTCCGCCCGTGCCGACGGGGAGGCCGCCCGGTGACCGCCGTGCTCGAACCGCCCACCACCACGTCCGACACCGGAGACGAGCCGGTCGTGACGACGGGGACCCCGCCCGGGGACCTCGCCCTCCACGCCCGCGGCGTCACGGTCCGCTTCGGCGGCCTCACCGCCGTCGACCGCGTCGACCTCGACATCGCCCGGGACGAGGTGGTCGGCCTGATCGGTGGGAACGGCGCCGGGAAGACGACCTTCATGAACGTCGTCTCCGGCTACGTCGAACCCGACGGCGACGCGACCCTCACGGCCTTCGGCACCGACCTGCTCGGCCTGCCCCCGGAGTACCGGCCCTACGCCGAGGTCGGGCGGTCCTACCAGGCAGCGACCCTCTTCCCCGGCCTGTCGGTCACCGAGACCCTCCTCGTCGCCGTCGAGCGCCACCAGCCGACGCCGCTGCTCGGTGCCATCCTCGGCACGGGACGGGCCCGGCGGGTCGAGGCCGCCAAGCGCGAGCGCGTCGCCGAGCTGGTGGAGGCGTGCGGGCTCCAGGCCTACGCCGACCGCCTCGTCCGCGAGCTGTCCACCGGCACCCGGCGCGTCGTCGACCTGGCCTGCATCCTGGCCCAGCGGCCCGGGCTGCTCCTGCTGGACGAGCCGACCGGCGGCCTGGCCCAGCGGGAGACCGAGGCCTTCGCCCCGCTCATCAAGCGGGTGCAGCGCGAGCTCGGCTGCGCCGTCATGGTCATCGAGCACGACATGGTGATGATCGGCCAGCTGTGCGACCGCGTCTACGCGATGGAGACCGGCCGGGTGATCGCCCAGGGCACGCCCGAGCAGGTCCGCCGCGACCCGCTGGTGATCGCCTCCTACCTCGGCACCGACGAGGTCGCCATCGCCCGCTCCGGCGCCGAGGCCCCCGCTGCCGATCCCGCGACCGGACCGGCCGGCGCGCCCGGAGCGGTCGAGGGACCTCCAGCCATCGAGCCCACCGAGGTCCGACCGGGACCCCCCACGCCCGCACCACGCCGCCAGCTCCGAGCCGAGCCCGACCCCACCTCGATGACGAGAGCCGACCTGCTGGCCGAGGCCCGCGGCGCCGCGATCCCCGGCCGGTCTCGCATGACCAAGGCCGAGCTGGCCGCCGCCGTGACCGCCCACCGGGTCGAGTCGGCCCGCCGGAGCCGGGGAGGCCGACCGTGAGCGTCGCCGACACGCCCGACATCCGCCTCGACGGCGTGATCCTCCACGAGGACGTCGAGCCCCTCGCCGGGCTCGACGCCATCGACCTGGGCCACGGGACCGACTTCGCCGAGGCGCTGCGCGCCCTGGTCACCGAGGCCGAGGCGGCTCGGGCCACGACCCGTCGGGAGGCCGGCGAGGACCGGCCGCTCGGTCCCAAGGCCCGCCGCACCCGGGGCCGGATCATGTCGGCGGGCATCCGCGTGTTCTGCGAGCAGGGCTACGCCGCCTCCACCGTCCCGCACGTGCACGAGGCGGCCGGCGTGAGCCTCGGCACCTACTACCAGTACTTCCGGGACAAGTCCGACCTGATCACGACCATCGTCGCCGACGCCGTGCTCGCCTCGGCCAGCTCGATGTTCCAGCGCTTCGAGCCCGCCGGCGGCGAGGCCGCGGCCGCCGAGGTCGTCGCCGCCTTCGTCACCCACTACGCCGGCTCCGCCGACTTCCAGGCCGTGTGGGAGGAGGTGACCGTGCTCGAGCCCGTGGCCGCCGAGTTCCGCCGCCGCCTCTCGGGCCTGCTCGAGCTGTCGCTGGCCGACGCCATCGCCACCGGCCAGGCAGACGGCGGCGTCGACACGGCGCTCGACCCCGGCACGACGGCTCGCGCGCTCACCGCCATGGTCGATCGCACCTGCTACCTGACCTTCGTCGTCGACCGTCGACCGGCCGTCGACGCACCGGCGGTCACCGAGACCCTGACCCACCTGTGGGCCAACGCCCTGCGACTCCGGAGCGCCGGACGATGACCGACGTGCACGACGCCACCGCCCGCTCGCCCGAGCCGGACTTCGACCCGACCTCGGACGAGGCGAAGGCGCTGCTCGCCGAGGCCGCCAACCGCCTGGCCGGACGTCCTGCCCCACCCGTGGACGCCGCCCGGCCCGACCTGCTCCCCGACCCCGCGGATGCCGACCGGTGGGCCCGGGACGGCTACCTCGTGCTGCGCGGCGCCGTCGATGCCGACCTCGTCGACCGGGTCGACGCCGAGGCGATCGGGCTGGTCCGCCACCTGGCCGCGACCGGCGACGACCACGCCGGCTACCGCTCGGGCGACGGCATGTTCAGCGTCCCCGAGCCCAACCTGGCCACCTCCGACGACGACCCGACCGAGGCCGAGGACCACGTCTCCAAGCTGTTCAACCTGCACCGACGGGGCGCGTTCGCCGAGGTCGCCCGCCACCCCGCCGTCGTGCCGGTGCTGCGGGGACTGCTCGGGCCCGACGTCGACTGCTGCAACAGCCAGTACATCTTCAAGAACCCCGGCGCCTGGGGGCAGCCCTGGCACCAGGACTCGCTCTACTTCGCGTTCGACCGGGTGCCCCAGGTCGGGGTGTGGCTGGCCACCAGCGAGGCCACGCCCGACAACGGGTGCCTGTGGGTGCTGCCCGGCTCCCACGCCGAGCCGCTCCACCACCACGTGCCCGACCGACGACCGGGCGCGAACCTCGGCTACCTGGAGATCGTCGACGTCGACGTCGCCGACGCCGTGCCGGTGACGATGCAGCCGGGCGACGTGCTCGTGTTCCACTCCTTCCTGATGCACCGCTCGACCGACAACGTGACCGACGGGCGCCGCACGGCGCTGGTCCTGCACCACGCCAGTCGCGGCACCCGCCCGGTCGGCACGCCGAGTGGCACGGTCGACTTCGTCCCCGTCACCTGAGGGACCGCCCCGTCGGTCGGGGTGTGCCAGGGTTCGGCCCATGCAGGTCCACCTCGTCGACGGCACCTACGAGCTGTTCCGGTTCCACTACGC
>CAZCEZ010000067.1:3327-20200 GCA_964497795.1 uncultured Acidimicrobiaceae bacterium | reverse complement strand
TCGGCCGCCTCGGTGGTCGTCGGTGCCGCCGCCAGCTCGCTGTCGGCGAGATCGAGCAGCACCAGGCCGGTGGAACCCTCGGCCACCACGGCGGCACCACCCGTGAGCAGCTCGCCGGCGACGTCGTCGGCGTCCTCGGCAGTGGCAACCAGCACGTACCGGGGGAGGGATGCGGACCGATCGAGGCGGTCGACGAGGACGGGCACCCGATCGTCGGGCACGGCGACCAGTGCCGCCTGCCCGACGGCACCGACGCGGTCGCCGGCCGACGTACCGGCGACCAGCGCGACCAGCGCCTCGTCCTCGACGTCTCCGTCGACGTCGTCCTCGCCCACGTCGCCCGCGAGGAGCGCCACCGCTCCTGCGAGGAGCAGCACCAGGAGCACCACCATCCCGACGATGCGCCCGACCGGTCGGCGGGCCGGGGGCGTCGCGGATCCGGGATCGGCTCCACCGTCACGTCGGGCGTAGCCGAGCTCCTCGAGCTGCTCGGCCGGGAACACCCACTCGGGCCCGTTGGCACCGGCCCGCCGCGTCCCCTCGAGGGCGCCCTCGTCCAACAGGCGGCGCAGCGTCTTGCGGGAGACCGCGTAGCGCTGGACCGCGTCGTTGATGGTGAGGAGGTGGGACGGAGGCATGGGGACGGGCGCGCCGGACGAGCGGTGCGTGCGAAGCGTTCCACCCGCCGCCCCCCGGGGTCAAAGACCGTCCGTGCCCGGACGCGCACGATCCCGGGTGCCGAACGTGCGTTCGGTCGTCCCGGGACCGTGTCGTGGGTCGGGCCGGCGGGCGGGCCGGTCTCGGCGTCTCAGTCGTCGGGGAGGAGCACCACGTGCCGGCGGCGGTCCTCGCCCTCGCTGACCGTGCGCACGCCGTCGATCTCGTTGACGGCGTCGTGGACGATCTTGCGGTCGGGCGGCGACATCGGCTCCAGGGCGATCCGGGCGCCGGACTCGAGCACCCGCGCGGCCTGCTGGGTCGTGAAGCGCACGAGCGCCTCCTTGCGACGGGCCCGGTAGCCGGCCACGTCGACGCGGAGGCGGCCGTCGAGGCGCCCGGAGTGCTGCTGGGCGACCGCCGTGCGGGTCAGCTCCTGCAGGGCGTTGAGGGTGGCGCCACGCTGGCCGACGAGCAGACCGAGGTCCTCGCCCTCGACGGTGATCTCGAGCGTGTCGCCGTCGTCGACGATCTCGCTCGCCACCGACGCCTCTGCACCGAAGGCCTCCAGCAGGCCCTCCAGGAAGGCGCTGGCGCTCGGCTGCTGCTCCTCGAGGCTGATGTCGCTCATGTCTGCTCCTGTCGTGGCCCGCTCGGGGGCCTGGTCGTTGGAAGGGAGATCCTGGCCCGTGGCGGCGTCGTCCGCCGCCCGGGTCCTCGGAGGGGTGTCGTCCGAGACGTCCGCGTCGTCCGGGCGGGGGCCAGACGAACGGGGTGCGACCGGGCGGGGTGCGGTCGGACGGGGGCCGGACGGCTCCGATCCCGTCGCTGGGTCCGCTGCCGGACGTCCCTCGTCGACCTCGCTCGCAGCGCCGTCGGGCGTTCGCCCGTCCGTGCGGCCGCGACCGCGCCGGTCCGCGTCGCCCGTCGCGGGCTCGTCGCCCGAGCGCCCGGCCGCCTCGCTCGCCTCCCGGGTCGTCGCTCCGCCGCCGCCTCGCCGGCTCCGGCGCGAGCGGGACCGTCCGCCGCCCTCGGGCCGGGGATCCTCCGCGGTCTCGCCCGAGCGGTCGTCCTTGCCGCCCCCGCCGCGACGGCCCTTGGACCGTCCACCGCTCCGACCGCCGTTGCGGGCGCCGCCCTTCCGGCGGTTCCGGCGGTCGACCTTCGGGCGCGGGCGGGTCGGACGGACGCGGGCGCGGATGCGCGCCTCGGTCCGGCGGAGCCCGAAGAGGGCGGAACCCGGCTCGTCCAGGACGGTGAACTCGAGATCACCGTCGTCGATGCCCAGGGCGTCGAGCGCCCGGGCCTTCGCCTCCTCGACCGTGGCTCCAGTGGTGATGACCCACTGCACCCGGTCGCTACCTCCGCTTCCGCTTCTTCTTCTTCGACCCGGGCTGGTACTTGCCCTGGCCGTTCGCGCCGCCCGAGCCGCCCGACCCCGTGCCGCCCGACCCCGTGCCGCCACCGGAGCCCGTGGCCGCCTGGCCCTTGGTCGCGGTGGCGCCCTTGCCGGCGGAGCCGCCCGTCTTCTCCTTCTGGCGCTCCTCGCGTGCCTTCGCCGCGGCCTTCGACGCCTGGGCGCCGGGGGAGTCGTCGTCGGCGTAGAGCGACTTGGTGATGTAGGCCTGGAGCCCGATCCGGTAGATCGACGAGGTCACCCAGTACACGACGAGGGCGGCCGGGAAGCCGATCGAGATGACGCCGAAGAAGGCGGGCATCACCTTGAGCAGCATCTGCTGCTGGGGCATGGCCGGACCGCCGGAGTTCCGGGCCGACACCTGCTTCTGCTGCAGGTACTGCGCCCCGATCATCACCAGGATCAGCGCCAAGTAAGGCAGGCCGTGGATGATCGACTCGCCCAGGGCCTCCGTCGTGGACTCGGACAGGTCGAGCCCGAAGGACACCATCTCGGTCCGACCGTCGAGGGCCCGGTAGAGCTCGGAGCCCTCGTCGAGGTACTTGGGGGCGAACGTGCCGTCGTCACCGCGGCTCGTGAGGCCCTGGATCAGGCGGAACAGGACGATGAAGACCGGGGCCTGGACCAGGAGGGGGAAGCAGCCACCCAGGGGGTTGAGCTCGTTCTCCTGGTAGAAGGCCATGAGCTCCTGGTTCATCTCGTTGCGGTCGCCGCCCTTGTGCTTGTCCTGGATCTTCTTCAGCTCGGGCTGCAGGAGCTGCATCTTGATCATGGACCGGGTGCCCTTGAGGGTCAGCGGCGTGGTCACCAGCATCACGAGGAGCGTCATCATCATGATGGCGATCGCGAAGTTGGGGACCAGGCCGTAGAAGAAGTCCAGGATCTGGGCGATGTACTCGAACATCAGTGGTCCTTCGGGGGGTCAGTGGTGGGGCCGGTGCCGGGCACCGGGTCGTACCCGTGCCCGCCCCAGGGGGCGCACCGGACGAGGCGGCGGGCAGCCAGCCAGGTGCCGCGGGCGGCGCCGTGGTGGGCGAGCGCCTCGCGGGCGTAGGTGGAGCAGGAGGGCACGTAGCGGCAGGGCGAGGGACGGCCGGCGAAGAGCGCCTGGTAGGCGGCGACGAGCGCGTCCAGGAGGCGGGCCACGGGACCGGTGGGCCGGTGGGCCACGACCTCGTCGCGGAGCCGGCGGGTCGAGGGCGCAGGACCGTCCGTGGTGGGCGCGGTCACGACGGCACCGGTGCCGGGCTCAGGGCGCCGCAGCGCTCCAGCGCGGTGCGGAGGTGGTGCGCCAGGGCCGTGCCGGAGAGGGCGACGGCCTCGGGGCGGGCGCCGACGAGCACCAGGCCCGGGACCAGGCCCGGGTCGGCGTCGAGCTGCGCCACCAGGACCCGGAGGCGGCGGCGGAGGCGGTTGCGGACGACGGCGGTGCCGACCTTGGACCCGATGGCCCAGGCGACGCCGGTCCCGACCTCGCCCTCCGCCGACGGGGCGCGCACCGCCCACAGCGGCCCGCTCCGGCCCCGGGTGCGACTCCGGGACAGACGGGCGAAGGCTGCTCGGCCGTGCACTCGGCCGATCACCGTCGTGGTGGGCGCGCCGGCCGTCGACCCTCAGGCCGACAGCTTGGCGCGGCCCTTCTGGCGCCGGCTGCGGACCACGGCACGACCGCCGCGGGTCGACATGCGGTTGCGGAAGCCGTGGCGGCGGGCTCGACGCTGCTTCTTCGGCTGGTAGGTGCGCTTCAACGGAGTCCTCCTCGAACGACGGCCACGGGTCCTCCGCCTCGGGGGACGGGATGCGGGACCAGCGGCGGGGCGCGCCAGGACGGCACGCCAGACCAGCGGACCACGGTACCGACGGGGCCGACGCCGCGACAATCCGAGCCGGTCGCGCCCGGTCCGCGAGGCCCTTGCACCGGGCGCGGAACGTCCTGCTACGGTGCGCCGCCACGGCGGAACCGGCCTGCGTGGATCCCAGCGGGAGCGTGGCCTCGGTTCCCGCCCGACGGGACGCACACCGGGGTCCCCGGCCAACGTCCCTGCTTTCCACATCATGTGGATCGACTTGTGGATACTCGAGCTACGAACACGAGAGGCGGTTCGTCGATGAGCGACGCCGAGACCGTCTGGAGGGGTTGCGCGGCCCTCCTCCGCGAGCAGGTCTCGAGCGTGGTGTGGAGCTCGTCGTTCCAGGGCGTCGAGGCCGTCTCCTTCGACGGGTCGACGCTCGTGCTGGCCTTCCCCTCCTCCGTCGTGCGCGACCGCGTCCAGGAGCGGTACCTCGCCCTGCTGCGGGCCAACCTGTCCGAGCTGGGCCACGTCGGCGTCGAGGTGCTCCTCGAGGCCCGGCCGCCCACGCCCCAGGAGCTGCCGCTCTTCGACGAGCTGTCCGACATCCGCCAGGACCTGCCCGGCACCGCCCCGTCGCGCCAGCGCGCCGACGCCGACCTCATCGGCGGGCCCGTCCCGGCCGCGCCGGCACCGGCACCGGGCGCGACCCTCAACGACCGCTACACCTTCGACGCGTTCGTCACCGGCGGGTCGAACCGCTTCGCCGCCGCCGCCGCCCTGCGCGTCGCGGAGACGCCGGCGCGGTCCTACAACCCGCTGTTCATCTACGGCGACGCCGGCCTGGGCAAGACGCACCTGCTCCAGGCCATCGGCAACTACGTGCTGGAGAACTACCCGACCTACCGGGTGCGCTACGTCACCTCCGAGCAGTTCCTGTCCGAGTTCGTCGACTCGATCCGCGGCGGGACCAACGAGGCCTTCAAGCGGCGCTTCCGGGACATCGACGTCCTGCTGGTCGACGACATCCAGTTCTTCGAGGGGAAGAAGGAGACCCAGGAGGAGTTCTTCCACACCTTCAACCACCTCCACCAGTCGAACCGCCAGATCGTGCTGTCCTCGGACCGGCCCCCGGACGCCATCCCCACCCTCGAGGACCGGCTCCGGACCCGCTTCGTCATGGGCCTGCTGACCGACATCCAGCCCCCCGACGTCGAGACCCGCCTCGCGATCCTGCGCAAGAAGGCCGAGGACGAGGCCTCCCCCGTCCCCGACGAGATCCTCGCCTTCATCGCCACGAACATCAACGACAACAACATCCGGGCCCTCGAGGGCGCCCTCACCCGCCTCACGGCCTGGGCCTCGCTGAACCGCGAGGAGCTCACCGCCGACAAGGCCAGCGAGATCCTCGCCGACCTCGTCGCCGAGCGCGAGGCCCGACCCATCACCCCCGAGACGATCCTCACGACCTGCGCCGAGTACTTCGGCTACACGGTCGAGGAGCTCACGGGCCGCTCCCGGACCCGCCCGCTGACCACGGCCCGCCACGTCGGCATGTACCTCTTCCGGGAGCTCACCGACCTGTCGTTCCCGAACATCGCCAAGGAGTTCGGCGGACGGGACCACACGACGGTCATCCACGCCGTGGACCGCATCAAGGGCCAGATGAAGGAGCGCCGCCAGGTGTTCCAGCAGGTCACCGAGCTGATCCAGCGCCTCAAGGCGGACGGATGACCCCCACCTGTGGACAGCCTGTGGATGCAGGCCGCCGGACCGGGGGACGCGCACCGGGACGCGAGGTGGACGCCCTGGGGTCCGCGCGGGGACCCGGCACGAGCCCCTCGAGCCTCCGTCCACAGGTCGGCGCCCTCCTCGGTGGACCGACCTGTGGGTCCCCTGTGCAGGGCGTGCCCGAACTGGGGACCGGGCCGGCCACCGACCGGGCCTCCACCGGCGGGCAGGGGACGGCTGGGGACACCGGTCGGACAGCGATCACCCCGCTGACCTGCCGCGATGGGGCATCATCCACAATCCACACCCCCTACCGACACCCCCGGATCTCCGAACAACAACCTGCACGTGGACGGACGGGACGCACCCCGGCCCACGTCGCTCCCGCCGACCCGGCCAACGAACACACACCTGAGGAACCGAGATGAAGCTCCGCTGCGAACGAGACGTCCTCGCCGAGGCCCTGGCCACCGCCGGCCGGGCCGTGTCCGCGAGCCGGGGCCAGCTGCAGGTCCTCTCGGGCGTCCGCCTCGAGCTGGCCGGCGACCGCCTCGTCGTCACCGGCTCCGACCTCGAGCTGACCGTCACGGTCAGCCTGCCCGTGGCCGGCCTGGCCGACGGCGTCGCCGTGGTCCCCTCCCGCCTCGTCAACGACATCGTGAAGTCCCTCGGCCCCGGCGCCGTCGAGCTCGAGACGGGCGACGACGAGGCACGGATCTCCTCGGGTCGCTCGGAGTTCACGCTCAAGACCCTGGCGGCGGACGAGTTCCCCCGGGTCGCCCCGGTCGAGGGCGACGAGGTCCGCTTCGACGCGGAGTCCCTGGTCGCCGCCCTCCGCCAGGTCCTGCCCGCCGCGTCCAGCGACGACAACCGGCCGATCCTCACCGGCGTGCTCCTCGCCGCCGCCGGGGGCGACGGAGGTGCCGAGGGCCTGCGCCTGGTCGCGACCGACTCCTACCGCCTCGCCGTGCGCGACCTGCCCGGCGTGTCGGTGCTGTCCTCGGGCAAGTCCGTGCTCGTGCCGTCCAACGCACTGGGCGAGCTGTCCCGGGCCCTGGGTGCCGGCGGGGAGATCACGCTGCGCCTGGGCGAGCGGGACGCGTCGTTCACCGCCGAGCGCGAGGACGGCGGCGGCATCGTGCTGACCACCCGCCTGATCGAGGGCGACTACCCGAACTACCAGGGCCTGATCCCGCAGAACCAGCCCAACACCCTCACCGTGGCCCGTGAGCCCTTCGCCGAGGCCCTGCGCCGCGTGAAGCTGCTCGCCCGGGACGCGACCCCGGTCCGCCTGGAGATGTCGGCCGACGGCCTCGAGCTGAAGGCGGTCACCCAGGACGTGGGCCAGGGCTCGGAGTCCCTCGACGCGACCTACACCGGGGAGGACCTGACCGTGGCGTTCAACCCGGACTACCTCCTCGCCGGCGTCGAGGCGGCCGCGGGCGACGAGATCACGCTCGCCACGATCGACAGCCTCAAGCCCGCCGTGGTGCGCTCGACCGCCTCGGAGGACTACCTGTACCTGCTCATGCCGGTCCGGGTGCAGTGAGGCCGCGCGCCGCGCACGACCGCCCGGCCCGGCGCTAGGCCAGGGGCCCGATGGCCCTCCACCTCCAGCGCCTCTGGCTGACCGACTACCGCTCGTACCTCGCCGCCGACGTCACGCTCCCGGCCGGCACGACGGCCGTGATCGGCCGCAACGGCCAGGGCAAGACCAACCTCCTGGAGGCCGTCGCGCACCTGGCCGGGTCCTCGCTGCGGGGCGCGACCACCGAGTCGATGGTCCGCGTCGGCGCCGAGCGCGCCGTGGTCCGCGCCGAGGCGACCCGGGGTGCCCGCGAGCTGCTGCTCGAGGCCGAGCTCGCCGTCCGCGGCCGGAACCGGATGCAGCTGAACCGCCAGCCGGTGAAGCGGCGCAGCGACCTGCTCGAGGCGCTCCAGGTCACCCTGTTCAGCCCCGAGGACCTGGTGCTGGTCAAGGGCGGGCCGGGGGAGCGCCGGCGGTGGCTCGACGAGGCCGCGGTCGGCGTCGACCCCCACACCGAGGGCCTGCGGGCCGAGGTCGACCGGATCCTCAAGCAGCGCAACGCCCTGCTCAAGCAGGCCCGGGGCCGCCTGGACGAGGCCGCCGCCCTCACCCTGGACGTGTGGGACGACCGCCTCACCCGGGCCGGGGAGGCGCTCGCCCAGCGGCGCGAGGACGCCCTGGGCGACCTCGAGCCCCGGATCACGCAGGCCTACCGGGACCTGGCCGGGGTGCCGCTCCCCGTCGGGGCGACCTACCGGGCCGCGTGGCGCGACGCCGGGCTCGCCGCCGCCCTCGTCGCAGCTCGGGACGACGACCTGCGCCGGGGGGTGACCACCGTCGGTCCCCACCGCGACGAGGTCGAGCTGCGCCTCGACGACCTCCCGGCCCGCACGCACGCCAGCCAGGGCGAGCAGCGGTCGCTGTCGCTGGCCATGCGCCTCGCCGTCCACCGGGCCGTGACCGACGCGAGGGGCGACAGCCCCGTCCTGCTGCTCGACGACGTGTTCTCCGAGCTGGACGAGGGGCGGACCGAGGCGCTGCTCGCCCACCTGCCGCCGGGCCAGACCCTGCTCACCACGGCCGGGCCGCTGCCCCGGCAGACCACGCCCGAGCTCGTCCTGCGGGTCTCGGACGGCACCGTCGTCCCCGACGGGGCCTGACCGGGCGGGCCGGTGGGCCGGTGGGCCGGCGGGTCGGTGGGTCGGCGGCGGTGGGCCAGACTGGGCCGGTGACCCGCCGGTGGGACGACGAGGACCTGGTGCTCGAGCGCTCCGCGCCCCCCACCGAGCTGGGCCGGGTGCTGGACCGGGTGGTCCGGGGCATGGGGGCACCGGGCACGGATGCCGTCGAGCTGGTGTTCAACCACTGGGCCGACGTCGTCGGCGGCGTCCTCGCGACCCGGACCCAGCCGGTGTCCCTCGAGCGGGGCCGGCTCGTCCTCGAGGCAGACGACCCCGCCGTGGTGAGCCACGTGCGGTGGCTGGAGGCCGACCTCCTGACCCGGCTCGAGGACCTGCTCGGGCCCGGGCGCGTCACCGGCGTGGACGTGCGCGTCACCCCGGTCCACCGGCGCGGCGCGCGCCGCCCCGAGCGCGGCTGAGCGCGGGCGTCGACGGGCCGCACGACCGGACGCGCGCTGCCGGTCGCGACCGGCGTCCCTCCCGGGTCCGGAGGGCCGGCGCTGGTATGATCGACCCGTTCGAGCCGGGGCCGTCGAGTGCGGAAAACCCCAGGTCAGAGCGGTCGCCCGGGCCAATGGTCGGGCGGGCCGAACGTCCCCGCCGCAGCCCGGCGGGAGCACGACCGACGAGGAGCACGAGTGGTGGATCGCGAACCCGAGGACACGGGTCGGGGCGACGTCCCGACCGCCGGCCCGGCGGGGGTGAGCACCGACTACGGGGCGAACAACATGCGGGTCCTCGAGGGGCTCGAGGCGGTCCGCAAGCGGCCCGGCATGTACATCGGCTCGACCGGCCCCAACGGCCTGCACCACTGCGTGTGGGAGGTCGTGGACAACTCCGTCGACGAGGCCATGGCCGGTCACTGCACCCGGATCGACATCACGCTGCTGCCCGACGGCGCCTGCCGCGTCGTCGACGACGGCCGCGGCATCCCGACCGACATCAACGCCGCCCAGGGCATCTCCGGCGTCGAGATCGCCCTGACCAAGCTCCACGGCGGCGGCAAGTTCGACGGCGAGGGCTACAAGGTCTCCGGCGGCCTCCACGGCGTGGGCGTGTCCGTCGTCAACGCCCTCTCCACCCGGGTCCTCGTCGAGGTCGATCGCAACGGCGAGCACCACGAGATGACCTTCGCCGACGGCGGCGTGCCCCAGGGCCCGCTCCAGGTCACCGGTCCGGCGCCCGAGGGGCGCACCGGCACCTCCGTCACGTTCTGGCCGGACGGCAGCATCTTCGAGACGACCGAGTTCCGGGCCCAGACGATCCGGGAGCGCATCCAGATGATGGCGTTCCTGAACCGGGGCCTCGAGATCACCTTCGAGGACCAGCGTCCCGACCACGTCGAGGGCGGCCAGCCCGAGCGGATCTCGTTCTGCTACGAGGGCGGCATCGTCGACTTCGTCGAGCACATCAACAAGACCAAGGAGGCCCTCTGGGCCAAGGTCGGCTACTTCTCGGGCGCCGACGAGACCTCCGAGGTCGAGATCGCGTTCCAGTGGAACACCGGCTTCAACCGCGACGGCATCCACTCCTTCGCCAACGGCATCTCCACCATCGAGGGCGGCACCCACGAGGAGGGCTTCAAGACGGCCCTGACCCGCGTGGTCAACAACTACGCGAAGGACAACCGGCCCGGGAACAAGAAGGACCTCGCCCTCACCGGCGACGACGTCCGCGAGGGCCTCACCGCCGTCGTGTCGGTCCGCCTCCAGGAACCCCAGTTCGAGGGCCAGACCAAGGCCAAGCTCGGCAACACCTCGATGCGCTCGCTGGTCACCACGGTCACCAACCAGGCCCTGGCCCAGTGGTTCGAGGAGAACCCGACCGAGGCCAACAAGGTGATCCGCAAGGCGTACCAGGCCGCCGAGGCCCGGGAGGCGGCCAAGGCGGCCCGCAACCAGATCCGGTCCAAGACGCTGCTCGACGGCGCGGGCATGCCCGACAAGCTCAAGGACTGCTCGGCCAAGGACCGCGGCGAGCGCGAGCTGTTCATCGTGGAGGGCGACTCCGCCGGCGGCTCGGCCGTGTCGGCCCGCGACCCCCGCACGCAGGCCATCCTCCCCATCCGGGGCAAGATCCTGAACGTCGAGCGGGCCCGCATCGACAAGATGCTCAAGAACACCGAGATCCAGGCCCTCATCTCGGCCATCGGTGCCGGGGTGGGGGAGGAGTTCGACCAGGACAAGCGGCGCTACGACAAGATCATCGCGATGTGCGACGCCGACGTGGACGGCTCCCACATCCGCACCCTGCTGCTGACCTTCTTCTTCCGGCAGATGAAGCCCCTCGTGGAGGCCGGCTGCATCTACATCGCCCAGCCGCCGCTGTACTCCACCCAGGTCGGCCGCTCGAAGGTGTACCTCAAGGACGACCGGGCCCGGACGGCCTGGCTGGCCGAGCACCCGAACCACAAGAAGGACTTCCAGCGCCTCAAGGGCCTGGGCGAGATGGACGCCTCCGAGCTGGAGGAGACGACGATGAACCCGTCGACCAGGACCCTGCTCCAGGTGACCGTCGAGCAGGCGGCCCTGGCCGACGACATCATGTCGACCCTCATGGGCGACGACGTCTCGGCCCGCAAGGAGTTCATCGTGGCCAACGCCAAGGACGTCCGCTTCGTCGACATCTGACCGGACGCGCCGGTGACCGGCCCCGAGGGACCGGCCACCCGCGTCGTCCGCCCCCGTCAGGCAGACGGGTAGGTGAACGTGAAGGTGTTCTCGGGGCCGGCGTCGCCCGGTCCGCTGTCCGGGTTCGAGTCCGCGTCGCCGGTCTCGTCCAGGACGAGCACCCCGTCGACGAAGACCTGGAGGCGCCAGGGCGCCTCGCTGCCGTCGCCGCACGAGCTGAAGAGGTCCACCCCGACGGTGTAGGTGCCCGCCGGAGCCTGCCCCTCGGGCCAGAACACGTTCTCGACGCTCGGCCGGGCCAGGCAGATGTCGTCGGCGTCGAGCTGGCCGCCGGTGCTCGAGGAGGGCGAGGCGTAGGAGATCATCTCCCCGTTCGGCTCGATCACGTAGAGGTCCCAGTCGTCCCGGTTGCCGTCGTCCCCGAGCCAGGTCAAGGTGGCCCGGACATCGCCGGTGCCGACCTCGAGGTCCCTCCCGTCGCAGTCCTGGTCGATGCCGTCGTTGGGGATCTCGGTCGCGCCGGGGAAGACCGTGTCGTCCTCGTCGTCGCAGTCCTCGCCGGCCGGTGAGCCGTCGCCGTCGGCGTCGACGACCTCGGGTTCGCAGTCGGGCGCCCCGAGCTCGACGTACTCGCCGTACCCGCGATCCGGCGCACCAGGCTCGCTGTTGCGGCCGGCCTTGACGAAGACGCCCTCGAGACCCTCGGTGGCCTCGAAGGTCCACGCATCGACCTCGATCGCCTCGCCGTCCTCGTCGGTCTGCTCGAAGGGTTCCTCGACCCTCGTGTCACCCGATGCGTCACGGATCACGACGTTGGAGATGGCGTGACCCTCGCTCGTGACCGTGACGAGCCCGTCGCAGTCCCAGGTGGCGTCGACGACGGCCCGGTCGTGGCCGTGGTCCTCGGGTGGTGTGGCGAGCGCCGGGCTCGCCGCGAGGAGCGTGGCGCCGAGGGCGAGCGCTGCGCTTCGTGGGATGGTTCGGTGCATGGTCTGCTCCTGGTTCGAGGCCGGGACCGCCCCGGGCCGTTCCCGGAGGTTCCGCGGTGTGCGCCGGGGCGGCAATCGCCGGTGGTCGCCCGGGGCGTGAGGATCCGCACATCGGTCTGCCCGTTGTCAGCGACCCGTCAGCGATCGCGCCGGATGTCCGGACCGGAGGGCACCCATCGTCCGACGTCGAGCACGGACCGTCCCGGCCGACGGGACCTGACGGGCACCGCGCAGCGCCCCGTCGTCAGTCGTCGGGACGCCCCGGCGGGCGCTCGACCGTGACGGTGCGCGCCGCCCGGGCCGTCGCCCGGTGCCGGCCGACGACCACCGTCACCTCCACCCGGTCGCCCTCGTCGCGGTAGGCCTCGACGCGGGCGCCGTTGGCTCTGGCGACCTCGTCGGCCTCCTGCCGTCCCCCCGCTGCGCCGGCCAGGGCGACGGCGTCGGCGGCGGCGCGGGCCTGGGCGCGCTCCACGACGGCTCGGATCACCAGGCCGGTCGGCACCAGCAGGAGCGCGGCGACGAGCAGGACGAGGGCCACGAGCGGCGTGGCCTGCCCGCGGCAGCGCGACGGTGAGCCCGCGCCGCCTCGCCGCCGTGCACCGCGCGCGAGATCGGATCCGATCTCGCGCGTGAGAGGCACCTGGACCGGCGCAGGCACCCGATCGGTGCATCGTCCCTGGTCAGGGGGTCGGCCCGGTCGATCCGGGCTCGACGTCGAGGACGGGGGACGGGGGGCTGGGGTCGCTGGCACGCGCGCTCCTCACGAGGGGTTCGCTGCGGGGGAAGCGGCCTGGGGGAGGATCGGCGCCACGATCGGATCCGATCCGGCGGCGGGGCCCGGTGCGCCCGGGCCGAGCGGGGGCCGGCGGCCGGCTCCCGGGGGAGGAGGGTGGCTACTCGTCGCCCTCGTCGGCGTCCTCGCTGAAGAGCACGGGGGCGACGGCGGCGACCTGGACGTCGCCGCCCACGTCCATGATCCGCACGCCGGTGGCGTCGCGGCCCTGGACCGAGATGCCGGCGACGGCCATGCGGATCGTCGTGCCGGTGTTGGCGATGACGAAGATCTCGTCCTCCTCGGCGACGGTGAAGGCGCCGACGACCTCGCCGCGGGACTCCGTGATGCGGATGCCGCGCACGCCCTGGCCGCCCCGGCCCTTGGTCGCGAAGTGCGCCATGTCGGTCCGCTTGCCGAAGCCGGCCGAGGTGACCACGAGGATCTGGTCGTCGTCGGTGACGGCGTCGCAGGACACGACGCGGTCCTCCGCCGAGCGGAGCTTCATGCCCCGCACGCCGGCGGCAGCCCGGCCCATGGGCCTCACGTCGTCCTCGGAGAAGCGGATGGCCTGCCCGGCCGCCGACACCAGCACGATGTCGTCCTCGCCGTTGGTCGGCACCACCTTCACCAGCTCGTCGCCGTCACGCAGGTTGAGCGCGATCAGCCCGCTCCGGGACGAGTCGTACTCGGAGAACCGGGTCCGCTTGACCTGGCCCTGCTTCGTGGCGAAGAACAGGAAGCGGTAGGACTCGTAGTCCCGCGTGTCGATGATGGCCTGGATCGTCTCGTCCGGGGCCAGCTCGAGCAGGTTGACGATGGCCGTGCCCCGGGCCGTCCGGTCCTTCTTGGGGATCTCGTGGGCCTTGAGCCGGTACACCTTGCCGAGGTTCGAGAAGAACAGCAGGTAGGCGTGTGCCGTGGTCGTGAGGATCTTGGTGACGAAGTCGTCGTCGACGAGCTTGGCGCCGGCGATGCCCCGGCCGCCTCGGCCCTGGGAGCGGAAGGCGTCGGCCTCCACGGTCTTCACGTAGCCGCGCTGGGACAGGGTGACGACGAGCTCCTCGTCGTCGATCAGGTCCTCGATGTCGAGCTCGCCGGGGTCGATCGTGATCTCGGAGCGGCG
The DNA here is from genome assembly GCA_964497795.1 of uncultured Acidimicrobiaceae bacterium. Taxonomy (GTDB): domain Bacteria; phylum Actinomycetota; class Acidimicrobiia; order Acidimicrobiales; family Salinilacustritrichaceae; genus Salinilacustrithrix. The sequence goes on along the minus strand of CAZCEZ010000067.1, from coordinate 6,376 downwards.
GCCGGTGGCCCAGTCGCCCCGGATCTCGGCGAGCTCGTCCTTGATCACCTGGCGCAGGCGGCCCTCGTCGGCCAGGATCGCCTCCAGCTCGGCGATGGTCTCGCGGAGGTCGGCCAGCTCGGACTCGAGCTGCTCGCGGCCCAGCCGGGTGAGGCGGGACAGCTGCATGTCGAGGATGTGCTCGGCCTGGACCTCGGAGAACGCGAAGGGCTCGGCGACGAGCTTGGACCGGGCCTCGCCCTTGTCCTCCGAGGAGCGGATGGCGGCGATGATCTCGTCGATGAGGTCGAGGGCCTTGATGAGGCCCTCGACGATGTGGGCCCGGTCCTGCGCCTTGCGGAGCCGGAACTCCGAGCGGCGGGTGACGACCTCGATCTGGTGGCCGACGTAGGCGTCGAGCGCGTCGCGCAGGTTCAGGGTGCGAGGCACCCCGTCGACCAGGGCGACCATGTTGATCGAGTAGGTGGTCTGCAGCGGGGTGTGCTTGTACAGGTTGTTGAGCACGACCAGGCTCGGCGCGTCCCGCTTGAGCGTGATCTCGAGGCGGGTCTGGCCCTTGGCGGACGCGTCGTTGACGTCGGCGATCCCCTCGATGACCTTGTCGTTGACGAGCTCCTTGATCTTGGCCGCGGTGGCCGAGATGGAGGTCTGGTAGGGCATCTCGGTGACGATGATCGTGTCGCGCTGCTTGCCCTCGACGATCTCGGCCCGGGCCCGGAGCTTCACGGTGCCGCGACCGGTCGTGTAGGCGTCGATGACGCCCTGGCGACCCATGAGGAGGGCACCGGTGGGGAAGTCGGGGGCCTTGACGAACCCCATGAGGTCCTCGGCGGTGGCCTCGGGGTTGTCGAGCAGGTGGACGGTGGCGTCGATGACCTCGCCCAGGTTGTGGGGCGGGATGCGGGTCGCCATGCCCACGGCGATGCCCTCGGAGCCGTTCACGAGGAGGTTCGGGAACCGGGCCGGGAGCACGGTGGGCTCGGTGAACTCGCCCGAGTAGGTGTCGGCGAAGTCGACCGTGTCCTCGTTGATGCCGTCGAGCAGGCGCATGGCCAGGTTCGACAGGCGGCACTCGGTGTAGCGGGCGGCGGCGGGGCCGAAGTCGGGAGAGCCGTAGTTGCCGTGGAAGTCGACCAGTGGGTGGCGCAGCGAGAAGGGCTGGGCCATGCGCACGAGGGCGTCGTAGATGGCGGAGTCGCCGTGGGGGTGGAAGTGGCCCATGACGTGGCCGGTGACGCGGGCGCACTTCATGTGCGAGCGGTCCGGGCGGGCGCCGATGTCCTCCATGCCCCACAGGATCCGGCGGTGCACCGGCTTGAGGCCGTCGCGCGCGTCGGGCAGCGCACGCTGCATGATCACCGACATCGCGTACTCCAGGAACGAGTTCTCCATCTCGTCCTGGATCTCGATCGGCTCGATGGCGTAGCCGCCGTCGTCGCTGCCGTCCCCGCCGCCCGGGGGCGTGCCGTCGCCGCCCGAGCCGCCGTCGTCGGTGGCCACGGCCGTCTCGTCGGCTGCGGTGGGACCGTCGGCAGCCGTGCCGTCGGCCACCGGGCCCTCGGCGTCGTCGTCGGGGGGTGGGGTGTGCTGGTCGGACACCGGTGCTCCTGTGCTCGGCGGTGGCCCCCGGAGCCCTCGACGTGGTCGCCGTCGGAAGCTCCACCCCGACCCGGCGACCCGCCGCGGAGGCGAGATCACAACGGTGTGATCCTAGTCGACGGGGTCCGACGGGCCGGTCCGACGGGGGGAACCGGAGGAGCCGGAGCCACCGGAAGGGCCGGTACCGAAGATGAGCCGTTCGGACTAGGGACTTCCCTCGTGCGGCGGCGAACAATCAGCCACGGAGAGTGACCGCGGTGGGGACACCGTGGGCACGCTCCACACGGAACGTGATGATCCGGGTCGTCGATCTCCCCGTGAGGGGTGGATCACGACGGTCGCCAGATGACGGCCCGGGGAGCGAGTGGCGAGACCGGTCCGTTCTGGCTCCGGTCGCGCCTGCGACCGGTCTCTCGAACGGAGACATCCCACATGCGCACCACCCTCCGCCGCCTCGCCTCGGGCACGCTGCTCGTCGCCGGCGCGGCCTCGTTCCTCGCCGGGACCGTCCTCCCGGCCGCAGCCGGCACCGTCGACATCGGCGCCGGCCGCGACGCCACCCCGGTCGGCACGCTCACCTGGGAGCGGACCCAGGCCACCCCGACCACCGACGTCGTCACGCTGACGGTCGACACGGCCCCCGTGGCCTTCGACGAGGTCCACGTCTGCTGGTCCTACGAGGCCTACGCCTCCCGCACCGCACCCGGTCAGTGCCCGCTGGGCATCGACGGCCCGGCCACCGGGGGGACCGTCGAGATCGTCGACGTCGAGGACGGTCGCGACGTCCACGTCCAGGTCCACGTGGCCATCGACGGCGAGACCGCCTTCGCGGGGAACACCACCATCGGGCGCGGCGCCTTCTTCGGCGACGTCCTGATCGAGGACGAGCCCGACGGTGGCGGCGACCTCGTCACATGCGGCCCCGGCGAGGTCCTCTCCGCGGACGGCGGGTCGTGCGTGCCGGTCGAGCCCGAGGACGACGGGGACGAGGCCTGCGAGCTGCCGGCCGTCCTGGTCGAGGGCGAGTGCTCCGTGCCGGGCGACGGCGAGGAGGAGCTGGACTGCGAGGTGACCCCGGAGGCCGAGGGTTGCGTCACGGTCGAGGACGACGGTGACGTCGAGCTGGATTGCGAGGTGACTCCGGAGGCCGAGGGTTGCGTCGAGGGCGACGGCGAGGAGGAGCTGGACTGCGAGGTGACCCCGGAGGCCGAGGGTTGCGTCACGGTCGAGGACGACGGTGACGTCGAGCTGGATTGCGAGGTGACCCCGGAGGCCGAGGGTTGCGTCACGGTCGAGGACGACGGTGGCGAGGAGCCGCAGTCGGAGCCCGACGTGCAGTCGGACCCGGTCGTCGTGACCCCCGCCGTGGTCGTGCCCGCCCCGGCACCCGACGTGGAGCCCGCCGAGCAGACCCCTGCTGGTGACGACCCTGCTGGTGACGACCCTGCTG
>CAZCEZ010000067.1:0-3227 GCA_964497795.1 uncultured Acidimicrobiaceae bacterium | reverse complement strand
GACGACCCTGCTGACGACGACACGGTCGAGGTCAGCGACGGCGAGGAGATCCCCGCTCCGGTGATCGAGGTGCTGGACGACACCGTCGTCGTCTCGTCGACCCCGGCGCCGGCCCCGACGGCCGTGCCGGAGGCCATCGCCACCCTGCCCCGCACCGGCGCCGACGAGACCCTGGCCCTCACCGGTCTGGGCGTGGCCCTGCTCGGTGCGGGCGCCGCCCTCGAGCTGGCCGGCCGCCGCCGGCGCACCGTCGAGGCCTGAGCCGGACCGCGGCCGGCGGGGCGCAGCATCCCCGCCGGACCGCCTCCCTGGCGACGCCCACCCCACCCCCGCTCCGGCGGGCGGTGCGGGTGGGCCTCGTCGCGTCCCCCGGCGGGCGCGTCGCCGGACGGCGGGGACCCGACGGTACGATCGGACGCCTGGCGGCGGGCGGACGCGGCCCAGCACGCCCGAGACCCCTCTGGAGCACGATGCGAGACACCCCCGGTCCAGTGCCCGACCCGCGGCAACGACCACCGGGACGCCGGACCGGACCCGGCGGTCGACGGAACCGCAAGGTGCGGCGCGTCCACCGGGTGGTCCGCCACGTCGAGGTCTGGTCGGTGGCCAAGGTCGCCCTGCTCTTCGCTCTCTGCGGCTACGTCGTGGCCCTGGTGTCCGGGTTCCTGCTGTGGCAGGCCGCGGACCGGGTCGGCACCATCGAGGGCATCGAGGGGTTCTTCGAGGACGCGGGCGGCTACGACTCCTTCGAGATCCTCGGGGGCGTCGTCTTCCGGTCCTCGGCCGTGATCCTGGCGGTCCTCGCCGCCTTCAGCGTGTTCACCTGGGTGCTCGGCGCCGTGCTGTTCAACCTGATCAGCGACCTCACCGGCGGCATCCGCATGACCGTGATCGACGAGGACCTGATCGTCGCCCCGGCCCGGCGACCCCGGTCGGCCACCGCCCCCGGCGCCACCGGCCCGACGCCCCCGGTCGCCGACGGTCCCCCGACGGGTGCGGCCGACGTGCCGGGGCGAGGCGGACGACCGGGCGACGTGGGTGCCGTGCCCGCGCCCTCGCGGCGCGAGCCGGCGGCCGAGGACGACGGCGGTCCGGTCACCGGGGAGGTCCCCCGGGTCGCCAGCGACGCCGGCTGAGCGGACCCCGCCGCGCCGCTGCGGGCGTCGCGTTCGTGCGCCGTCCGCCTTTGTCGACCCCGGGAGCCCTGCTGCTACATTTCCGGTCCCTCCGGGGCTATAGCTCAGTCGGTTAGAGCGCACCCCTGATAAGGGTGAGGTCACAAGTTCGATTCTTGTTAGCCCCACTTCGGCGTCCGCCCCGGACGCCGCCGGAGCCCGCCGCCACCCGAGGAGGCACCGTGACCCTGCTGCGACGTGCCATCGCCGCCGTCGGCGTGGCGGCCCTCCTGGCCGCCGGCCTCCGCATCCGGGGCACCGGCGGGACGCCGCCCCAGACCGGCGGCTGGCGGGAGCTGCGCGGTCCCGAGCTCCGGTGAGCACCGTCGCCGACGGAGCCGGGCGCGACACGTCCTCCCGGGTCCGGGCGCCGACGGTCGGTGTGCTGGGCATCGGTGCCACGGGCGCCCGCGCCGCACGCCAGCTCGCGTCCACGCCCGAGGTCGGCGGCGTCGTCCTCGGCGGCCCCGGCGAGCGACCCGCCGCGCTGCGACGGTCCCTGGGTGCTGCGGCCCGCGTCGGCGACCCGCTGGCCAGCGACGCCCGCGTGCTCGTGCTGGCCGGACCGGCCGGCACCCACCTGCCCGTCGCCCGCCGGGCCCTCGAGGCCGGGGTCGACGTCGTCTCCACCAGCGACGACCTCGAGGAGGTCGAGGGCCTGCTCGCCCTCGACGGCGCCGCCCGCGCCGCCGGGCGCCGGGTCGTCGTCGGCGCCGCGTTCGCGCCGGGCCTGTCGTGCCTGCTGGTGCGCCACCTGGCGGGGTGGGTCGACCGGGTCGAGGAGGTCCACGTGGCCCGCTTCGGCACCGGTGGCCCGGCCTGCGCCCGCGCCCACCACCACGCGCTGGCCTCCCGGGCCCTCGACCGCCGCGACGGTGCCTGGGTCCGCCGCACGCCCGGGTCGGGGCGCGAGCTGTGCACCTTCCCCGACCCGGTCGGCAGCCTCGACTGCTACCGGGCCGCGCTCCCCGATGCCGTGCTGCTCCACCGGAGCCTCCCCGACGCCGCCCGGATCACGGCGCGCCAGGCGGCCAACCGGCGCCAGCGGCTCACCGCGTGGCTGCCCATGCTCCGCCGCCCCCACCCCGAGGGCCGCATCGGCGCCGTCCGGGTCGAGGTGCGCGGCGTGCGCGACGGGGCCCAGGTCACCGAGGTCGCCGGCGCCATCGACCGACCCGCGGTCGCGGCGGGCGCGGTGGCCGGACTGGCCGCCCGCCTGGTGCTGGCCGAGCGGGTCCCGGTCGGGGCGTCGGGGCTGTCGGGCGTGGACGACACGGTCGGCGCGCTCGGGAGCCTCGCCGAGCTGGGCGTCCGGGCCGCGGTGTTCGTCGGCGCCGAGTAGCCGGCCCGGGTCGGCGCGGCGCCGACGACCGCCTAGGCGGGTGCGGCCCCCCGGAGCAGGGCGAGCAGCTCGTCGTGGCCCTCGCCGTTGGTGGCCACGCCCGAACCGGACCGGGGGTCGGGGGAGCCGTCCCACGCGCTGAAGCGCCCCCCGGCCTCGGCCAGGACGATCGGCATGGGGGCCAGGTCCCACAGCGCGGCCTCGGGATCGACCATGGCGTCGATCCGCCCGGTCGCGACCATGGCGTAGCCGAAGCCGTCGCCCCACGTCCGCAGGGCCCAGCCGTCCCGCTTGACCCGGAGCAGGGCGTCGTCGTCCCAGTGCGTGAACCCGGACGCGGTCAGGAACGGGGTGCTGGCCCGGGGCGCGACGCGGGCCGGGCGCACCTCGCCGTGCACCTCCCACCACGCGCCCAGACCGCGCCCGGCCCAGACGCGCTCGCCGGCCGCCGGCAGCTCGATGACGCCGAGGGCCCACCCGTGGTCGTCCTCGAGGGCGAGCAGGTTCGAGTAGAGGGGCACCCCGCGCATGAAGGCCTTGGTCCCGTCGATCGGGTCGATGATCCAGCGGCGGCCCGTCGTGCCGGCGACGTCGCCCTCCTCCTCGCCGAGCACGGCGTCGTCGGGGTGGGCGGCGGCCAGCTCGGCCCGGATCCAGGCCTCGGCGTCGGTGTCGGCCTCGGTGACCGGGGTGCCGTCGCCCTTGGCCTC
>CAZCEZ010000066.1:12608-21049 GCA_964497795.1 uncultured Acidimicrobiaceae bacterium | reverse complement strand
ACACGGGCGAGGGCGGCGAGGACCCGGTCCGCTTCGAGGTCCTGCCCGACGGCGACTCGAAGCGCTCGGCGATCAAGCAGGTGGCCTCGGGACGCTTCGGCGTGACGTCGAACTACCTGACCAACGCCGACGACATCCAGATCAAGATGGCCCAGGGGGCCAAGCCCGGCGAGGGCGGCCAGCTGCCCGGCCAGAAGGTGTGGCCCTGGATCGCCAAGACGCGGTACTCGACCCCGGGCGTGGGCCTCATCTCCCCGCCCCCGCACCACGACATCTACTCCATCGAGGACCTCAAGCAGCTCATCCACGACCTGAAGAACGCCAACCCCTCGGCGCGGGTCCACGTGAAGCTCGTGTCCGAGGTCGGCGTCGGCACGGTCGCCGCGGGCGTGTCCAAGGCCAAGGCCGACGTCGTGCTCATCTCGGGCCACGACGGCGGCACCGGCGCCTCCCCCCTGAACTCGCTGAAGCACGCCGGCACCCCGTGGGAGCTCGGCCTGGCCGAGACCCAGCAGACGCTGCTCGTCAACGGCCTGCGCGACCGCATCGTCGTGCAGTGCGACGGCCAGCTCAAGACCGGCCGGGACGTGATGATCGCGGCCCTGCTGGGCGCGGAGGAGTTCGGCTTCGCCACCGCCCCGCTCGTCGTGTCCGGCTGCATCATGATGCGCGTCTGCCACCTCGACACCTGCCCGGTGGGGGTCGCGACGCAGAACCCCGAGCTGCGCAAGCGGTTCGACGGCAAGGCCGAGTACGTCGTGAACTTCATGGAGTTCATCGCCGAGGAGGTGCGCGAGTACCTCGCCGCCATGGGCTTCCGGAGCCTCGAGGAGGCCATCGGCCACGTCGAGGTGCTGGACACGTCCCGGGCGATCGAGCACTGGAAGGCCGACGGCCTCGACCTGTCGCCGATCCTGCACAAGCCGGAGAGCCCCTGGGAGCAGGACCTGTTCTGCTCCAAGACCCAGGACCACGGCCTCGAGGACGCCCTCGACAACGAGCTCATCGCTCGGGCCGAGCCGGCGCTCGAGGACGTCCGTCCGGTCGAGATCGACCTGCCGATCCGGAACCTCAACCGGACCGTGGGCACGATGCTCGGCCACGAGATCTCCAAGCGCTTCGGCGAGGACGGCCTGCCCGACGACACGATCACGATCCGCTTCCGCGGGTCCGCCGGCCAGTCCTTCGGCGCCTTCGTGCCCAAGGGCGTCACGATGCGCCTCTCGGGCGACGCCAACGACTACCTCGGCAAGGGCCTCTCGGGCGGCAAGCTCGTGGTCCGCCCGCCCGAGGACTCCCACCCCAAGCTGGTGGCCGAGGAGAACGTCGTGGCCGGCAACGTGATCCTCTACGGCGCCACGGCCGGCGAGGTCTACATCCGGGGCGTCGTGGGCGAGCGCTTCTGCGTCCGCAACTCCGGGGCCGTGGCCGTGGTCGAGGGCGTGGGCGACCACGCCTGCGAGTACATGACCGGCGGCCGGGCCGTGGTGCTCGGCGAGACGGGCCGGAACTTCGGCGCCGGCATGTCGGGCGGCATCGCCTACGTGTGGGATCCCGAGGACCTGTTCCACCGGAACCTCAACAACGAGATGGTCGACCTCGACCCGCTCGACGAGGAGGACCAGGACTTCCTGCGCGGCGCCGTCCGCTCCCACCTGGAGGAGACCAACTCGGCCGTGGCCCAGCGCCTGCTCGACCGGTGGCACACCAACGTCCGCCACTTCAAGAAGGTCATGCCCAAGGACTTCAAGCGCGTGCTCGAGGCCAAGGCCCGGGCCGAGGCGGAGGGCTCGGACCCCGACGAGGCCATCATGGCCGCGGCGGCGGGCTGAGGAAGCGACGAGGACGAAGGAGACACGACATGGCAGACATCAAGGGCTTCCTCAAGTACGACCGCGAGACCCCGACCCGGCGCCCCGTGCCGGTCCGGCTGCGGGACTGGAAGGAGGTGTACGAGGACTTCCCCGAGGACCACCTGACCAAGCAGGCGGCGCGCTGCATGGACTGCGGCATCCCGTTCTGCAACAACGGGTGCCCACTCGGGAACCTGATCCCCGACTGGAACGACCTCGTCTACCGGGACCGCTGGCGCGACGCCATCGAGCGCCTGCACGCCACCAACAACTTCCCGGAGTTCACCGGCCGCCTGTGCCCCGCACCCTGCGAGGGCGCCTGCGTGCTCGGCATCAACCAGGACCCGGTCACCATCAAGCAGGTCGAGGTCGAGATCATCGACCGGGCCTTCGAGGAGGGCTGGGTCACCCCGGTCCTGCCCGACGCCAAGACCGGCAGGACGGTCGCCGTCGTCGGCTCTGGCCCGGCCGGCCTGGCCTGCGCACAGCAACTGGCCCGCGCCGGCCACACCGCCACTGTCTTCGAGCGTGCCGACCGCATCGGCGGCCTCCTCCGCTACGGCATCCCCGAGTTCAAGATGGAGAAGCGCCACATCGACCGGCGCCTCGAGCAGATGGAGGCCGAGGGCACCACCTTCGTCACCTCCACCGAGATCGGCGTCGACATCTCCGCGGAGGAGCTGCGCGAGCGCTTCGACGCCGTGGTCCTGGCCGGCGGCGCCACCCAGTGGCGCGACCTGCCCATCCCGGGCCGCGACGGCGACGGCGTCCACCAGGCGATGGAGTACCTGCCCTGGGCCAACAAGGCCCAGCACGGCGACCTCGGCGTCGACGAGGTGCCCATCACCGCCAAGGGCAAGCACGTCGTCATCATCGGTGGCGGCGACACCGGGGCCGACTGCCTCGGCACCGCCCACCGCCAGGGCGCGGCCAGCGTCCACCAGTTCGAGATCATGCCCCGCCCGCCCGAGGAGCGGCCCGACCGCACGCCGTGGCCCACGTACCCGATGGTCTACAAGGTGACCTCGGCCCACGAGGAGGGCGGCGAGCGCGTCTACTCGGTCAACACCGAGGAGTTCGTGCGCGACGGCGACGGCAACCTGGTCGGCCTCAAGGCCCACGAGGTCGAGCTGGTCGACGGGCGCTTCCAGAAGGTCGAGGGCTCCGACTTCGAGCTGCAGGCCGAGCTGGTGCTCCTGGCCATGGGCTTCACCGGCCCGGAGAAGGGCAACGGCCTCCTCGACCAGCTCGGCGTCGAGCTCGACGACCGGACCAACGTCGCCCGCGACGGGGCGTACAGGACCAACCTGGACGACGTCTGGGTGTGCGGCGACATGGGCCGCGGCCAGAGCCTGATCGTGTGGGCCATCGCCGAGGGCCGGGCCTGCGCGGCCGCCGTCGACGAGGCCCTCATGGGCGAGACGGCGCTGCCCCGCCCGGTGGCGCCCACCGACCGTCCGCTCGTCTGAGCCGGCCGGGATCGAGCCGAGGGGGCGGGGCCTGCGGGCCCCGCCCCCTCGTCTCGTCCGGAGGGGACCCGGGGCGGGGCGGTGTGCTCTGCTCTGGGGCCGTGCAGCTGACCCGTGACGACGAGCTCTGGATCCTGGACCTGGGCGACGACGACAACCGCTTCGACGGCGACACCGTGCCCGCGCTCCACGCCGCGCTCGACGAGCTCGAGGCCTCCACCGGCCCGGGCGCGCTCGTGACCACGGCGTCGGGGCGGATCTGGCACAACGGGCTGGACCTGGACCACGTCGGCGTCCTCGGCGACGACATGATCGGGTTCCTCGGCGAGGTGCACCGGGTCTTCGGGCGCCTGATGAGCCTGCCGATGCCCACGGTGGCCGCGGTCGTGGGACACGCCTTCGCCGGTGGGGCGATGCTCTCGCTGGCCCACGACGTGCGGATCATGCGGGCCGACCGCGGCTACTGGTGCCTCCCCGAGGTCGACCTCGGGATGACCTTCACCCGGCCGATGGCCGCCCTGATCGGGTCCAAGCTCGCCCAGCCCGCGCTCCAGCGCCTCGCCGTGCTCGGCGAGCGGGTCGACGGGCCCGGCGCCCGCGAGCTCGGCGCCGTGGACGCCGCCGTGGAGGGCGCCGAGGGCACCCTCGCCGAGGCCGTGGCCCGGGCCCGGGCCCTCGCGCCGAAGGCGTCGCCGACGCTCGCCGCCCTGCGTCGGGACTTCCACGCGTCGGCCATCGACGTGAACCTCGGCGTCGCCCCCACCCCCTGATCCGCCCGGCGGGCGCAGCGCCTTGGCCCCCGTCCCGCCGACCGGCGAGACTGGGCGGCGATGCAGCAGCGCACCGACGAGGCCCCCGACGCCACCCACGAGGCCGCGCCGTCGACGGGCGCCGCCCCGCACGTGGACACCGAGGAGCGCGCCAACCGGGCGTTCAGCACCTCCGTGCTGATCTCCGGCGTCCGGTGCCTCCTGGCCTACGTCGTGTTCCCGTGGCTGCTGCCCGCCGTGGGCCTCGCCTCGGGCGTCGGCCCCGGCATCGGCCTGGTGGTCGGCGTGGTCGCCATCGGCTTCAACGTGGCCTCGATCCGACGGTTCCACGTCAGCGACCACCGCTGGAAGTGGCAGATCACGGCCCTCAACTCGGCGGTGATCGTCCTGCTCCTGGTGCTCCTCGGCCTCGACGTCGCCGCCCTCGCCGACTGATCGCACCCCGCCTGCGGGTTCCCGATCGAGCCCGCCGATCCGATAGGGCAGGCCGATCGCGGCGATAGTGGCGCCGATTCGGCGTGGATCGTCCGGGACGCGACGATCGTCCCCGTCGGCTCGCATCCCCCTGCGGCCCGGCGAGACCATCGAACGTCCCCCCACAGGAGCCCCCGCATGTCGATCCTCGGCACCGAGATCCAGCCCTTCAGCGCGAACGCCTTCCACGACGGCGAGTTCACGACCGTCACCGACCAGGACGTCCGCGGCACCTGGGCGATCTTCTTCTTCTACCCGGCCGACTTCACCTTCGTCTGCCCCACCGAGCTCGGCGACCTCGCCGACCACTACGCCGAGCTGAAGGAGCTCGGCGTCGAGGTGTACTCGGTGTCCAAGGACACCCACTTCGTCCACAAGGCGTGGCACGCGGCCTCCGAGACCATCGGCAAGATCACCTTCCCGATGCTCGCCGACCCCACCGGCAAGCTGACCGCCGCGTTCGACAACGAGCGCAACTCCGACGACGGCGTGGCCGACCGGGGCACCTTCCTCGTCGACCCCGACGGCGTCATCCAGTACATGGAGATCTGCCCCGAGGGCGTCGGCCGCAACGCCGCCGAGCTGCTCCGCAAGGTGAAGGCCGCCATCTACGTCCGGAAGAACCCCGACGAGGTGTGCCCGGCCAAGTGGGAGGAGGGCCAGGAGACCCTCGCCCCCAGCCTGGACCTCGTCGGCAAGATCTGACGACACCTCCTCCGAGGTCGGCGCACCGTCGCCGACCCGACCGGTCGGCGGGTCCCGGGGCGTCGCGCCCCGGGACCCGGTGACCGCCACGACCGCACCCACCGACGGCCTCCCCCCACCCCGAGGTACCCCCGTGCTCGACGCCCAGCTGCTCGCGTCCATCGAGGCGCACATCGACAAGATCCGACACCCCGTCGTCCTCCGGGCCACGCTCGACGACGGCGAGCGCTCCGCCGAGCTGCGGGGCGTGCTCGAGGCCATCGCCGGCCTCACCGACGACATCACGCTCGAGACCGACGGCGACGACGCCCGCTGCCCCTCCTTCACCGTCGAGCGCGCCGGCACCGAGGTCTCGGTCGCCTTCGCCGGCATCCCCCTCGGCCACGAGTTCACCTCGCTCGTCCTGGCCGTGCTCCAGGTCGGCGGGCACCCGCCCCGCATCGACGACGACGTCGCCGACGCCATCCGCGGCATCGACGCCGACCTCGACCTCACCACCTACGTCTCGCTGTCGTGTCAGAACTGCCCCGACGTGGTCCAGTCCCTCAACACGATGTCGGTGCTGAACCCCCGGATCCGCCACACGATGGTGGACGGCGCGCTGTTCCGCGCCGAGGTGGAGGCCGCCGGCATCAAGGCCGTGCCCACCGTCGTGCACACCGGCGGCGACCGCGCCGGCGAGGTGTTCGGCCAGGGCCGCATGACCCTCGAGCAGATCGTCGCCCGCCTCGACGAGGGCGCCGCCGAGCGCGCCGCCGAGGAGATCGCGGCCAAGGACGACTTCGACGTGCTCGTCGTCGGCGGCGGCCCGGCCGGCGCCGCTGCCGCCGTCTACGCCGCCCGCAAGGGCATCCGCACCGGGCTGGTGTCGGAGCGCTTCGGCGGGCAGGTGCTCGACACCATGGGCATCGAGAACCTGATCTCGGTGCCCCGCACCGAGGGCCCGAAGCTGGCCACGGCACTCGAGGCCCACGTCCGCGAGTACGACGTCGACGTCATGGACCTCCAGGTGGCCTCCGGGCTCGGCACCACCGCCGACGGCATGGTCGAGGTGACCCTGGCCAGCGGCGCCTCGCTGCGCTCCCGGACCGTCGTGCTGGCCACCGGTGCCCGGTGGCGGAACCTGGGCGTGCCCGGCGAGGACGAGCACCGCAACAAGGGCGTGACCTACTGCCCCCACTGCGACGGCCCCCTCTTCGCCGGCAAGCCCGTCGCCGTCATCGGCGGCGGCAACTCGGGCATCGAGGCGGCCATCGACCTGGCCGGCCTGGCATCGCAGGTCACCGTGCTCGAGTTCGCCGACGACCTCATCGCCGACGACGTGCTCCAGCGCAAGCTCGCCAGCCTCCCCAACGTCACCGTGATCCGCTCCGCGCAGACGACCGAGCTGGTCGGCGACGGCACGGCGCTCGCCGGGCTGCGCTACACCGACCGGACCACCGGCGACGAGCACGTGCTCGAGGTCGAGGGCGTGTTCGTCCAGATCGGCCTGCTCCCGAACACCGAGTGGCTCCAGGGCGCCGTCGAGCTGAGCGACCGCGGCGAGGTCGTCGTCGACGACCACGGCCGCACGTCGGTGCCGGGCGTGTTCGCGGCTGGGGACTGCACCACGGTCCCCTACAAGCAGATCGTCGTCGCCCTCGGCGCCGGCGCCACGGCATCGCTCGCCGCCTTCGACCACCTCATCCGCACCGACGTCCCGGCCACGGGCGACGAGGACGAGCGGGGGCCGGCCGCCGCCTGACCGGCCGGACCGGCGGTCGGGGGCTCAGGCCGCGACGCGGGCCCGGCGGACCCCGAGGGTCCGTCGGGCCTCGACGGCAAGGAGCACGACGAAGAACTGCGCCACCGACAGCCCCGCGATGGTGGCCCCGCCGGCGGTGTCGTGGTGGAAGGAGATGGCCAGGCCCGCCACCACCGCGAGCCCGCCCATGGCGACGGAGGTCAGCATCACGAGCGGCACCCGGCGCACGAGCAGGGTGGCGGTGGCGGGCGGGCCGACCAGCAGGCCGAAGACGAGCAGCGTGCCGATGGCCTGGAAGCTGGCCACGATGCTCACGGCCAGGATCCCCAGGAGGGCGGCCTGGGCCAGGCCCGGGCGCAGCCCGAGCGTGGCCGCCTTGTCGCGGTGGAAGGCGAGGGCGAAGAACGCCCGGTGGCCGGCGGCGACGACGGCGGCGACGATCGCCGTGGCCACGAGCTGACCCCGGAGGTCCTCGGCGGTGACGCCGAGGACGTCGCCGAACAGCAGCGCCGTGACCTCGGTGGTGAAGGAGTCCGAGCGGGACACGATCACCACGCCGAGGGACAGCATCCCGACGAACAGCAGGCCGATCCCGGTGTCCTCCCGCACGACGGCCCGGTTGGTCACGGCGGTCACGACCCCGCTCATCACGAGCGCGGCGACCAGCGCGCCGAGCACGGGGCTCGCCCCCCACAGCACGGCGAGCGCGATGCCCGGGATGACGCCGTGGGCCAGGGCGTCGCCGAGGAAGGCGAGCCCGCGGAGCACGACCCAGGTCCCGACCAGCGACGTGGCCACCACGGCGATCAGGCCCCCGGCCAGGGCCCGTTGCATGAAGGCTGGCTCGAAGGCCTCGAGGACGGGCACGGGGGCGGCTCCCGGGACGGGGTCAGGCGGCCAGCGCGGCGGCGATGCGCTCGGCGTTGGTCAGGACCATCCCACGGTAGGTGTCGCCCTCGGTCCCCGGCGCGCCCAGCGACTCTGCGTACAGGGCCACGACGGCGACGCCGGCCTCGTCGGCCAGCGTCTCGACGAGGTCGGCGGGCGCGGTGGAGCTGGTGAACACGGCGCGCACGCCCTCGGCGCGGACGGTGTCGGCCAGCGCGGCCAGCGCACCGCCGCTGACGCCGTCGGCCGTCGACGAGCCGGGGATCACCGTGCCGACGACGGCGAAGCCGAAGTCCCGGGCGAACCAGGCGAACACGTCGTGGTCGGTGACCAGGACCCGCCGCTCTTCGGGCACCGCGGCCAGCACGTCCTCGACCTCGGCGGCCAGGGCCTCCAGGTCGGTCACGAGCTCCTCCGCCGCACCGGCCACCACGTCGGCGTCCAGGCCCTCGACGTGGGCGGCGAGGTGCTCGGCCAGCTCGGGCACGGCGTCGGCCATGGCCAGCGGCGACGCGAACACGTGCGGGTCGAGCCCGTC
>CAZCEZ010000066.1:0-12508 GCA_964497795.1 uncultured Acidimicrobiaceae bacterium | reverse complement strand
CGTGCTCGTCGTCCCCGTGCTCGTCGTCGTCGCCGTGCTCGTCGTGGGCCGCGGCGCCGATGCCCGTCACGTCGTCCACGCCGTCGAGGAGCTCGTGCACGGCCACGCCGTCCTCGGCGGCGGCGTCGAGGACCGGGCCGAGGGCCTCCTCGAAGCCTCCGCCCACGGCGACGACGGCGTCGGCCGAGCGGAGCGCGTCGACCTGGCGGGCCGAGGGCTGGAACTCGTGGGGGTCCGCCCCCGTGGGGAGCACGACCTCGACGGTGGCGGCGTCGCCGACGATGGCGACCACGGCGTCGCGCAGCACCGACGAGGTCACCACCACGGTCGCGCCCGCGGCGTCGTCGCCGGAGGAGCCGTCGCCACAGGCGGCGAGCAGGGCGAGGGGGGCCAGGGCCACGGCGAGGAGCCGACGGAGGGAGGTGTGGGGCACGGCAGATCCTGGGAACGGTTCTCGGTCTTGCCGGCAGGGTACCCGGGTGCCGACGGCGTTCCGCAAATGAGAACCACACTCGTTCTCGGGTTCACGGACGCCTACCGTGTCCCCGTGCCCCTCGCCGTCGACTGCCGCGACCTGTGCGTCCACCACGGCGAGCACGTGGCCCTGGCCCCGCTCACGCTCACCGTCGAGGCGGGGACCTCCGTGGCCGTCATCGGCCCCAACGGGTCGGGCAAGTCCACGCTGCTGCGCACCGTGGCGGGGCTCCAGTCCCCCACGGCCGGGACGGTGTCCGTCGACGGCGACGTGGCCATCGTCCTGCAGTCCACGACGGTGGACCGCTCGCTGCCCGTGACGGTGCGCGAGGCGGTCCGCATGGGCCGCTGGGCCCGGCGCGGCCTGCTCGGGCGCCTGCGTGCCGCCGACCACCAGGCGGTGGACGCGGCCCTGGCCCGCCTCGACGTGGCCGACCTCGCCGACCGGTCCCTCCACGAGCTGTCGGGCGGGCAGCGCCAGCGGGCCCTCGTGGCCCAGGGCCTGGCCCAGGGCGCAGCCGTCCTGTGCCTGGACGAACCGGTCACGGGCCTCGACCTCGTCTCGAAGGAGGCCATCCTCGACGTGGTCGACGCCGAGCGGGACGCCGGGCGCACCGTGCTGGTGTCGACCCACGACCTCGACGACGCCCGGCGCTGCGACGTGGTCGTCCTGCTGGCCACGAGCCTCGTCGCCGCCGGCGCGCCCGAGCAGGTGCTGACCGGGGACCACCTGCGCACCGCGTTCGGCGGTCGCATCCACGAGCTGCCCGACGGGCGCCTCCTGGTCGACGACCCGCACCTCGCCCCCGAGGGGATCGGCACCGACGACCACGCGCACGACCCCCACGACCGCCACGCACACGGGGGAGGACGACCCCTCTGAGCAGGTCGTTCTCAGCGATTCCCATCGCCGGGTACCCTGCCGCCGTGCCGACCGCCGAGCTCCACGACATCGCCACCGCTCGGCTGCGGGCCACCGGCCAGCGCTACACGTCGGGCCGCCGGGCCCTGGTCCAGGTGCTCGACGCGGCTGCGGGACCCCTCACCATCCCCCAGATCCTGGAGCTGGACCGGTCGCTCGCCCAGTCCTCGGCGTACCGGAACCTGGCCGTGCTCGAGCAGGCCGAGGTGGTCCACCGCATCGTCACCAACGACGACTTCGCCCGCTACGAGCTGGCCGAGGACCTCACCGAGCACCACCACCACCTCATCTGCCGGGCGTGCGGCTCGGTCCAGGACTTCACGCTCGCCCCCGGCGTCGAGTCCGACCTGGACCGGGTGCTGCACGAGGTCGCCGCCGACCAGGCCTTCGCCGCCGACCACCACCGCCTCGACCTGGTCGGGACCTGCGCGGACTGCACGGCGCCGGCACGGGGCGCGACGCCGCAGGGCTGACCGACCCCGGACCCCGCGGGCCGGGTGGCTGGCGCCGGTCGGGGCCCCCTGGCCAGCATGGGGGATGCACACGAGGCCGGCCGTCGCCATCGTCTTCGCCTCCTCCGCCGCCGTCCTCGTGGTCGAGATCGCCGCCGGGCGGCTGATGGCGCCCTACGTCGGGGTGTCGCTCGAGACCTTCACCGGGATCATCGGCGTGGTGCTGGCCGGCATCGCGACCGGCGCCGCGCTCGGCGGCCGCCTCGCGGACCGGCGGGACCCGGCCACCGTCCTCGGCCCGGCCCTGGTGCTCGGCGGCATCCTCACCTGGGTGTCGGTCCCGATCGTGCGCGCCCTCGGCCCCACGCTGGGCGACGGCGTCCCGGCCATCGTGGTGCTCGCGACGCTCGGCTTCTTCCTCCCGGCCGCCGCCCTCAGCGCCGTCACCCCGATCGTGGTCAAGCTGCGCCTGGCCTCGCTCGAGGAGACCGGCTCGATCGTGGGCAGCCTGTCGGCGGCCGGGACCTTCGGCGGCCTGGCCGGCACGTTCCTCACCGGCTTCGTCCTGGTCACGCTGCTCGGCACCCGGACCACGCTGTTCCTCGTCGGCCTGCTCGCCGTGGCCGGCGGGGCCGGCGTCCACCTGTGGCTGACCCGGCGGCCGCCGACGGCGCCGGCAGCCCTCGCCGTGGTCGCCGCCGCCCTGTCCGTCTTCGGCTTCGAGCCGGCCTGCGACGTCGAGACGCGGTACTCCTGCGCCGAGCTGGAGGTGGACCCCTCCGACCCGTCGGTGGTCAGCCTCCACCTCGACGGCTCCCACCACGCCCGCGTCGACCTCGACGACCCGACGAACCTCGAGTTCCGCTACGTCCGCCTGTTCGCCGACGTCGCCGACGTCCTGCCGGAGGGCCCCCTCGACGCGCTCCACCTCGGCGGCGGCGGCTTCACGTTCCCCGCCCACCTCGCCGCGCAGCGTCCGGGCTCGACCAACCACGTGATCGAGATCGACCCGGGCGTGGTCGACATCGCCCGCGACCACCTGGGCCTGGTCACCGACGACGACCTGACCGTCCAGGTCGCCGACGCCCGGACCGCGATCGCCGACCTCCCCGACGGCGGCTACGACCTGGTGGTGGGCGACGCGTTCTCCGGCACGTCCGTGCCCTGGCACCTCACCACCCTCGAGGTCGCCGACCGGGTCGAGGAGCTCCTGCGGCCGGGCGGCATCTACGTCGTGAACGTGATCGACGGGTCCCCGAACGACCTGGCCCGATCGATGATCGCCACGCTGCAGGAGCGCTTCGACCACGTCGTCGTCCTGCTCGCCGCCGGCGACGCACCGGTGCGGCCGAGGAACCAGGTCATCGTGGCCAGCGACGCTCCGCTCGAGGGCCTCGCGGACACCGTCGACCCCGGCGACGGGGAGATCGTGGCCGGCGCCGAGCTCGACGGCTACGTCGGCGACGCCGTCGTGCTGACCGACGACTTCGCCCCGGCCGACCAGCTCGTCACCAACTGAGCCCCCGTCGACGGAGGCGCCAGGCCCGCCAGTCGTCGGGACCGGTCAGCTCGTCGACGACCGCCCAGCCGAGCGCGTCCCACGCCGCAGCCACGGCACGGTCGGGGCCGTCGAGGAGCCCGGCCAGCACCACGTCGCCCCCGGGCGAGACCCGGGCTGCGAGCTCGGGAGCGAGGTGGGCGAGGACGGCGGACTCGATGTTGGCCACGACGAGGTCGTGGGTGCCGCCGAGGTCGCCGACCGGCGTCCCCGTGACCTCGACCCGGTCGGCGACGCCGTTGGCCTCGGCGTTCGCCGTCGTCGCCGGGATGGCGGCGGGGTCGACGTCGCAGGCCACGACCGCCTCGGCGCCGAGCAGGGCGGCGGTGACGGCGAGGATCCCGGAGCCGGTGCCGACGTCAAGCACGCGCCGGGCCGGGGGCACGAGCGCCTCGACCAGGGTGAGGGCGTGGCCGGTCGAGGGGTGGGCGCCTGCGCCGAAGGCCGGGCCGGAGCCGATCCGCACGACGACGTCGTCCACGTCCCGGTCGCCCGGCGGCTCCTGCCCGGCGGGGACCACGACCAGGTGCCGGCCGATGCGCCGGGGACGGAGCCACGGACGCCACTCGTCGGCGAACTCGGCGTCGTCGGGGACGGCGACGGCCAGGCGCCACCGTCCCGACCGGAGCGGCTCGGCCGCGGCGGCGCGGAGGTCGGCGACGACCCGGTCGGGGTCGGCGGCACCGAGCACGACGCGGACCCAGCCGGCACGGGGACCGACCGCCGTGCGCCGAGCGAGGCCGGGTCCGACCGCGCCGTCGAGGAGCGACCCGAGCGCGGCGCGGTCCGGGTCGGGGGCGTCGACGACGACCAGGGCGGGCGGCTCCACGGCCCCGAGCATGCACGACCCCGCCGTCGGATCGGCCCCCGGGGTGCGCGACCGCACCGTCTCCGGGGGTCGTGGGCAGGTGGAGACCGTCCCGTGGTCGAAGATCGACGCAGGGGACCACTGGCGGAGGGGACGGACATGACGACGACGATGCGGACCACGGGACCGCGTGCGGCCGACGACGGCACCCGGGACGACGCGCTCGCGCTGCTCGGCCGCATGCACCCGTGGGACCCCCCGTCCTGGGCGGCCCGGAGCGGGCCGGGGGCCACGGGTCGCGAGCTGCGGGTCGTGACCGACGACCTCGGCATCGTCGTGGCCTGCGCCGAGGTCGAGCCGCTCGGCGGCGGCGCGGCCCGGCTCCGGATCGCCGTCGACCCCGCCTGGCGGGGTCGGGGGCTCGCCGAGCGCCTCCTGGGTGACGTCGTGGCCACCGCCCGCACCGTCGACGTGCTCGTCCCCGACGCGGCCGCGCCCGACGTCGCCGGGTGGATCGCGGCCCGTCCAGGCTGGCAGGTCCTGCCCGGCGCCGGGCCCGTGGTCACCACCGTCGACGGGCTCGCCGCGCCGGTCGAGGTGGTCGACGCCCCGCACGCGGACCGCGGGCCGCAGGCCCGCTGCCTCGGCGCGGCCGACCTCGACGACCCCGCCCGCCTGGCCGCCGTCCACGCCCTGGTCCGGGAGCACGGCACCGCCGACGTGGCCGACGACCCCGGCGCCCACCGGCTGGCCGTGCTCGACTCGACCGCCCGGGGGGATGCGACCGTCCTGGTGGCCTGGGTCGGCGACGAGCCGCTCGGCGTCAGCACCCTCGAGTGGACGGTCCGCCACGACACCGCCCGCTGGACCGACACGTGGGTCCCGGCTCGCAACCGGGGACGTGGCGCCGCCACGGCGCTCACGGTCGCCGTGCTGGACGCGTGCCGGGCGCGGGGCGTGCGCCGGCTCGTGGCGGCCGGGGCTCCCGAGGACCTGCCGCTGCCCCGCGTCACCGAGCGCCTCGGCGCGGTCGGTCGGCGCGTCGACGTCCTGCGCTGGGAGCGCCCCGGCTGAGCCGGGCCGCATCAGCCGAGGGCGGCGAGGAGCTGCAGCAGCTGGCCCGTGCCAGCACCCTTGTCGAGGACGCCCCGCACGGACGCGGGCGGCTCCACGACCTGCGCCGAGGGTGACGCCGTCACCACCCAGACGGGCACGTCGGGCCGGCGGATCCCGAGCACGCCCGAGACGTCGTCGCCGAACTGCCCGTACTCGAGGTGCCAGTCCAGGAAGGCTGCCTCGCACCAGTCCAGGTCGGCGGCAGCGACGTCCCGGCTCCGCGCGAAGCAGCGGACCTCGTGGCCGGCCGCCCCCAGCTCCAGCTCGACCGCGAGCCTCCACCCCTCGCTGTCGTCGAGCACGAGGACCCTGGTCACAGGTGGACGCTACCGAGGACGCTCGGCGCCGCGCGGTCGCGCGCCGGGCGGGCGTCGCGGCTGGTCGGCGCAGGGCGTGTGCGCGATCGCACCACCTCGCCGAAGGTCCACACATCTTGAGCAGGGGTCCGACGGGTTGCCCGAGAACGGTGCTGTCTCCGGCTTCGGGAACAGCCGGTCACAGCAGCTCAGGACAAGGGAACCATGAAGAAGATGAACCGCACCACCACGATCGCCGCTCTCGCCCTCGCCGGGGCCTCACTCCTCGGGAGCACGGGCGTCGCCGACGCGAAGCCGGATCACGCTGCAGCGGGCAGGGGCCCGGCCTTCAAGATCACCGGCGACGACATCCTGTGGAAGAACGGCAACAACATCGGCTGGACCTCGGACTTCAGCGTCCACGCCGACCACGTCGGCCGCGACGCCAAGGGCTCGTTCGTGATGGTCCGCGACCACGAGACCCACGGCGGATCCGAGTGGACCATCGAGATCGACGTCGAGAACGTGGTGCGCTACGGCGAGTCGGGCCAGGTGTGCTTCGACGGCATCGCCACCGAGACGCGGAGGAAGCCCGATGCTCTCGAGGCGTCTGTGCGGACGGGCAAGCCCCGGAGGATGTTCCTCGTCGACGGGATCGACGGCGCTCCGGACGAGATCAAGGACGAGGTCGGCCGGTGCACCGAGGGGCCGTACGCAGGGCGGTTCGGCTCCGTCGTCGACGGTGACATCAGGTTCCACGAGGGCAGCCTCCCGCGCTGACCTCCGCGGCCCGACGGTGACGTTGGACCCGGAGCTCGGATCCAGCTCCTACCAGGCCTTCGGGTGCGGGAGCAGGGGAAGATCCTCGAGGTCATCGGTGACCGTCCTCCAGCCGCGGGTGGCGGCCAGGATCCGAGCGCTCTCGTGCCGAGCGCTGCGGCGGGCGATGCGGCGCGAGACGCTCGCGGTGCACATCCAGCAGCCGCAGCGCCCGTCCCAGAGGTGGTCGAGGGGCGCCCAGGAGCAGCGGTCCTTCGGCCACCAGTCCCCGGAGGACTTGGCGCGGGCGAGCTGCTCCTCCGGGGTCGGGAGAGAGCAGGGGCCGTGGTCGTGACGGTGGACCTCGAGGACGAGCGTCGGGTCGGTGATGCGGGTCAGCAGCGCGCGGTGCACACGGGTGCGGGACATCGGGGTTCTCCCAACGTTCCCGGCTCGGCGCCACGGGGTGGCTGCTACGGACGAGCCGGGGAGCGTTGGTCGAACCAGCGGGGTTCGGGCTCCACGGCACCATCGTGACCTCCATGGGCCACGAAGGCATCTGCGCCCAGGCGTGGAGAGGCGTCGGAACCATCCGACTCCTGCACCGCGGACATCCCGCCCTCGTGGGACGTCAGCGGATCAGGAGTGACCAGGACTCCTCACCTCGGTTCCGGACCGGCACCCCGGCTGATCGGGAACTCGTGCCGATCCGGTTCTGGACTCCTCCGAAGCCCTGGCCGCACGAATCGATGTCACGATCGTCCTCCGGTTCGCGATCGTGCCCGGCCAGACGACCGGCGCCTGGCGAACCGATGACCCCGTGCGGTACGACACGGCAGCGTTCGAGGCGATCGTGACGGTGCGTCGTCACCCGCTCTGCGTGGAACGAGTCGACGTGGTGGCCACCGATCTCGCCGTGTGGCTCCCATCGGCCGGAGCGGGCGGCCGTGACAGACTGCGCCGTGCCCGTGTCCCAGCCCGCCGGGGTCGTGACCTTCCTCCTGACCGACATGGAGGGCTCGACCGAGCTGCTGCAGCGCGTCGGCCACGAGGCGTTCGTGGGCCTGATCGAGCAGCACGACTGGATCGTGCGTGAGCAGATCGAGAAGCACGGCGGGTACGAGATGGGCACCGAGGGCGACAGCTTCACCGTCGCCTTCGAGCACCCGTCCGATGCGGTGGCCTGCGCCGTCGGCGCGCAGCGGGAGCTGGTCCAGCACCCCTTCGCCCACCCGGTGCGGGCCCGGATGGGGCTGCACCTGGGCGAGGTCCAGGTCGCCGGGTCCAACTACATCGGGCTGCCGATCCACGTCGCGGCCCGCATCTCCTCGGCGGCCTGGGGCGGTCAGATCCTCGTGTCGGACGTGCTGGCCGCCCAGGCGACCCTGCCCGAGGGGGTCACCGCCGATCCACTCGGCACGTTCCAGCTCAAGGACGTCGGTGGCGTCTCGCTCGTGCAGCTCTGTCACCCGGAGCTGGCGAGCGAGTTCCCGAAGCCGAGGGCGTCGGTCGGTCCGACGAACGTCTCGCTGCCGACCGCGCTCACGTCGTTGATCGGCCGCGACGCCGACATCGCCGCGGTCGCCCGACGGCTCGGCGAGGAGCGGCTCGTCACGCTCCTCGGACCCGGAGGCATCGGCAAGACCCGCCTCGCGCTGGCCGTGGCAGCATCGGCGAAGGACGCGTTCCCCGGCGGGATCTGGTGGATCGACCTGACCCATGTCACCGACGACGCAGACGACGCGATCCTGACGGCGATCCGGGCCGCGCTCACCGGGTCCGGCGTGCAGGTCGGCGCCGACGTCACGACGGCGTTCGGGGACCTCGGTGCCGTGCTGGTGCTCGACAACTGCGAGCAGGTCGCCACCGCTGCCGCACGCGTCAGCCGTGCGCTGCTGGAGGCGGTGCCCCACCTCCGGCTGCTGGCGACAAGCCGCACCTCGCTCGGCATCGGGCCCGAGGCCACCATGAACGTCTCGCCGCTCGCGCTCCCCGCTGTTGGCACCGCGGTCTCCCTCGACGAGGTGGCGGAGCATCCGGCCCTCGATCTCCTCGCCGACCGCGTCGAGCGGCGCCGCAGCCGGCCCGTGACCGAGGACGAGGTCGACGACCTCGTGGCCCTGGCCCGACGGGTCGGGGGGCTCCCCCTCGCCCTGGAGCTCGCCGCAGCTCGGGCGGCGACGATGTCGATCGACGACGTGCTCGCCCGCATCGACCGCTCGCCACGCTTCCTCCGCTCCGACGACCCGACCGCCGACCCACGGCAGGCGACGATCGAGGGTGCGCTCGCCTGGTCGTGGGACCTGCTGTCGCCGGCGGAGCGAGCGACGCTGCGCCGCATCACCGTCGCGGAGGGTCCGATCACCCTGGACGTCGCAGAGGCCGTCGCCGGCCACGGCGAGGTGGAGGACTGGGAGGTCGCCGACCACATCGCTGCGCTCGTCCGCCACTCCCTGCTCGCCGTCCACACCGGCGACGTCACCAGCTACTGGTTCCATCCCCTCGTCCGGGAGTTCGCCGGGGCGCGCATCGACGGCGACGGTGACGACCTCGACCTTCTGCTGGATCGCCGAGACGCCTGGATCCATTCGCTGGTCGGACGCCACGAGGAGGCGCTCCGGGGACTCCGGCCGGACGACGCCAACCGGATCATCGAGCGCCACGACGCCGACCTCCGCGCCGCGGTCGCCCGCTTCTCGACCTCGAACCCAGCAGCTGCGCTCGACTGCATCGAGGCTCGGTTCTGGCTCTCCGACGGGCGATCCAAGGCGATGGTCGAGGCCATCGATCGTGACGCCGCCGACCCGGCGACGCGCGCCCTCCTCGAGCTGGAGTCCGAGACCGATGCGCTGCTCGAAGCGTTCAGCCCCGAGCGGGACCACGAGCTGCTGACCTGCGCCGCCCGGTTCGAGGAGCTCGGTCACACCCACAAGGCGATCGTGTGTCGACTCCTCCACCAGGTCGGGGCGGCGAACCCCCTGCGGACCGATGACGTCGACGAGCAGGTGGTCCGGGACAGCCTCGATGCCCTGGCCGGGCACCGGCTCTGGCTGCTCGGCGCGGCGAGCCTCCTGCGCGCTGCTGCGACCGTGGTCAGCGCAGACCTGCGCGACCGGGTGATCGGTGAGCTGCTGACGGTCGCCGACGACTCGCCGATCGTGGCGACCGTCGTCAGCCCCATCGTCGCTCGGACCTTCGGGCTGGCCGGTGACGTCGACCGGGCCCGTGCGCTGTGCGCCAGCCGGATCGCTGCCGCCGATCCCACCGACCCGAGCCGATGGAGCGCGCTCCAGGCCCTCGTCGCCATCGAGGCCCTCCACGGGGACCTGCGGCTGGTGCGCGCCCACCTGGAGGAGCTGTCGACGATCGAGGACGGACACGAGCCGGAGTCGATGGCCACTCCCCCGCCCGGTCACCGGACGCTGGTCCGCGCCCTGCTCGCCGCCCTCGACGACGAGCCGGTCGCCGACCTCGACGGCACACCGGGGACCTACGGCCTGCACGGTGCCCTCGTGGACCTGCTGGTCCAGGCGCAGCGCTGGGACGACCTCCTCGCGCAGACCCGGGGCGCCGACCGCAGCGACTCACCCCTCATCTGGGCGCACGCCTGCAGCCACCTCGCCGTCGCTCGAGGCCTGCCGGGCCTCGCTGCGAGCCTCCACCGCCGGACCATCGTGTTCTTCTCCCCGGACCGCCGGGAGCTGGAGCCGCTGTTCCGCCGGATGCTGGACGACCTCGACGCCATCGTCGACGGCCTGTCCGAGGACCTCGCCGATCCCTTCGCCGACGTCGACGAGGAGGACACCGAGGCCATCGAGGACCTGGTGGATCGGGCGCTCGTGATGCTCGACGGCCCGGCGTTCTGACCGCCGCTCCCGGACATGCGAGCGGGGTTCCTGCGGCGGGCTCCGTGGTGTCGTCGATCCGAACTCAGGTCGAGGCGGCCGCAGCCGCGATGACCTCGACCAGCAAGGGGACGACCGCCTCGTGCTGCCAGACCAGGTCGCTGTGGCCCATCGGGATCTCGATCACCTCCGGGTCGGGCAGCAGCTCGGCGAACCGGCGCTGCATCCGAGGGTCGAGCGTCCGATCGGCGGAGGACACGACGACGGTCGCCGGGGTCGTGATGGTGCCGAGGAACCTCGCCCCCTTGAAGCGGCCGAGGGCACCAGCGGCCCGGACGAGGTCGCGGGCCCGGTGCTTGCGGGTCTCGCGGTGGACCAGCTCGCGCAGCGCCGGGTCCGGGTGGGGCACGAACCGCTGCAGGAGCCGCGCCCGGAACCCCGGGCGCAGCGGATCGGCGAGCCGCGCCCCGATCGCGTTGGCCCCGTACAGGCGACGGCTGATCGGTGCCATGAGGAACCGTGGCGCGGTGGCCACGAGCACGAGGGAGCGGACCAGATCCGGGCGGTCCCGGGCCAGCTGCTGGGCCACGGCGCCACCCATCGAGTAGCCGACGACCACCACGGGGCCGACCCCGATGTGGTCGAGGACGTGGCCGATGTCGGCGCTCAGATCCTCGATCCCGTCACGGCGGCCCATCCTCGGGCCATCAGCGTGCCCGCGCAGGTCGGGAGCGATGACCCGATGCTGCTCGGCCAGGGGTCCGAAGACGTGCATCCAGTTGATCGCCGCCGATGCGGTGAGGCCGTGCAGGAGGAGCACGGGCACACCGTCGACCGGACCCAGGATGCGGACCCTCGTGGTCCCCGCCACCGTGGGCACGAGCGAGCCGACGGGGATCGGCACCGGCACGTCGGGTTCGAGGTCGAGGCCGGTGCTCGCAGCGTCGGACAGGTCCACGACTACAGCGTCCCGGCGAGGGCGTCGCAGCGCAGGATCTGGGCCGAGAACGCGGCCGCCATCCGGCCGAGCAGCGCGTCGGCTGCGTCGCGGCCGGTGCCGTCGAGACCCGCGTCTTCGAGGTCGAGGCGCCAGCCGTGGGCGGCGATCCCGTCGAGGGCGACGGTGAACGCCGTCCGGATGTCGGCGAGCGTCGGGAGCCGGATCGCGACGTCCCTGCCCTCGGCGGCAGCGATCCCGTTGCCGAGCTCGAGCGAGATGTCGCCGAGCAGGTTGTCCATGCCGACGTGCGGGAACTCGCTTCCGCCGCTGGGCAACGCGAGTCGGGCGACCTGTCCGACGTCGGCGAGCACGCGTCCGACGTCGGGGACGGGCACCCCGATCGTGCGTGGGTCCTCGGGTGCGACGGTGATGAGGCGGACCATGCCGCGCACGACCGAGGGCCGCAGCGCCTGCGTGAGGACGCCGTCGAGGTCGAGGTCGCTGGTCTGGGCGATCTGCCCGGCCCGCTGGGCGAGGAGGATCGCCGCGTCGTCGACGGTCAGTCGACCGGCGTCGCCGGCCTCCTCGACCGCGACGTCGGCCAGGGCGGCGATGACCGGGTGGACACGGAGCTCCTGCATCGACACCAGGGTGCCCGACCGGCCGCCCGCCATCAGACCTCCGAGATGCGCCGGTCACGTGCTCGGGGCGGCGTGGCTACGGTCGCCGTGATGACCCGTCCCATGCGCGTGTCCGACTCGATCGTCGTCGCGGCGACCCCGGACGACGTGTACGCACTCGTCAGCGCGCCCGACCAGTACCACCGCTGGAGCCCGGAGAACACGGGAGCCGATCGCTCCGGCTCGCTCGCCGTGGGCGACCGCTTCATCGGCACGAACCGCCGGTTCGGGTTCGGCTGGATCACCGAGTCGGTCGTGATCGCAGCCGAGCCCGGGGTCCGGTTCGCCTTCCGCGTGGAGCGTTGGGGCATCCAGCGCCGCACCATCCGTGTGCGAGTCGCCACCTGGGAGTACGCCCTGTCCGCCGCCGACGAGAACGGCACCGAGGTCACCGAGACCTGGAGCGACGATCGCCGGATGCCCGAGTGGTTCGTCAAGGTCTTCGACCGACTCGCCACTCGCGGGCAGATGTTCCACGAGTTCCAGACCGAGAACATCCGCCGCTCGCTGGCCCGTCTGCGAGACGTCGTCCAAGCCGACTGAAGGCCCCGCAGGTCCTGCTCCCCGACGATCCCAGAGCCGGAGCCACGGCTACGGTGTCGCCACATCCGCGGAGGCACTCGACTCCTGCAGATGCAGAGCCCCGCCCTCGTGGGAC
>CAZCEZ010000065.1:0-21110 GCA_964497795.1 uncultured Acidimicrobiaceae bacterium | reverse complement strand
GGTCCGGCGCATCGAGGCGCTGGAGCGGGCGCTGGCCGACGGAGCGGCTGCGCCGAGTGCTGCCCCAGCCCCAGCCCCAGCACCGGCCCCGGCCCCGGCACCGGCCCCGGCCCCGGCCCCAGCCCCGGCAGCGGCGACGGGCGCCGACCCCGCGCCGGCGCCGTCGGAGCCCGATCGCGGCGCGGTCGGCGGTCCGACGACGGCGGCACCCGGGGCCCGCCCGACCCCACGTGGCGCCGATGCGGCGCGGGCCCGCCTGGCCCAGCGCGACGCGAGCGCCCCGTCCGCCCCGGAGCCCGCCGCCCCGACCCCCGGGGCCGAGCCGCAGCCGGGCAGCCGTCCGACGCTCGGCGCGGTCAAGCGCGGCGCAGCGGCGAGCCCGGACGCGGCCCCGGCGCAGGACGAACGGGCCCCGGACCAGCACCCTGCCGATCAGCCGCCTGCCGGCCAGCCCCCCGTGGACGGGCCCCCCGCAGCCCCGCCCGCCGCCGGCCCGGCCCCCGAGGCGCCCGGCGCAACCCCCCGCCCGGCCGCTCCCCCGGTCGAGGATCGCACGGAGGCCGCCCCACCCCCGGCGGCGACGACCGAGGCGCCCTCCCGACCTCCCCACGGTGAGCCGGTGACCGACGCGGCCCGCCTCCAGGCGGTGTGGGACGCGGGCGTGGCCGACGAGCTGGCCTCGAAGAAGGCCCGGGCCCTGTTCAAGGTCGGGCGGTTCGTCCCCGGGGACGGCCGCACGGCGCGGTTCGCGCTGCCCAACGAGGTCCACCTCCGCAACTGCCAGGACAAGGTCCCCGAGGTCCGGGCCGCCCTCGAGGCCCGCGTCGGGGCGCCCGTGCCCCTGGAGCTGGTCGTCGACGCCGGTGGATCCGATCGCGGACCCGCAGCTCCCCCGGGAGGCTCGGCGCCGACGTCGGCGTCCCCCGTCGGACCGGGTGCCGCAGAAGCGGGCCCGACCGAGGAGGAGGTCGACGAGGTGGACCTCGACGAGCTGACCGACGCACCCGACGCCGCCACCGGCGGCCTGGCCCAGCTGCGGGACGCGTTCCCCGGCGCCGAGCTCATGGAGGACCGATGACCGATCCCGGATCCGATCCCGACACGACCGACGGGGCTGCGCCGGACGATCCCGGTGGGGCCCTCGGCGGGCTCGACCTGGGCGGCCTGCTCGGCGGCCTCGGCGGTGGTGGGGGCTTCGGCGACCTGCTGGCCGGCGCGCAGTCGGCGATGGCTGCGTCCCAGGCTGCGGCCTCCGCGGAGGTGGAGGGGTCCGCCGGTGGCGGGGTCGTCCGCATCCGGGCCACGGGCGGCGGCGACGTCCGGTCGGTCACGATCGACCCGGCCGTCGTCGACCCCACCGACGTCGCCGGCCTCGAGGACCTCGTGCTGGCCGCGCTGCGCGACCTGAACGCCAACGTGAGCCGGCTCCACGAGCAGGCCGTCAGCGGTGCGATGGGCGGGGTCGACCCGGCCCAGCTGCTCGGCGGGCTCGGCGGGGGCATCGGCGCGCTCCTCGGCGGCGGGTCGGACGACGAGTGGGACGAGGACGACGACGACTGGGACGAGGACGACGACGCCGCGGCCGAGGAGTAGGCCGGGGTGCACTCCGACGCCGTCCAGCGCCTCATCGACCAGCTGGGTCGACTCCCCGGGGTCGGCCCCAAGTCCGCCCAGCGGATCGCGTACCACCTGCTCAAGGTCCCGAAGGAGGACGCGCTCGCCCTGGCCGACGCCATCGCCACGGCCAAGGCGCGGGTGCGGTTCTGCGAGGTGTGCCACAACCTGTCCGAGGGCGTGCGCTGCGCCATCTGCGCCGACGACCGGCGCGACCCGAGCCTGGTCTGCGTGGTCGAGGAGCCCCGGGACATCGTCGCCGTGGAGCGGACGGGCGGGTTCAAGGGCCGCTACCACGTGCTCGGCGGGGCCATCAACCCGATGGAGGGCATCGGGCCCGATCAGCTGAAGGTGCGCGAGCTGCTCGGGCGGATCGACGCCGAGGGGGTGGCCGAGGTCATCCTGTGCACGAACCCGAACCTCGAGGGCGACACGACGGCCATGTACCTGGCCCGGCTCCTCACGCCCCTCGGCATCCGGGTCACCCGCATCGCGAGCGGCCTGCCCGTGGGCGGCGACCTGGAGTACGCCGACGAGCTCACGCTCGGCCGGGCCCTCGAGGGACGACGCGACGTCGAGGCCTGACCGGCAGGTCGTGCACGGCGGCCGTGCGCTCCTCCGGGCCTGGTGGGTAGGAGTGCTGCCTGGGTGCCGACCCCTCCCCGACATGCGGGCGGGCAGTGCGACGCCGGCTCGGAGCCGACACCCAGACAGGAGGTGGAGCGGGCCCGACGCCAGCCAGGGCCGGGCCCGCTCGATCGATGTGGTTCGTTGCGTGGTGCGACGAGTGCGATGACGTTGCCGTCATGTTACACAAGTTGCGGAACCATGACGAATCAATCACTTCCCGTCATGTCCCGGGAGTAGAACCCGCAGCCCGGACGGTCCGTCGCCGGCGGGGTCAGAGCTCGCCCCGGGCCAGCAGGTCGAGGACCTGCTCGGCCCGTGCCGGGATCTCGTCGGCGTCCTTCAGCCGGTCGAGGTTGCCGATGATCCGGCTCATCCGGTGGTTGCCGGCCCACCGGTCCCGGTGGCGTGCGATGAAGTCCCAGTAGAGGGTGGTGTAGGGGCAGGCGTCGTCGCCGACCCGCTTGCGGCGGTCGAAGCGGCACCCCTTGCAGTAGTCGCTCATCTTGTCGATGTACGCGCCGCCCGAGGCGTACGGCTTGGTCGCGACCTTCCCGCCGTCGGCGAAGAGGGCCATGCCCTGGACGTTGGGGAGCATCACCCACTCGGCGCCGTCGACGAAGCTCTCCCACATCCAGTCCGACACCTGCCGGGGCTCGACGCCGGCGGTGAGGCACAGGTTGCCGAGGATCATCAGGCGCTGGATGTGGTGGGTCCAGCCGTGGTCGTGGAGGTCGCGGACGGTGTGGGACACGCAGGCCATGTCGGTCCCCGCCTCGCCGCGCAGCGCCGGGAACAGGTCGCGGGTCGCGCGCAGCTCGTTCACGTCGCGCTGGTCGGGCATGAGGCGCCAGTACATGCCCCAGATGAACTCCCGCCAGCCGAGCACCTGGCGGAGCAGGCCCTCGGCGCTGTTGATCGGGATGCCGCCCTCGCGGTAGCGCTCCTCCACCGCGTCGGCGACCTCGCCGGGCAGCAGCAGCCCGAGGTTGAGCGCGGGCGACAGCAGCGTGTGGGCCAGGTGCCAGTCGTCGCGCAGCATGGCGTCCTCGTGGGGACCGAAGTGGGGGAGGACCTCGTCGACGGCGTGGCGGAGGCGGGCCAGGGCCATGCGTCGCGACGTGGGCCACCAGCCGACGGGCTCGGCGCCCCACACGTCGTCGGGGAGGGCGTCGAGGACCTCCCGGTCGAGGTCGTCGAGGCGGGACTGCTGCGGGGTCGGCCAGGGGCGCTGCCCCTCGGGGGGCGGCGGCTCGCGGTTGTCGTGGTCGAAGTTCCAGCGGCCGCCGGCGGGGTCGTCGCCGTCCATGAGGTAGCCGGTCTCGGTCCGGCGCCACCGGTAGAAGTCCTCCATCTTGAGGTTCTTCCGCTTGTCGGCCCAGGATGCGAAGTCCGCGTGGTGGCACAGGAACTGGTTCGACCGCACCGTCGTGACGTCGAGGCGCTCCTGCAGGAGCCGGCCGTCCCAGGAGTTGGCCTCGGTGCCGACGAGCTCGTCGGGGTCGTGCTCGTCGACGTGGGCCCGGACCCCGTCCGCCAGGGTCGGGGCGATCCGGTGGTCCACCTCGAAGCCGGCGTCGCGCAGCTCGCCGCCGAAGCGGCGGAGGGACGCGAGCACGACGTGGAGGCGCTGGCGGTGCCAGCGCCTCCCCTCGATCAGGCCCCGGCTCTCGACGAGCAGGACCCGGGTGTCGTCGGGATCGGCGTCGGCCAGGGCCCCGATGGAGCGGTTGAGCTGATCGCCGAGGACCCAGACGGTGCGCATCCCCGGTGTCTACCGGCGGATCGTCGCCCCGCCGACCTCGGGCGGCCGTCCCGGACCCGTCAGGCGACCAGCGACGCCTCCGCGGCGCGCGCTGCGGAGGCGGCGTCGTCGGAGCCGGCGGGGTCGGGTTCCGGACCCGACCGGAGGAAGGCGAACCCGGCCACACCGGCGATGAGGGAGCCGGCCAGGATGCCGATCTTGGCCGAGTCGGTGACGGGGCTGCCCGGCTCGAACGCGAGGCCGGCGATGAAGAGGGCCACGGTGAAGCCGATCCCGGCGGTCAGCGCGAGGCCGAGCACGTGGCGGTAGGTGACGCCCTCGGGCAGGGTGCCGATCCCGAGGCGGTCGCCGACCCAGGTGAAGGCGAACACCCCGACGGTCTTGCCCACGAGGAGGCCGCCGACCACGCCGAGGACGACCCGGTTGGTCAGCAGCCCGTCCATGGCCTCGCTGGTGAGGCGCACGCCGGCGTTGGAGAAGGCGAACAGCGGCACGATGGCGAACGCGACCCAGGCGTGCAGCTTGTGCTCGAGGCGGTCGAGGGGCGACTGCGTCTCGGACACGAGGCGCTGGATCTCCGAGAGGCGCTCGGTGGCCCGGTCGTAGTCGTCGTCGGAGGACTCGCCCATGCCGTCGATGGCGTCCATGGCGGCGCCGTGGCCGAGCAGGTTCGACATGTCGTCGCCGAAGTGGCGCGGGTTGTAGAAGGACCACGCCGGCGTCATGAGGCCGAGGGCCACCCCGGCGAGGGTGGCGTGGACGCCGGTCTCGTGGAAGCCGAACCAGGCGAAGGCGGCCAGGGCGACGTAGACCGGCATGGCCCGCACGTGGCTGCGCTTGCACACCTCGACCGTGGCGAGGGTGGCCAGGGAGATGGCCAGCCAGCCCAGGCTCAGCTCCGACGTGTAGAAGACGGCGATCACGAGGATGGCGCCGATGTCGTCGGCGATGGCCAGCGTGAGCAGGAAGACCTTGGCCGCCGGCGGCAGCCTGTCGCCGACGAGGGCGACCACGGCCACGGCGAAGGCGATGTCGGTGGCCATCGGGATGCCCCAGCCGTCGAAGCCCTCGCCGCCGGCGTTGAGCACCATGTAGATGCCGGCGGGCAGGAGCATGCCGCCGAGCGCGGCGATGGCGGGCAGCGCCGCCTTCTTCGGGTCGCGCAGCTCGCCGTGGACGAGCTCCCGCTTGATCTCGAGGCCGACGAGGAAGAAGAACACGGCCATGAGCAGGTCGTTGATCCACTCGACGAGGGTCAGGTCGATGTGGGCGAGCTTGCCGAGGTGGACGGTCAGCTCGGTCTCCCAGAGCGCCTCCTGGGCGTGCCACCACGGCGAGTTCGCCCAGGCGAGGGCGGCCACTGCTGCGACGAGCATGACGATCGCGCCGCCGGCCTCGGCGTGCATGAACCGCTGGAACGGACGGATGAAGGTCCGGGGGACGAAGTCGTCGGTCTCGCTCCAGGACGGACGACGGAACATCGTCGGCGAGGATTCGGTCATGTGGTCCATCCTTCCCGATGGCGCGAGGCCCCGGGGGCGATCTGGTGGTGCCGGTGTCAGATCGGCGGTGCCGGTGGCCGCTTGAGCGTCATGGCCACGACGGTGCCTCCCTCGGCGGGCTCGAAGGTCACGTCGTCGGTGAGGGCCCGGATGAGCGGGATCCCGAGCCCGGACTCGTGCTGCAGGCGCGACGGGTCGGTCGGGTCGGGGAGCGCGGCGAGGGCGTCGGGGTCGAAGCCCGGGCCGCGGTCGCGGATCTCGACGCGGAAGCGGTCGTCGTCGAGCAGGCAGGAGACGACCACGGGCTCGGTGGCCTCCGGCCGGTGGGCCTTGATGGCGTTCGAGCACGCCTCGGTCACGGCGAGGCGGAGGTCGTCGAGGCGGGACTCGGGCAGCGGCGGGTCCAGCGCGGCGGCCGTGGCGACCACGAGGCGGACGACGGCGAGGTAGTCGAGGCGCGGCGGGATCTCGAGGCGGATCTCCTGGCCCCCCGCCACCGGCGCTACTCCTGGCCCCGGGCCTGGACCGCCTCCTCGACCGAGGCGGCGATGGTGAACACCTCGTCGAGGCCGGTGACGTCGAAGACCTTGAGCAGCCGGGAGTTGGTGCACACGAGCCGCAGGTCGCCCGCCGCGCTCCGGGCCCGCCGGACGGCGCCGACGAGGACGCCGAGGCCCGTGGAGTCGATGAAGTCGACCTCCTCGAGGTCGACCACGACCTGCACGTCGCCGTCCTCGACCAGCTCGGTCAGGCGCGTCCGCAGCGCCGGCGCGGCAGCGACGTCGATCTCGCCGGAGGCGGCGATGACGGTCCAGCCGTCGACGTCGGTGTCGGGGGTCTCCAGCTCCATGGCGACCCCCGAGCGTACCGGCCCCGTCCGGACGCACCCCAGCCCCGGGGACCCGGGTGGACGACGTCGGTGGAACTACACCCCTGTCATCCCGTCGGAGGGCGGGCGTAGGCTCGCCGACGGTGGAACGCGACGCCCACGGCCCGCAGCGGGGCCCGTCGGCTGGCCCGGAGGGCACGGCGGCGCTCGAGGCGCTCGTGCGCGCCCGGGCCGCCCACCTCGACGCCCGCGACGAGCCCCACGTGGCCTCGGCGGGCCGACTCGTGCACCTCGAGCGGCTCCCGGCCCGGGGGGCCCGCGTCGCCGAGCCGGCCGCGCCGCTGCCCCCGGTCGTGCGGGAGCGCCTCGCGGCACGGGGCGTGACGTCGCTGTGGTGCCACCAGGCCGAGGCGCTGGACCTGGTCCGGGCCGGCAGGTCGGTCGTGCTGGCCACCTCCACGGGGTCGGGGAAGTCCGTGGTCCACCAGGCCGCCATCGGCGAGGCGGCGCTGGCCCCCGCGCGGCCCGGGACGGCGCTCTACCTGTCGCCGACCAAGGCCCTGGCCCAGGACCAGCTCCGCGCCCTGGTCGAGCTCGACCTGCCGGGCGTCGTGGCCTCCACCTACGACGGCGACGCCGACCGGGCGATGCGGGCCCGGGCCCGGCGCGACGCGACCGTCGTGCTCACGAACCCCGAGATGCTGCACTGCGGCCTGCTGCCCCACCACGCCGGCTGGATGCGGTTCCTCTCCCGCCTGCGCTACGTCGTGGTCGACGAGGTCCACCAGTACCGGGGCCTCTTCGGATCCCACGTGGCCCACGTGCTCCGGCGGCTCCGGCGCCTCGCCGCCCACCACGGCGCCGAGCCGACCTTCGTCTGCGCGTCGGCCACCGTCGGGGACCCGGCCGGTCTCGCCTCGGCGCTCACGGGGGTCGACGTCACCGCCGTCGTCGACGACGGCTCGCCGGCCGGCGAGCGGCTGGTCGCCATCTGGAACCCGCCCCTGCTCGACGCCGATGCCGGCGTGCGCGCCTCCACCCACGGCGAGGCGGCGGGGCTCGTCTCGGCCCTCGTGCGGGACGACCGGCGGGCCCTGGCCTTCTGCGGGAGCCGCCGGGCCACCGAGGCGGTGGCGGCCCGGGCCCGGCGGCAGCTGCCCGCGGAGCGGCGCGGCCGGGTCGCGGCCTACCGGGGCGGGTTCCTGGCCGAGGAACGCCACGAGGTGGAGCACGCACTGGCCACCGGGGCCCTCGACGCGGTCGTCACCACCTCGGCGCTCGAGCTCGGCGTCGACGTCGGCGGCTTGGACGCCTGCGTGCTCGACGGCTTCCCCGGGACCGTGGCCTCCATGTGGCAGCGCATCGGACGGGCCGGCCGTCGCCAGCAGGCCTCGCTCGCCGTCGTGGTGTGCGGCGCCGACCAGCTCGACCAGTGGGTGGCGGCGAACCCCGAGGCCGCGCTGGCCCGGTCGCCCGAGCCGGCCGTCATCAACCCGGCCAACCCCATCGTCGCCGACGCCCACCTGCGCTGCGCGTCGTTCGAGCTGCCCCTCACCCACGACGACGCCCGCTACTGGCCGGGGCTGCTCGACGAGGGGGTGTGTCGCCTCGCCGGCACCGGCGAGCTGGTCGTCCGGGCCCCCGGGGTCGGCACGGCCGGTGGGCGCGGGCGTCGCCGACGGCTCCGGCCGGACAGCCCGACCGCGGTGTGGGCCGGGGGCGGCTGGCCCGTCGACGGCGTCGGCCTGCGCAGCGCGTCCGGGGGCCAGGTGCGGATCGTGCTGCCCGACGGCACGCCCGTGGGCACGGTCGAGGCGGGCCGAGCCGGCCAGGTGGTCCACGAGGGCGCGGTCTACGTCCACGCCGGTCGCCACTGGCGCGTCACGTCCCTGGAGCTCGAGGGACGGCGCGCCACGGTCGAACCCGACGACGGCACCACGACGACCGTGGCCCGGACCCGCATGGACCTGCGCATCCTCGGCGAGTCCCACGTCCGGGAGGAGCGGGGCGTGCAGCTCTCCCTGGGCGACATCCGGGTCACGACCCGCGTCGTGGGCTTCGACCGGAAGGACGCGGCCACCGGCGAGCTGCTCGAGCGGGTCGGCCTGGAGCTCCCGCCCTCCACCCTCGTGACCCGGGGGACGATCCGCGTCCTGCCCGAGGAGCTGCTCGCCGGGCTCGGCCTCGTCCCCGACGCCTGGCCGGGTGTGCTCCACGCGGCCGAGCACGCCGCCATCGGCGTGCTGCCCCTCTTCGCCATCTGCGACCGGTGGGACGTGGGCGGCGTGTCGACGGCTCGCCACGTCGACACCGGCGCGCCAACGATCGTCGTGTACGACGGCTACCCCGGTGGTGCCGGCATCGCCGAGCTGGCCCACGACGTGTCCGAGGCCCACCTGCGCGCCACGTGGGAGGTGGTGGCCGCCTGCCCGTGCGCCCACGGTTGCCCCTCCTGCGTCCAGTCCCCCAAGTGCGGCAACGGCAACGAGCCGCTCGACAAGGCCGGGGCCGTCACGCTGCTCGCGGCGATGGCCGGTGTCGACCCGGGCCTCTCCCGGCGGCGGGTCGGGTGACCGCGGCCGGGCGGGACGCGCCCGACGCCGCTAGGCCTCGAGGTCGAGGACCCGGGCCAGGCGGTTGACGTAGACGAGGTGCCCCGCCCACCCGAGCAGGACCAGGGCCCCGGCCGCGGGCACCAGCAGGCCGGCGCCGAGGCCGTCGTCGTCCTCGTCGCGGACGATCGACTGGCCGCCGAGCTCCTCGCCGGCCAGGTCGTCCCCGGCCGTGCCCGGCGGGGTGGTGGAGGGGAGGGTCACGCCCCCGAAGTCGAGCTCGGGGAGGAAGCCGGTGTCCCGCGTCGTCGGCGGGGACAGGCGGACCGTGGGCCTCGACGTGGGCACGCGGGGGATGGCGCCGCCGATGCGCGGCGGCGGGGTGGTGCTCGCCGTGGTCGTCGTGGTCTCGACGGGGACCACCTCCACCGTGGCGGGCTCGAGCCCGTCGAGGGAGGAGGCGACGGGCCCGTCGACGGCGGCGCGCAGCGTGCGGACCCGGTAGCGGTACTCGCCGGGCTCGGGGGCGTCGGTGACCTGGGGTCGGTCGCCGAGCTCGCGGACGGCGATCGCCTCGTAGGAGCCGAAGCCGTCGTCGGTCCGGGGTCCGGCACGCTCGACCCGGTAGCCGAGCGCGTCCGGCGGGAGGTCGTCGACGGTCTCGTAGTCGACCCGGACCTCGCCGGTCTCGGTGGTGGTCGCGGAGAAGACCTCGACGGGCGGTGCCGGCAGGCGGACCTCGTGGACGGCGTCGAGCACCACGTCCCCGATCCCGGCGTCGCTGGCCTCGGCCGTGGCCCGGACGAACCAGCGGCCGTTGCAGGGCAGGGCGAGCTCGGCGACCCGGGCTGCGAGCCGGTCCGAGGCGTCGGCGGCCGAGGTGCCGTCGGAGGGCACGACGACGGGTTCGGTCTCGCAGGTCGCGACCGGCTCGAACTCGTCGCCGGGGTCGTCGACGACGGTGAAGGACGCCTGGAGGATCTCGCTGGTGGCCGTGGCCTTGCGCAGGACGAGGTCGACCTGCACGGCGACGGTCGGGCCCTCGGCCGAGGTGACCTCGAGCGGCGACTCGGGCTCGACCCACCGGCTGCCCTGCCACGGCCCCGACGTGGGGGCGGGGCGGGGGCCGTCGGCATCCTGGGCCACCGCGCCGGGGGCCCGGACGAGGCCGACGAGCAGGAGGGGCCCGACCAGGGCCGGCAGCAGGGCCAGGGCGCGGCGTCGGCGCTCAGGCACCGAAGGCCTCGGCGCTGACCATCGTGGCGGTGACGATGAGGCGGAGCCTGGCCGAGCCCTTGGGGTGGCAGGTCGTCAGGGTGACCCGGGCCTCCTCGGGGGTGTTGGCCACCACGCCGACGTCGGTCGGGGAGACGAGGCAGTGGGCGCCCTCCCGGGTCCGCCCGTTGCCGTCGCAGTCGACGAGGTCCTGGACCTCGTAGGTGCAGCGCCCGATGGGCGTCTCGAGGATGATCCGGTCGCCGACCTCGAGCTGGTCGAGGTCGTGGAACGGGCGCCCGTAGGTCGTGCGGTGCCCGGCGATGCCCACGTTGCCGACCTCGCAGGGCAGCGGCGTGGACGGGTAGTGGCCGGCGCCGGCGCGCAGCGCCGAGGCCGTGGTGCCCTCGACGACGACGGTGTCGACGCCCAGGCGGGGGATCTGGATCCGGGTCAGGCTGTCGCCGACCTCGACCTGCCGGTTGACGTAGGCGTCCTTGATCTCGGGGCTCGCCAGCTGCCGGTCGAGCCTCGACTGGACCCGGTCCTGGTAGAGGTTCGTGTAGAAGGGGTAGCCGATCATCCCGGCGGCCCCGAGGAGCAGGGCCACGGACACGACCGAGAGGCCGAGTCGGAGGACCCGGCGCCGCTTCAGCGCGACGACGAGGCGCTCGACGGCGTTCTCCGGGGCCCGGCGGGCGGTCCCGCCGGCGGGGGCCGTCCGGGCGGCGGCCGTCGGGGCCGGGACGCTCGGGGCCGCGCCGGGGAGGGCGTCGAGCCGGTCGCGCTCGGCTCGCTCGAGCCGCGACGTGAGCACGACGGCGGCGGAGCCGATGCACACGATCAGGGCGGCGGCGAGGAGGGTGGTCATCGGTCGTCCGAGGGTAGCGACGGGGGGTGCGGCGAGGGGAGCGGGGCCGGGCCGGGTCCCGGTCGGGCCGGGGTGCACGACGACGGGCGCCCGGACCGCAGGGCTGCGGGCCGGGCGCCGGTCATCGGATCGGTCTGTCCGGTCGGGCCGGGGCCCGCCGGGGCCCGCCGGAGCGGGCGGGGTGGATCACCCGTTGGCGCCCGTGCGGCGGAGCAGCACGAGGCCGAGGCCGGCGAGGCCGACCGCGGCGGCCAGGGCGGCGGTGTCGTCGCTGCCGGTGCGGGGCAGCTGGGGCACGGGCTCGGTGGTGGTCGTGGTGACCTGGACCGGGGCCACGGCGCCGGCGACCGAGGTGCAGTTGCCGAGCGACAGCTCGAGCGGACCGCCGAGGGACTCCCCGATGGCGCCGCCGTTGAAGAGGCTGATGAGCACGGCGTCGGCCGTGGCGAAGGTCTGGCCGGCGTCGTCGGTGCCGGTCGTGCCGGCCGCCCCGGCGATCACGATGTCGCCGATGAGGCCCTCGCCGAGCAGCGCCGCGGTCGGGTCCTCGATCTCGAGGCGCTCACCGGGGCCGACGGGGACCTCGAGGTCGAGCGACGGCACGATGACGGTGACGATGGCGGGGTCGACGGTCGGCGTGGCCGTGCCGTCGATGAGCGACGCCTCGACCGAGGTGGTGGCGGAGCCGATCACCAGGGAGACGAAGGGCTCGGGGTCGGCGGCGCCCGTCGCCGGGACGTCCAGGATGTCGATGCGGCCGGCGGCGGCGCTGCAGGTGGCGGTGACGAGGTCGGCGCCCACGACGTCCTCGGCGATGGTGGTGCCGAGGTCGACCGAGACCAGCTCGGCGCCGCCGAAGAGGCTGTCGACGAGGTCCTGGAGGGTGTCCTGCACCCCGAGGTCGAGGGTCTCGTCCACGGGGCCGGTGATGGTGGCGAGCTCGCCGACGACGGTGTCGAGGACGGCCTCGGCCTCGTCGAGGCCCGTCTCGAGGGCCTCGCCCACGACCGGGATCTCGCTGAGGGGGCTGGTCAGGGCGTCGAGGGACCCGACGGTGATGCTGCCGACGCGACCCGTGGCGCGGGCCCCGGGGAGGCCGTCGGTCACGTGGGCGACGCTCGAGGAGCAGGCCAGGTCGATGGTGACGGCGGGGAGCTGGTCGACGACGGCCTCGCAGATCTCCTCCTCGGAGCCGTCGACGCCCTCGCCGACGACCTTCGCGGTGGAGACGCCGGCCTCGACGAGGGGCGTGGCCAGGCCGACGCCCTCGGCCACGGCGCTCAGCGTGGAGTCGAGCCCGGAGGTCGTCCGACCCACGGTCAGCTCCTGGTCGCCGAGGGCGAGGCGGAGCGCGTCCCCGCCGGCGGTCCCGGCGTAGGTCGTCTCCGTCGTCTGGGCCCCTGCGCCCGGGACGAACGCCATCGTCGCCGCAGCGGCGCCCAGCGTCAACGTCCCGACGATCCGTCGCGTCTTCATGCTTCCTCCTGCCCCTGGGACGCGGCCACCGCCGCCGTCCCACTACGTGTCTCGGCCCGGAATGGGCCGTGCGTCACACTTCGACGTCCGGCGGGTCGACTCCTGCCCAGCGGTGGCAGAGATCCCACGCAGGGCGTCGGGGCCCCGCGGCCGGGGCTCAGGGTGGTTCCTCCGCCCGCATGGTGACGGTCTGGGTCAGCGTCGGGTCGGGGACCAGGACCCCGACCAGGGGCAGGCCGGTGACGGCGCGGTAGCGGACCTCGACGGTGACCGTGGCGCCGCGGCGGGACACGGCGACGGTGATCCGATGGGGGTCGAGGGCGCCGGAGGCGCCCCGCGCCGCGGCGAGCGCGGTGCCCGGCCGGGGCTCGACGGCGGCGGCGCGGGCGGCCTCCCGCGCCGCGTGGGACACGAGGACGACGTCGCGCCCGACGACGGCGAGCTGCAGCACGAGCAGGACGGCGAGGGCGACGACGGGGAGTCCGAGGGCGAGCTCGACGGTGGCCTGGCCGCGGTGACCGGGCCGGGGGCCGGGCCCGCCCCCGGGCGGGCGCCCGGGGGCGGTGCGGGTCACACCTTGCCGATCACGGTGTCGAGCACGGCGTCGAACAGGTCGCCGATCCGGCTGGTCCGTCCCGCCCACGCCAGGAAGACGAGGGCGACGGTGGCGGCGCCGAGCAGCACGAGGGCGTACTCGGCCGTCGACTGGCCGCGGCTGCCGGCGGCGCGCCGGTGCGGGCGCCGTGGGGCGGGGCGGTGGGTGGTGGGGTGCATGCGGGTTCCTCCGGTCAGGGAGCGGGGGAGGCAGGTGCCTCGAGGGGGCCCACGTCGAGTGCGCCGAGGGTGCCGGCCACGAGCGGCGCGACGGTCAGGAGACCGAACGCCGGCAGCGTGCACAGCACGAGGGGGAACAGGAGCAGGACCGGCAGGCGCCGGGCCCGGGCCTCGGCGGCGCGCCGTCGGTGGGCGCGGGCCTCGGTGCGGACCCGCTCGAGCGAGGGCAGCAGCGGCGTGCCGTAGCGGAGGTGGTCGACGAGGGCCCGGACGAGGGGGCGCCCCGCCTCCCCGAGCGGCTCGGTG
The DNA here is from genome assembly GCA_964497795.1 of uncultured Acidimicrobiaceae bacterium. Taxonomy (GTDB): domain Bacteria; phylum Actinomycetota; class Acidimicrobiia; order Acidimicrobiales; family Salinilacustritrichaceae; genus Salinilacustrithrix. Next base: position 7,579 of record CAZCEZ010000065.1, on the reverse strand, counting down.
AGCGACGCGACGGCGGGTTCGAGACCGGCCCCGGCGGCCACCGCGGCGTCCACCCGGGCGAGGGCGTCGGCGACGGAGGGCGGTGCGGACCGCGCCACGACCGCGATCGTGGCGGGGAGGGTCAGCCCGGCACCGATCCCCAGCGCGAGGAGGTCGACCAGCTCGGGCAGGTCGGCGGCGACGGCGTCGAGGTGCGGGCCTGCGGGGCGGGCGGCCCGCGCCGCACGGCGCAGCGACCGGAGCCGCCGGAGGAGGAGGTGGGTGGCGAGGACCAGGACGCCGGGGACCGGTCCGGCCAGGACGGCCACGGCGACGGCTGCGGCGGCGACCCGCCACCGCCGTCGCGCGGGCGAGGGGGAGGCGCCGGTGCCGGGCGCCGGACGGGCCGCCGGGGCGAGCCGGGCCGGGACCGGCCGGGGCGCCAGCGCCACGGCGACGGCGGCGCCTGCGAGGACGGCGACGAGCGCGGTCACCGGGCGCGCCGCACGAGCATCGCCATCCAGCAGGCGCCGAGCAGGTCGAGGCCGACACCCAGGGCCAGGCAGGCCCAGCCGGCGGGCGTGCCCAGGAGGAAGCCCCCGGCGGCGGGGTCGAGGCCGGCGAGCATCGTGGCGAAGGCGACGGGTGCGACGGTGAGCACGGCCGCGGAGGCCGTCCCCTGGGTCGCGGCGGCGGAGGCCTCGGCCTCGGCGGCGAGGCGGTCGCGGATGCTGCTCGCCGCACCGTCGACGGCACGGGCGCCGGGGCCGCCGACCTCGGCGGCCACGGCGAGGGCGCCGGAGGCCACGGCCGTGGCCGTGTCGGGGTGCCGCCCACCCCAGTCGCGCAGGGCCACGACGAGGGGCTGCCCGGCCTCGTGGGCGTGGACGACGGCGAGCAGCTCGTCGCACAGGACGGGGACGGACCGGGCGGCGTCGCCCAGGGCGCGGGGGAGCGGGTGCCCGCCCCGGAGCCCGGCCGCGACCACGTCCAGGGCGGCGGGCACGCCCGCCCGTCGACGGGCGGCGGCGCGACCTCGCCGGGCCACGACGACGGCGGGGCCGGCGACGGCGACGGCGACGGCCGGGAGCCGCAGGGCGGGGAGCAGCAGCGAGCCGAGCGCGAGGCCGCCCGTGGCGAGGAGCCAGCGGGAGACCGCAGCGGACGGGTCGGTCACGGCCGCGGCCTCGAGGGCCCGCGCCACGGCGGCCGGGAGGGCCGGGCCGCCGGGCCGCCCACCCGACGTGCGATCCGGATCGTCCGCTCCGAGCGGGAGGCGGTGCCGCACCCGTCGCCGGGCCCGCTCGTCGGCCAGGGCCCAGAGGCACGCGGCGACGGCGAGCGCGGTCGCAGCCGGTGCGAGGGCGACGGCCTGGCGGATCACCGGACCGGTGCCCCGTCGACGACCAGCGGCTGGGTGCGGATGCGGCCGTCGTGGTCGACCTCGTCGAGGACGGCGGCGACCTGGGTCACCCGTCGGGCGCCGTCCTGGCCCCGGGCGACGTGGACGACGAGGTCGACCGCCCCGGCGACCTGGTCGCGCACGGCGCGCAGGGGCAGGTCGACGCCGGCGGTCAGGGCCATGGTCTCCAGCCGGCGCAGGGCCTGCACCGGGCCGTCGGCGTGGCAGGTGGACAGCGAGCCGTCGTGCCCCGTGGCCAGGGCCTGGAGCATGTCGAGGGCCTCGCCGCCCCGGACCTCGCCGACGACGATGCGGTCCGGCCGCATCCGGAGCGCGTTCCGGACCAGGGTCCGGATGTCCACGGCGCCCACGCCCTCGGCGCCGGCGGGCCGGGACTCGAGGCGCACCACGTGCTCGCCCGGGAGGCGGAGCTCGGCGGCGTCCTCGACGGTGACCACCCGCTCCCCGGGGTCGAGGTGCTGGCACAGCGCGTTGAGCAGGGTGGTCTTGCCGGCGCCGGTGCCGCCGCTCACGACGACGTCGGCTCGGGAGCGCACGGCCTCGACCAGGAGCGCGGCGACCTCGGGTGGGCCGAACGCGCCCAGCGGCAGGGTCGTGGCCGCGAACCGGCGCACGGTCACGTAGGGGCCGTCGACGGCGAGTGGCGGCATGGCGACGTGGACCCGGGAGCCGTCGGCGAGGCGGGCGTCGACCAGGGGCGCCCGACGGTCGGCGCGCAGGCCGAGGGGTGTGACGATCCGCTCGACGAGGCGGGCGACGGCGTCGGCGTCGAGGTGGACCCCGGTGCGCTCGAGGCGCCCGGCGCGCTCCACCCAGACCCGACCGGGGCCGTTGACCAGCACGTCGGTGACGGCGGCGTCGGCGAGGAGCACGTCGAGCTCGCCCAGGCCCTGGATCCGGGCCAGCGTGCGCCGGACCACGGCGTCGGCGACCTCGGCGCCGAGCAGGGGCGCCCGCTCCCGGACCGCGGCGGCCACGGCGGTCGGGTCGACCGGACCGCCCCGGGCCAGCAGGCCGGCCTGGACGTCGGCTGCGAGGCCGCCCACGTCGTGGTTGTCGATCGGGACGCTCATGCCGCGGCGGGGGCGTCGACGGCCCGGCGGAGGGCGCGGGGGAGGCGTGCGGCGAGCAGCCCGGCGTCCACGGCCCGGGCCACGCCGGGGTCGACCGGGACCGTCGTGCGGACCGGGCAGCGGAGCGCGGCGGCGACGTCGTCGGCCCCGAGGGCCCGCTGGGCCTCGGCGACGAGGGCGACCTCGGTCGGCGCCACGGACGCGCCCGCCGCCCGGCGCAGCGCCAGGTAGCAGGCCCGGGTCACCAGGATCGACCGGTCGGCGCCGCGCACGACGGCGGCCGCTGCGCCGGAGGGGTCGGTGCCGGCGTCGACGACCACGTGGCGGGGCGATGCGGCGAGCAGGCCGGCGAGCACGTCGCCGCGGGCGGACGCGATCGGTCCGCGGCCCCGGGGGAGCAGCGCCAGGCCGTCGGCGACGTGCACCTGCAGGCGCTCGAGCGCGTCGCCGGGGACGTCGCGCCCGGCTCGGGACCACTCGGCGACCCCGTCCGGGGGACGGTCGCCGCCCCCGAGGTCGGTGCCGAGGACGGCGGGCAGGTCGCCGGCCAGGTCGACGAGGACGCAGGGTGTGCGGGTCGAGACGACGAGGGCGTGCGCGGCGGCCAGCGTCGAGGTGCCGGCGCCGCCCTTGGCGGCCCAGAGGGCGGTGAGCACGAGGTGCCTCCCGGGGTCCGGCCGGCCGCGACTCGGCGACCGGGGAGCGGGGGAAGCGGGCGGGTCGGGGCCGACCCGACCCCTGTGCGGGATGCATCGAGGTGTGTTCGATCATCCCGTGGTGCATCGACGTTCTACCAGCGGCGCCGCCGAGCCGCAAGGGTCCGCGGGTGGCGATGCGGTCCCGGTCGGGCCGGGCCCGGCGCCCTCCTAGGCTCCGCGTCCGTGGAGGCGGCCTTCTTCGACCTGGACAAGACGGTGATCGCCCGTCCGTCGATGGTCGCGTTCGGCGGCCCGCTCCGACGGGAGGGCCTGGTGAGCCGACGGCTCCTGCTGCGGGCCCTGTGGGCGCAGGCCATCTACCTGACCCTCGGTGCGGACGAGGCCAGGCTGGCCAGGGTGCGCGACGCCGCCCTCCGGGTCTCGGCCGGGTGGGAGCAGCGACGCATCTCGGCCCTGGTCCAGGAGACGCTGGCCGAGGTGGTCGAGCCGATCGTCTACGACGAGGCCCTGCAGCTGATGGCCATGCACCGCGACGCGGGGCGCAAGGTCTTCATCGTCTCCGCCTCCCCCGAGGAGATCGTGGCGCCGCTGGCCCGCTACCTGGGCGCCGACGAGGCCATCGCGACCCGCGCCGTGCTCGACGAGCACGGTCGGTACACGGGCGACGTCGAGCTCTACTGCTACGGGCCGGAGAAGGTGCGGGTGCTCGAGCACCTGGCCGTGCGGGACGGGATCGACCTGGCCGCGTCCTACGCCTACAGCGACTCGGCCACCGACGAGCCGATGCTGGCCTCGGTGGGCCACGCGGTCGCCGTCAACCCCGACCGCGAGCTGGCTCGGATCGCACGCGAGCGCGACTGGGAGGTGCTGACCTTCACCCACCGGGTGCCCCTGCGCGAGCGGGTGGTCATCCCCACGGCGACCCAGGTCGGGCTCGGCACCGCCGCGCTGGCCGGCGCCGGGGCGACGGCCGTCGTGGCCTGGTGGCTGTGGCGGGAGGCGCGACGACGCCGGGAGTCGGTGCCGGTCCGGGCCGCCGGTCGGTTGCGGTCCGCGCTGTCGGACCTGCCCCGGTTCCCGTCGCCACGGCTCTCGTCGCCCCGGCTGCCGTCGCCCCGGCTCCCGTCGCCCCGGTCCGGGTCGTCCGACGGCGCCCTCCGGCGCCGGGCGGCGAGCGCGGTGGACCGGGCCCGTCGGAGCGCCTGACCCGACGCGGGCCCGTCCCGGCGCTCAGACGTGCTGGGCCTTCTTGGCTGCGATCCTGGCCAGGACGACGAGCACGACGAGCAGCAGCAGCTTCTTCATGGCGGGCCAGGGTAGGTGGCCGCCGCCTAGGGTCGCCCGTGGAGGTGTCCGAGTACCTGGTGGGCTCCGCCGCCTTCAAAGCGGTCGGCACGGGCGATCCCCGTGCGGCGGGTTCGATTCCCGTCCACCTCCGCCACAGGCCCCCGCTCGTCCCGAGTGGGGGCCTTCTGGCGTCCGGGGAGCGACCCCGACCACACGCCCGGAGCGACCCCGACTACACAGCCAGGAGGTCGCGGGCGCCGGACTCGATGCTGGGGTGGCGGAGCTTGGACATGGCCCGGGCCTCGATCTGGCGGATGCGCTCGCGGGTCAGGCCGAAGGCCTGGCCGACCTCCTCGAGCGTCCGGGGCTCGCCGCGGTCGAGGCCGTAGCGGAGGCGGAGGACCTCGCGCTCGCGCACGTCGAGGGTCTCGAGCATCCGGGCGACCTCGGCGGGGAGCATGGCGTCGGCGGCGACCTCGAAGGGCGAGCGGGCCCCGGTGTCCTCGACGACGTCGCCCAGCTCGGCGTCGCCCTCCTCGCGCAGCGGCTCCGACAGCGACACCGGCTCGGCCGCGAAGCGCAGGGCCTCGCGGACCTTGGGCACGGGCATGTCGGCGAGCTCGGCCAGCTCCTCGTCGGTCGGCATCCGACCGTGCTGGGCCTCGAAGCGGATGCGCGTCTTCTGGAGGCGGGCGAGCATGTCCCCGGCGTGGACGGGGATGCGGATCGTGCGCCCGGTGTTGGCGATGCCGCGGGTGATGGCCTGGCGGATCCACCAGGTGGCGTAGGTCGAGAACTTGAAGCCCTTGCGCCAGTCGAACTTCTCGACGGCGTGGATCAGCCCGAGGTTCCCCTCCTGGACCAGGTCGAGCAGCGGCAGTCCGGAGGCCTGGTACTTCTTGGCGATCGACACCACCAGGCGCAGGTTGGACTGGACGAAGCGGCGCTGGGCCTCGTCGGCCCGCTTGACGCGGCGCCTGAGCGTGGCCTTCTCGGCCGGGGTGATGTGGCCGGGGGCCGCGAGCGTCGCCCGGGCCGCGGCGCCGTCCTCGATCTGGCGGGCGAGCGCGACCTCGTCCTCCTTGGTCAGGAGCGGGTGCCGCCCGATGTCGCGGAGGTAGAGCCGGACCAGGTCCTCGTCATCGCCGCTGCGGGGGACTGCCACGCCGGACTCCCTTCGTCGACCCGGGTGCGACCCGGAGGCCTACGCTCCGAGTGCTCGATCGAGGGGCTCGTGCCGTGGGACCGCCGGTCGGTGGATCGTAGAACGGACCGGGCGGCCGTAGCTCAGATCGTCACACGACTGCAAATCGGAGGGGGACCACGGTGGCCCAGGAAGCGGACGGATCGGACGGCTCGGCGCCCGGGGAGGTGGAGACGGTGCTGGTCACGATGGTGTTCGACGCCGCGGACCCCGATCGGCTCCTCGGGGAGCTGTCGCGCTACGTGGTGCTGACCCGTGGCGTCGACGGGTGCCGCAACGTCGACCTGTGCCTGTCGGTCACCGTGCCGGAGCGCTACGTCGTGATCCAGAAGTGGGAGAGCGGGGCGGCCCAGCAGGCCCACTTCGACTCCCCGGCCATGGTCGCCATGGCCGAGACGGTCGTGCCGCTCCTGTCGGGTCCGCCGACGATCGACCTCCTCGAGGGCATCTCGGCCCACGACCTGGCCTGAGTCGCGGCATCACCGGACGCCGTCCGCCGACGCCGCACCCGGGACGCTCGCTCGCCGCCGACCACCGGCCGGACGCGCCGAGGGCGGGTCGATCGACCCGCCCCCGGCGTCCGCCGTCTGGGTTCCCGCCGAGACGGTGTCCTCGAACGACGGTGAGCGGGACCAGACGCTCCTCGTCGTGAGGACGTGGTCATCATGGGTCAGATGTGTCCACCCGTCTGTGCGCGAACGCACCGTCGCCGGGCATCGGCAGGCCCGGACGCACACGGGACCACCCGGAGCGGGTGGTCCCGTGCGCGCTCGGTGGCCCGGTCGGCCGCTCAGCGCTCGAGCGCCCCCGGGTTCTGCGCCTCGGTCTCGGCGCTGATGCGCGACACGGCGGCCCAGTCGAGGCCGTCGGCGTCCCACAGCTGGTCGAAGGCGGCGTCGGCGGCGTCGGTGAAGCCGTGCCGGTTCCGGAACGCGTACCGCCAGCGCTGCTGGTGGACCGGGGCCCCGGACCGGGCCAGACGGCCTGCGGCGTGCACGTCCCACGCGCAGCGCTGGGACAGCGTGAGCTCGTCGTCGCCCGGCGCGTCGGCGAAGCCCGCGGAGCGGCGGTCGGCGGCGCGCAGGAGGTAGCGGCCGAGCACGTCGGCGGCGATGTCGGGGGCGAAGGCCCGGATCCGCTTGGGGTCCTCGAGCGCCCCGGACTGGGTCCGGATCACCACCGGGTCGACGGAGGTGAGGTCGGTGTGGCCGAGCGCGGACGTCTCGTCGACCTCGATCCGGATGTCGACGTCGGGATCGAGCCCGGCGGTGGACGCGAGGCGGTCGACGAGCGCGGCGATCTCGGCCGCGTCGAAGTCGACCATCGAGAAGGTGGCCGGCTCGACGGTCGTCGGCACCCTCAGCCCTCCCCGGCGGCGGCGCCGGTGACGGCCTGCTCGCGAGCCTGGGCGGCGAGCTTCGAGCGCTCCATCGTCTCGGCCGTGGCCTCCTTGGACAGCTGGGCGATCTCGTCCATCTCGACGTCGTCGAAGCCGGCGAGCTCGCGGAAGCGGCGGGCGAGCTGGACGGGGTTCTCGTCCTCGTCGCCGCGGAAGCCGCCGAAGGAGAACAGCTTGTCCACGACCCGCTGGAACTCGAGCGCCTTGGTCTGGCGCTCCTTGTCGTTGGCGGTGAGCTTGCGCAGCCAGTCCGAGCCCATCTTCACGTGGGTCACCTCGTCGGCCAGCATCCAGTCCTCGCAGAACTCGAGGACCGGGTCTCCGGCGACGTCGCCGAACTCCTTCATCGTGTTGAACACGTCGATGGCCAGGCCCTCCAGCGCCCGGTTGACGCCGGTGAGGCGCAGCACCGGGTCGGGGTTGCAGGCGGCCTGGAAGAGGAAGGCGTTCTCGGAGAACTCGCCGATCTCGGTGCCCATCCACTCGGAGAGCTTCACGGAGATCTCGCAGTGGCGGGCCTCGTCCCAGCACTGGCGGGCCATGTCGAGCTTGAGC